>DASXCC010000107.1:0-38653 GCA_036491415.1 Terriglobales bacterium | reverse complement strand
ATGGCACACACATCGTGGTCATTGATATTGCTTCGCATAAAGTGACCGGCAACATCGATCTGGGTCATGGAGCGCGTCCGCATTGCATTATCTACAACAAGAAAGACAATCTGCTGTATGTCACAACGGAGCTCGACAAGGCCATTACCATTATTGATCCACAAACGCTGAAGGTTGTTGGCACAATTCCAACCGGTCAGCCAGAGTCGCATATGCTCGTGATTTCGCATGACGGCGAACGTGGATATACCTCAAACGTCGGCCCGGGGACTGTCTCAGTACTGGATATGAAAGCGCGGAAAACGATTACCGTGATTACGATTGCTCCCGGCGCGCAGCGAATTTCCATTTCTAACGATGACAGCATGGTCTTCACTTCCGACCAGGCGCAACCGCGGCTTGCCGTGATTGATACAGCAACGAATAAAATCAAGACCTGGGTGGATTTGCCGGGCGCGGGCTATGGCACTGCTTCCACAAAAGACGGAAAAACGCTTCTCGTAGCCATGCCATCCAGCAACAAAGTCGCTGTTGTCGACCTTAGCGCTTTGAAGGTGGTGCGAACCATTGACGTACCCGCTGCCCCGCAGGAAATCCTGGTGCGTCCCGATGGATTGGTGGCTTACGTTTCCTGCAATGCCAGCGCGAAAATTGCAGCCATTGATTTGCAGGGATGGAAAGTCACTTCTTTAATCGATGCAGGTCCCGGGGCCGACGGTCTTGCCTGGGCGGCAAACCTTAACTAAACAACCAGAATCCAACGCACCTCGTATGCAAAGGGTGGAAGGGAAATGCCAGCTTAACAGGCGGGGACTTCGCCTGTTAAAATCTTCCTGCCTCTTCATCAAAACCTGAAAATGGACACTCTCATTCCATCTCGTGAGGAGTTAAAGGAAATTATGCATCTTGCATCGGGCAAGGTGACCTGGATCGTTCTGGGTATCCCTATTCTGTTACTGGCGATCATTGGCGTGATCGCTGACCGTACGACCTCTGCCTACGCGACCAGCGAGCAATGGGTTTCGCATACTCATGAGGTAGAAACCGCGCTTGAAACCTTGCGCGCCAACGTTTTCAAGATGCAAGATTCCCGCAATCGATATGTATTTGCCGCCGACAATGCCGGGCTGACTAATTATGACGCGGCGGCGCAGGCAATTCCTTCCGATTTGAAATATCTGCGGCATTTGACCGTTGACAATCCCAACCAGCAGACGCGGCTGGATCAATTGGATCTGCTGATCCATCAGAAGCTTTCACAAATGCAGCAATCGGTGGAACTAAGAAAGAGCGGAACCCGAAACGCTGAAAAGCAAAAAGCATTCACGGACCAGTGTGAAGCGCTGACCGCGCAAATGGTGGACATGCTTAAGGGCATGCGCGACGAGGAAGCCAGCCTCTTGAAGCAACGCGTAGTGATTTCCGCAGAGAATTACCAGCGAGTGCGAGTTGTATTGGGAATTGCGGTGGCGGCAATCGTTGTGATCTTACTGATTAACTTTGGACGTTTATTGCTCGAACTACGAAACCGCATGCGTGCCGAGGCCGCGGTTCGGCGCTTGAGCAGCCATATTCTTCGCTTACAGGATGCCGAGCGCCGTAAAGTAGCGCGCGACATCCATGACGGCATTGGGCAATATTTCGCGGCATCCAAAATGACCGTGCAAGTTGTGCTGCAAGGTGAATCATTGTCGGAAGCGCAAAGAAAAGCATTGGAAGAAGCCAGCTCATTAATGGAACAGGGAATGGCGGAAGCGCGAACGCTCTCGCACTTGCTGCATCCTCCGTTGCTCGATGAAATGGGATTCCGTGCGGCTGCGGAATGGTATGTGAATGGATTCACGCAGCGCAGCAAGATTCAGGTGAAGCTGATTGCGCCACGGAACCTGGATAATATTCCCAAGGATTTGGAGTTGGTTCTGTTCCGGGTTTTACAGGAGGCGCTGACGAATATTCATCGACATTCCGGAAGCGCTTCTGCGGAAATTCGCATTTCTTCTGTTACCGGACATGTCACGATGGAAGTTGAAGATTGGGGCAAGGGAATTGCTCCTGCGATGCTGGACGATTTCCGCCGCAAGACCGGGACCGGCGTTGGCCTCGCTGGCATGCGTGAACGCGTGGACGACTTCCAGGGAGAAATGGATATCGCTTCGCAAGGTCGAGGAACTCTCCTGACAGTGCAGATGCCGTTGCCAAAAATGGAGGAAGCAACTGCTGGCGCCTCTGGGCCGCCGAGCGTGAAGTCGTCAATTATGTTGTCGACGCAGGGAACCGGCGACGATGTAGGCGGTTTGATGTTGGTGGCTGTGCCTTCTTAAGATGAACCGGTAGGTCGCGGAGGAAGACGCGCTTTCTTATTGCTTGATTCCGATTGTCTAGCTTCTAGATTTTAGCGCTTATTCTTTCACCACAATTGCCAAAGTTTTCATCTTACGATAAAGATGACTGCGTTCGAGCCCGAGCACTTCAGCCGTGCGGCTCACGTTGCCGTGGTTCTCATCCAACTTTTTAAGAATGTAGTCGCGTTCGTAGGCGGCGCGCGCTTCGTGCAGGCTGGTAAACTCCGCGCCCCGGCGGCCTGCATCGCGTTGCACGAGCGGTGGCAAGTGCTTACGATCAAAGCGCGAGGTGGTCGGATTCATGATCACGATCCGTTCAATGACGTTGCGCAATTCGCGTACATTCCCCGGCCAGGAATAATTCATCAGCGCATCAATCGCGTCGTCGGTGATTTCGCGCGGTCTGCGGCCGTAGGCCGCTGAAAGCTCCTTCAGGAAATGACGGGCAAAGAGTGGGATGTCTTCTTTTCTCTCGCGCAACGGCGGGACATAGAATGGAATCACGTTAAGCCGGTAAAAAAGATCTTCGCGGAAATCGCCTTTCGAGATTTCTTCCTCTAAATCCTTATTGGTGGAGGCCACGACACGCACATCTACGGTAATCGGATCGTGGCTGCCCACGGGAGTAATCTGCTGGTCCTCAAGGGTGCGAAGAACTTTGGCCTGTGTCTTCAAACTCATGTCACCGACTTCGTCGAGAAACAGCGTTCCCCCGTGTGCCTGCTGGAATTTCCCTTTTTTTTCGCTTGTCGCAGCAGGGAAGGCTCCGGCGCGATGACCGAAAAGTTCACTTTCGATCAAGTCTTCCGGAATCGCAGCGCAATTGACTGCGACAAACGTTTCTTCTTTTCGAAGACTGCTGGAGTGAATAGCCTGGGCGACGAGTTCCTTGCCTGTTCCAGATTCTCCGTAGATAAGCACGCGGCCATTGGTGGGGGCCATGATCTGGATTTGCTGGCGCAACGCTTTGACGGGAATGCTTTCACCGACGATTACATTCTTCGGTGTTAACTGCGTCTTGAGATCACGATTCTCCTGGCGTAATTTCTTTGCGTCTTTCGCGTTTTTCACGAGGATGAGAATCTTGTCAATGGACAGCGGTTTTTCCAGAAAATCGTAAGCGCCGAGTTTGGTGGCGCGCACGGCCGTCTCAATGGTCCCGTGCCCGGAGATCATGAGAACTTCCGGAGAATTTTCCAGCTCGGTGATTTGTCGGAGGGTCTCAAGGCCATCCATGCCCGGGAGCCATACGTCGAGCATGACGACATCAAAGGCATGCTCGCGCAGTAAATCTAAACACGCTTCACCCGTCGCGGCGAGAGACACCGTATATCCTTCATCCTGCAATACGCCCTTCAGCGATTCCCGGATGCTGGCTTCGTCGTCAACGATCAAAATGTTAGGCATGTTTGGAAAGGAGAGCTTGCGCTTCGTGCGCTAATGGAAGTTCCACGATAAATTTCGCACCGACCGGTTCGTTTTCTTCGACGCGAATGGACCCATGATGATCTTCAATAATCCGGCTTACGATGGCAAGCCCCAAGCCGGTGCCGCGCTGCTTGGTGGAGAAGTAAGGCAGAAAGAGGCGCTCTTTGGCTTCTTGTGTGACTCCGTGACCGGTATCGGCAACCGTAATTTCTACCGTCTCATGTTCAGGCAGGACTGACGTGGAAATTTGAATTTCCTTTAACAGTGCGCCTTGCACCGCGTCAGCGGCATTGTCCACAAGATTGGCGAATGCGCGTTTGATCGCTTCCGTATCCGCCATGACGTTCGGCAGATTGGCTGCCAGAAATGTTTTCACGCGAATGCCATGGAGTCGCCCATTGAACATCGCCAGGGTGCTTTCAATAATCGAATTGATATTCGAGGGTAGTGGCTTGGCGGCAGGGAATTGCGCGAGGGTGGAAAATTCATTGACCAGCGTGCGCACAGTTTCTACCGAGGCGGCGATGGTTTTCGCGCATTCTTCTATGATCTTTGAAGAATCTGCATTCGCCATTTTATTGCGATCAAAGTGCCGCAAAATACGTTCTGCAGAAAGCGAAATTGGAGTGAGGGGGTTTTTGATCTCATGGGCCACCCGCTGCGCTACTTCACGCCACGCCGCCTGTTTTTGCGCTTTCAGTAAATCAGTCAAATCCTCAAATACAAGAACATAACCGCGCTGTTCTCCCGCGTGTTCCAAAGTCGCCACAGTCAAAGCTACGTTTAACTTTGTCTGGGCCAGTGAGATCTCCATTTGCGTCGTGGTGGAACCCATGCGCTCCGCACGGCGCAAGAGAGGCTCCAGATCGGAAAGTAATTCCTCAGGGAATACCTCTTTGAGCGAGGCCCCAATCATGACCTCAGCATGTCCTTCATCGTTGAAAGGATTAAACAGGCGTATTAAAGCGCGATTGACGCGCGTGACTTGCCGTTGTGCGTCGAGTGACAAGACGCCGTTGGGAATACTTTCCAAAATGATTTCAATGTGACGGCGCCGTTCCTCAAGTTCCACGTTGGCGGCTTGCAGATCATGGCGGGATGCTTCGATTTGCTTGCGGCTGGTCTCGAGTTCACCGGCCATGCGGTTGAAGGAGTTAACGAGGTCGCCAATTTCATCGGCCGCACGAATTTCAACGCGGTAGTCCAGATGTCCATGGGAAATTTCCTGCATGGCTTCCGCGAGTGCAACCATGGGTCGCGTGACAAGCTTCGAAAGGAACAATGCCAACCAAGTAGCCGTAAAGAGCACGAGCACGGTGAGCAAAAGCAAAAGCTCCATGTACGTGCTGCGAACCATACGGCGCTGTTTATATAACGCAAAGTACCGTGCCTGGCCGGCTTCTACTTGCTGCAATGTCTGGGAAAATTTTGGCGGCAGCGGCATGCCTACGAGAATGAGTCCGCGATCTCCAACGGGCGCGGTACCGACCATGTAATCGATGTTGTTCCATGCAAAACGGACAGGAACGTTTTCGGGCGTCAAATGAGAAGCAAGACTAGCTTTGATCAGCGGCCATGACGCGGGCATGGCAAAACTGGCTTCCGCATTCCCGTCCCATATGGCGACAGCGAATCCACCCTGCAGCGTAGTTTCGTGGTTGCGGAATTCATCGACGACCGTGGAGAAACTATGCCCGTCAAATGCATGTTGCGTGTTGGGCGAGGACGCGATCGAGATTGCCTCCGCCCGCGCATTCTGCGATGTGTAGTTGGAAAGCAATGAGGCGATGGCTGCTGTGTCTTGCCGTACCGCTTCCACAGGTTGGGAAAACCATTTGTCAATCGACCGGTTCATCAATCCATAGGCGAACAAAAACATTGTGATGACCGGAAGAAATGAGAGCAGAAGATTGACGACGACGAGACGGGTGCGAAACTTAGACCCTAAAACTCCTAAACGACGTTCTGCCGCCAGTTTCAGAAGATTGCGCGCAAGAACAAAAGTCAGGGCAAGAAAAAGAAGAAAAATGACGAGCGATAGCCCCGCAAAAAATGCAATCTGCTGGTTCGTATTGGGATTCAGAAAGGGTAAATCGAACGAAGTTTGCGAAACGATGATGGCAAACAAAATTAGGACAGCAACGGCGAGCGTATAGATCAGCTTTTTCCTGCTGGAGGAGCCTTTCTCCAAACGAGTTGAGCCTGGGGTCGCCATCCACTATTTGCAGCTTAAGGAACCTTTTATTATAAGCTGCGCATTTACTTCGTGGTGCGGGTGGAGCTAGTGTCTATATAAGTTCCGAATAAAATCAACCTAGTGGCTCGAAGACTTCCTTGGTTTGGGAGAATTGGCAAGACCCTCATGAATAGCCGTATAAGCCCGCTTTGGTTGATAGTTGCGGTCGAAGGGAAGGGCATCCCCTTTTGTATGTTTGGTGAACCACCCGATCCAGGAATATTTGTCGGTGAAACCCCAAGTTTGCAATGCAGTGCAGCCGCTGGTTTTCATGCAAGCCTTCGTGATCTGTGCATAAATCTCGGATTGCTTTTTAAGGTCTTCCGGATTCTTGACCTTGCGATCTGCATCTACCGGGACGGCAACATCCATTTCCGTGATATGAACTTGCATGCCTAATTTCACAAAACGATTTATGTTTTTTTGTATGGACTTTGCATCCGGATTCAGATTCAGGATGTGCATCTGCAATCCAATTCCATTGATGGGAACGCCGCGATGCCTGAAGTCTTCTACCATTGCATAGATTGCATCGGAATGTGCGTTGACGGCTTCCGCACCCGCGTCGTTGTAGAAGAGTAAAGCATCGGGATCGGCGGCGTGCGCCCATCGGAATGCTTGTTCGATATAGGCAGTCCCTTTGTCAGCCATGCCGATTCCGGGTTGGTCATACCAGATGGAATGGCGTAACTGACCGTGTCCATCGATAGCTTCGTTGACAATATCCCATGCAAATACCTTTCCCCGATAATGCGTCGTGACTTTTTCGATGTGCTCTTCCATCAAATGCGCAAGCTGGGGAGATGTGTAATGGCCTTTTGCCAGCCAATCGGGATTGTAGAGATGCCATAGAAGATTGTGGCCCCGGATTTTCATTCCATGGGTCTGGGCAAAATCCACGATCTGGTCGCCCGCCGAGAAATCAAATGTGTCGGCGTTTGGGCGGATCGCCGTCCACTTCATTTCATTTTCCGGTTCCACCATGTTGTACTCGCGGGCGACGGTTGATATGTAAGCGGATTCGGAGAGATATTTCACGTTGATCGCGGTGCCGACCAGCATTCCTGAACGGTTCGCTTCTTCACGCAAAGTTTGCGCGAAACAAATTTGCGCGAAACAAAGAAGATTGGCGCAGAGAAAGACAAGCGAAAGAAATGTCGATTTTTTTATCGAATTGATCACGCGCCTATTTGACAACTGGTTAAGAGACTTGTAAAGGTCAGGCGTCACAATTGGAAGTTGATTCCACAAGGGCTACTGGAAATCAAAACCGGGCTTATCTTTAATCTTTATCTTTAAGTTCTTTAGGGGGCTTCTTATTCGTTGGAGCCTGGCAAAGTGCCGGCTTACTGAAGTGCATGTCCCCTTAGATCCAATTATTGCCAAATCTTGCAAAATCCAGCCATTATTAGAGTTATTGCCGCACGGCCTTCAAAGTTATTTGGAATCAGCGCAGTACAAGTACTTAAGTTACTGGTGCAGTAACGCGTCTCCGTTGACAATTTCTGTCAACGGGAAATACGCTGCAATTCTCCCCCTATGAACAGCGTTTTCACGAACTAATTACAGGTATTTCTCTGCCGTCATAAGGAGCAAGGTATGTCTCAACGGCTGGGTGACCTCCTTGTCAAAGAGAAGGTCATCACCGCAGAGCAGTTGCAACAAGCGACGAAACTGCAAAAAGAGTCGAATTGCCGCCTGGGCTCCGCCTTGGTCAAATTGGGTTTCTTGACCGATGAGGACGTCACGAATTTTCTTTCGCGGCAATACGGCGTGCCCGCTATTAATCTTTCTTATTTCGAAATTGATCAGGCCGTCATTAAGCTGATTCCCTTTGAGACCGCCAAGCGTTATCAGATTCTTCCTTTGAGCCGTGTAGGCGCTTCGCTGACCATTGCGATGGTTGATCCGACGAACGTTTTCGCGATGGACGATATCAAGTTCATGACTGGCTTCAACATCGAGCCTGTCGTTGCTTCAGAAAGCTCCATTCAGCAAGGGATCGACAATGCTTACGGGACAAGCACGCCCACGGCTGAAGAGGACCTTGAGCAGGTCATGCAGTCGATCAACGACGCTGATGATGCGGACGTTGAACTGCAATCCGAGCAGGAAGATCTAGCGCTTTCTGAATTGGAAAGAGCGGCCGACGAAGCGCCCATCGTTAAATTGGTGAACCTGATTCTGACCGATGCCGTGAAGCGTGGGGCCAGCGACATTCATATTGAACCCTACGAAAAAGAGTTCCGTGTGCGCTTCCGTATCGACGGTATTTTGCAGAACATCATGTCTCCGCCGATCAAGTTAAAGGACGCCATCACTTCGCGTATGAAGATTATGGCGAAGCTGGATATTAGCGAAAAGCGTCTGCCGCAAGACGGTCGCATCATGTTGAAGATGGTTCTTGGCGGCAAGAAAAAGCAACTTGATTTCCGCGTCAGTACACTCCCGACACTCTGGGGCGAAAAAATCGTGCTCCGGTTGCTCGATAAAGAAAACCTGCGTCTGGATATGACAAAGCTTGGTTTCGAGCCGGAGTCGCTGGTCAAATTTGAAAAGGCAATTCTCAAGCCTTTCGGCATGGTGCTGGTGACCGGGCCGACCGGATCAGGCAAAACCAACACTTTATATTCTTCGATTGCCCGTTTGAACCAGCCTGATACCAACATCATGACGGCTGAAGATCCCGTCGAATTTCAGTTGCATGGCGTCAATCAGGTCCAGATGAAAGAGCAGATCGGCTTGAACTTTGCCGCCGCTCTGCGTTCATTCTTGCGGCAGGACCCCAACATTGTTCTCGTCGGTGAAATCCGTGACTTTGAAACCGCCGAAATCGCGATTAAAGCCGCTCTTACTGGGCACTTGGTTCTTTCCACTTTGCACACCAACGGTGCGCCGGAGACGATTACGCGCCTCATGAATATGGGTATCGAACCGTTTCTGGTTGCGACCTCAGTCCACTTGATCTGCGCGCAGCGACTTGTGCGGCGTATCTGCAAAGACTGCATCGAGCCAATCGAAGTTCCTGAGAAGACGCTCATCGCCGAAGGATTTTCGCCCGAAGAAGCAAAAACCGTGAAGATCTTCAAAGGTAAAGGATGCGGCGTTTGCAATAACACAGGATACAAAGGCCGTGCCGGTCTCTACGAAGTGATGGAAGTGGATGAAGAGATCAAAGAACTGGTGCTCGTCGGTGCTTCGGCGCTGGAATTGAAGAAAAAAGCGATTGAACGCGGCATGCTCACATTACGCCGCAGCGGTCTGATCAAAGTTGCAGCCGGAGTGACCACGTTGGAAGAAGTGGCGCGGGAAACCATTCACTAAGTTTTGCCGAAAGGGAACAGATCATGGGCTTATCGTTAAGCGATTTATTGAAAAGAATGTTGGAGATGTCGGGTAGCGATCTTCACATCACTACCAACTCGCCGCCGCAGGTGCGCGTACACGGCCATCTTGTTCCTCTGGACCTTCCGCAGATGACGCCCGCGGAAACAAAGCAGCTTGCTTATAGCGTGATGACCGATTCCCAAAAGCACCGCTTTGAAGAAAGCTTCGAGCTGGACTTTTCTTTCGGATTAAAAGGACTCGCACGTTTCCGCGCCAACGTATTTAATCAACGCGGCGCAACTTCAGCCGTATTTCGCGTCATTCCTTTCGAGATTAAATCTTTCAACCAGCTTGGACTGCCGCAGGTTGTCAGCAAGCTATGCGATAAACCCCGCGGCCTGGTGTTGGTTACAGGGCCGACGGGATCAGGCAAATCGACAACGCTTGCCGCCATGATTGACAAAATCAATACAGAGCGGCACGACCACATTTTGACGATTGAAGATCCTATCGAATTCGTGCACATGAACAAGAACTGTGTTGTAAACCAGCGCGAACTTCATGCGGACACGAAAAGTTTCACTGACGCTTTACGCGCAGCCCTTCGTGAAGATCCAGACGTGGTGCTGATCGGCGAAATGCGTGACTTGGAAACAATCGAATCAGCGCTGCGTATCGCTGAAACGGGTCACTTGACCTTTGGAACTTTGCACACCAATTCAGCGTCTTCCACCATCAACCGTATTATCGATGTTTTCCCGGCCCACCAGCAGCCGCAGATTCGTGCGCAGCTGTCACTGGTGCTCGAAGGCATCATGTGCCAAAGCTTGTTGCCGAAATCTGATGGAAAAGGCCGGGCCATGTGCCTGGAAATTCTGGTCCCGAACGCTGCCATTCGCAACCTGATCCGCGAAGACAAAATCCACCAGATTTATTCCGCCATGCAATCCGGACAGGAAAAGTTCGGCATGCAGACTTTCAATCAGGCGTTGGCGTCGGCCTATTTCCAAAAACAAATTACGCTGGAAACGGCGCTTCTGCGTTCCAGCAATCAGGATGAGTTGCAAGAAATGATTAACCGCGGGGCTGGCTTGCTGAAGGGCGCGGCGGGTATGGCGCGTGGAGCAGCGCCGGGCAAATCGTAAGTTCTATCGCAGCATGCTGTGGAATTCGTAGCAAAGCAGTAAGGAGAGGCGAACCATGCCAGTTTTTACATTTTCAGGTAAAGATGCGTCGGGCCAAAAAATTAATGGTGAGCGTTCAGCGGTAAACAAACAAGCGCTTGCCACGCAACTACGCAAAGAGCAAATTTCGCCGGGAGCCATCCGAGAGAAGGGCAAGGAATTTGCGATGCCCACTTTTGGCTCAAGCAAGGTGGGAACGAAAGATGTTGCCATCTTCTTCCGCCAGTTTTCCGTCATGATCGATGCCGGTCTTCCGCTTGTTCAATGTCTTGAGATTCTGGCATCCAATCAGGAAAACCAGAGCTTTCAAAAGACACTGACTGGCGTTCGAACCACCGTCGAAGGCGGCGCGACACTTGCGAATGCAATGCGCCAATTTCCGGTGGTGTTCGATGACCTGGCGACGAACATGATCGAAGCCGGCGAAACGGGCGGTATTCTCGACATCATTTTGCAACGTCTCGCGCAATACGTCGAAAAAGCGGTCAAATTAAGGTCGGCGATCAAGTCAGCGTTAATTTATCCAATTGCGATTGTGGGCATGGCGTTCTTGATCGTTGGCGCTCTCTTGAAATGGGTTGTGCCGATTTTCGCCAACATGTTCGTAGGATTGGGCGTCGATCTTCCGCTGCCGACTCGAGTGGTAATCGGATTGAGCCACTTTATCGGTCAATTCTGGTGGTTTTTCTTTTTGGGCGGCGGAGCACTTTTTTACGGCATGAAACAGATCCGTAAGAATCCCAAAGGTAAGTATTACTTTGACGCTGCTCTGCTGAAACTTCCAATCATGGGAAAACTGCTGGCAAAAATCGCAGTTGCTCGTTTCACTCGTACGCTTGGAACTCTGATCACCTCAGGTGTTCCGATTCTTGAAGGCTTAAGCATTACTGCCCGTACCTCTGGAAACGCAGTTTTAGAAGAAGCGCTAATGAAAGTCCGTAAGGCGGTGGAAGAAGGCCGCACGATCGTCGACCCATTAAAGGAATGCGGAGTATTTCCGAACATGGTCACGCAGATGATCGGCGTTGGTGAAGCTACAGGCGCCATGGATAACATGCTGCAAAAGATCGCTGACTTCTACGAAGACGAAGTAGATGCGGCGACAAAAGACATGCTGGCTATGCTCGAACCGGTCATCATCGGACTGTTGGGAATCATGATTGGTGGCATTGTTATCTCACTCTACATGCCGCTGTTCTCCATGATTGGCAAGATGGCAGGCTAAGAAGGCAGGCTAAACCTTGTAACCGGGCGGGCCCGTACTATTTCGGGCCTGCCTCAATTTACCTTCTCGTGTTCGGCTGATAGTTCTTACTTTCAGATAAGGAAGCTGCTCTGTTCGAGCATTTGGACAATCCATGCAATCGGTGTTCGATAGTCGCGCGTGGTTGCTGTGGCTGGTTAAAGTCCGAATCCTTATTCTCACGCTGCTTTTGGGGATTGAACTTGCAATCGCGCAATTCACCCCGACTACATTTTCTATCAGGTTCTTCGTAAACAGCGTTCTTCTCTGGTATGCCGTTTCGGTGTTTTATCTCCTCCTGCTTCCTTTGTGGGAGGAATACCGGATTCAATCGCTTCTCCAGGTTGTAAGCGATGTGGTCATGGTCACGCTTGTGGTTTACGCCACGGGTGGAGTGGACAGCTCTCTTAATTTTCTCTATCCACTAGTAATTATCGTCGCCTGTATATTGCTGCCACAAGTCTGGGCTTACCTGATTGCTGCCCTGGCATTTATTTTGTACGGCGGCGTTTTAGATCTTGCCTACCTTGAAATTATTCGGCCTTCGTCCAGCGCTCATATTGAGTTTCGCGCGCTGCAAGCTATTATCTTCGTCAACCTTTTTGCTTATTTAGGCGTTGCCTACCTGGGTGGAGTGCTGGCAAACAAGCTACGGCAAGTTGACGTTAAGCTCAAACATACCAGTGGCGCACTGCAGAATCTGCGGGCGCTGCACGAAAACATTATCGAATCGATCAGCAGCGGCTTGATAACCACAGGTTTGGACGGGCACATCACGCTGGTGAATACAGCGGCAGCAAGACTGCTCGAGCGTTCAGAACCAGCTTTAGTCGGGCAATCGATTCAATCGTTGTTCATGACTCTGCTTCCACTTGCCGGCCCTGTTCCGGTCCAGGGCGAAGTTCGTTTAGTAACAAATAATAACTTCCGCAAAACATTTCGCGTTGCCGTTTCGTCGCTTACTGTTCCAGAAAAGGGAACTCTGGGCCACGTTTATACATTGGATGATCTGACGGAAATCCGCCGCCTGGAACGGGAAGTGCGCATGCAGGATAAATTGGCTGCGGTCGGAAGACTGGCGGCTGCGATTGCGCATGAAATTCGCAATCCACTTACTTCGATCGCGGGATCGGTCAGTATGCTCACGGAGGTCCCTAATTTAAATCCGGAGCAAAAGCAATTGCTGGAAATCGTGACGCGTGAATCCGAGCGATTGAATGCCATCATCACAGATTTCCTGGCTTACTCGCGGACCAAACAGTATCAATACGCGGTTGTCGATTTACTGCCTTTACTACAGGACACGCTTACGCTGTTGCAAAACCGCCTGGCCAAGGAAAACACTGGGATACAGATCAAACAAAATTATCAGGTGCAGAAGGCCCTGGCCCGAGTGGACGGCGATAAGTTAAAGCAAGTCTTCTGGAATATCAGTGAAAATGCAGTGCGCGCGATGAAAAGCGGCGGCACTTTGACTGTGTCAATCATGACAATCGGCGAAGATTGGCAGATTGGTTTTGCCGATACCGGGCCGGGGATCAATCCGCAGCTGATCGAAAAAATCTTTGAACCGTTCCAATCGCAGTTTGAAGGCGGCACCGGATTAGGGCTGGCTATCGTTTACCAGATTATGCAGGCGCATGACGGAAAAGTCTGGGCACGATCGAAACAAGGGCAAGGCTGCGAGTTTGTATTGCGCTTGCAGAAAGCGGTTTCGCAAGAGTCCGTAATCATTCCGGAGAAGATGCAGTTGAACGAAATTCAAACTGCTGCCGCGGCGGGAGGAGCGAATGGGTAACATTCTCGTTTGCGATGACGAACGTTCCATCTGCGAAATGCTGGACATTGCGCTGCGCCGTGAAGGTCACAAGGTTGAGACGGTAAATTCCGGCGAAGCCGCCAAGCGAAAACTTGATAGCGCCATTTTTGACGTGGTGATCACCGACATCAAGATGCCGAGCATCAGCGGTATCGAAGTTTTACGTTATGCGCACCAGGTTTCGCCGGATTCAGCCGTCATTCTGATGACCGCGGTCGACGACTACGAAGCAGCAGTTGAAGCTGTCAAAGCTGGTGGCGCAACCGACTACATCCGAAAATCGCCGGGACTTGTCGACGAAATCAAGCTGGCCATTACGCGGACGTTAGAAAAGATGTCCCTGAGCCGCCAGAACTTTGCATTTAAGCGCGATGCGGCGAACCGCAATTCTCTCGACAATATCGTTGGATCCAGTTCTGCGATGGAAAAGTTGAAGCAGACCATCCGCACCGTGGCTTCCACACAAAGCACAGTGCTGATCTATGGCGAAAGCGGGACCGGAAAAGAACTGGTTGCGCGTGCCGTACATATTTGCTCTCCGCGGGCCGCCGAGCCGTTTGTCTCCATCAACTGCGGGGCCTTTCCCGAAACGCTTTTAGAAAGCGAACTGTTTGGTTATGTAAAAGGCGCGTTTACCGGAGCCAATCAGAACAAGCGCGGTCTATTTGAAGTGGCCACCCAAGGCACGATTTTTCTCGATGAAATCAGCGAGATGTCCCTGACGATGCAGGTGAAACTGCTGCGTGTTCTTCAGGAGCGCTATGTTCGTCCCGTAGGCGGCACGAACGAAATTGCAATTGATGTACGCGTAGTCGCGGCCACAAACCGTGATCTGGAAAAAGCAGTGGCCGAAAATACATTCCGCGAAGACCTTTACTACCGCTTGAGCGTGATTCCGGTTTCTGTGCCTCCGTTGCGCGAGCGGCGCGAGGACATTCCTCTGCTGGTGAATCATTTCCTGAAGAAATACGCGCCGGCGGCGGGCAAGAATATTACCCAGATGAATCCAGAATCGCTGTATTCGTTGAATGGATACGAATGGCCGGGCAATGTCCGCCAGTTGGAGAATACGATTGAGCGTGCTGTAGCGCTTGAAATGGGCGAAGAACTGCACGTCGAGCTTCCTGTGGAACGCGCGAAGGGCAAAGCTGCCGCTGCGGCGGCCGGCGCTGGCAGCGCAGGCGCTTCCAGCACCTCGATTCCCGCCGGATGTGTGCTGCCCGAAGGCGCTGACATGGAAAATTATGTCGCGGACATCGAGAAAAACCTTTTGCAATCCGCGCTCGCACAATCGAATGGAGTGCAGACCCGCGCGGCTGACCTGCTAAAAATTTCTTATCGCTCCTTCCGCCACCTGGTAAAGAAGTACGACCTGTAAGCGGACTATTTCCTGAAAATTATTTATCATCATTCTGCATGGGCTATATGCTCCGATATCTCTGGAACGCAACACGTGGCCATCGCTTGTCGCCCTGGCGCAGTCCTTATCTGCTGTGGCGGATTGAGACCTATTGCGGCGTCAAAATGACGCAGATTGGGTTTCTGGAGTTTTGGGAATTCGTGTGGCGCGAGCGCGTGAATTTGTGGAGATTTGCCCGCTGGACGGCGGAGATGGACCGTTATGCCCATCCCAAAGCGAAAGCTTCGAAGTAGTTTTAGTTGCCGTTGCTGGCTGCGACGGCACCCTGCAGGATGATGTTTACTTCCGTCCCTTTGCCTGAGCCTACAATCTGTGCGGCTGCGGCGCGGTTCGAAGCGATTTCCAAATACCCCATGCTGTTCAGAATCCCGAATACCTGTCCGGGTTCGCCTTGCGCATACGAGGTCTTGATTTCGCTGATTTCCTGCTTGCCCACAACAATCTTAAAGCCCGGAGGGTTGGCGCCAAATAACATCGGCGCATCCTGCGGAGTGATGTTGGTAATGAGGTTGCCGAAGCGATCTGCCTTCAGAACTACGCCGCGTAAAGTCTGCTGATCGACTGCTTTGGGCTTGGGCGCATTGAAGCGGACATAATCGGTAATTTCTTCGCCAAACTTTTCGGAGTCCACACCTTTAGATAAGTAAGCGGCCACGGGCGCGAAAATATCACGTCCATGGAACGTATTGCTGATGGGCTGAAGGAAGTAGTGTTCCGACGTCACGTGGCGAACGTGCACGCGCTCTTCCCGTCCATAGATCAGCGAAAGCACGCCATTGTCCGGGGCAACAAAATGATGCCGATCGGAGCTCACAATAATTGGCTTGCGGGCTGTGCCTACGCCGGGATCGACGACCACAAGGTGGACCGTTCCAGCCGGGAAGTAAGAATAGGCTTGCGCCACGGCCAAGGCTCCATCCAGTACGTCAAAAGCCTGTACGGAATGCGAAATGTCGATGATTTGGGCGTCTGGGTTGATCTCCAGAATGACGCCTTTCAGGGTGCCGACAAAGTGGTCGGTAACGCCGAAATCGGTGGTTAACGTAACAACAGAGCGATGGGCCACGGTTCCTCACGGAAAAGACAGAGTCCTACATTCCGAAAGTAATTTGCCTCTAATGCAGAGTCAAGGCACGGAGGTAATAGAGAACTTCAGTTAGGATTTGCCAGCATGATCTCCGTATTCCCAGTCATACGGCACGCCTGTATTGCCAAGGATGAACTTGACCAACTCGGCAAAGCCCGCTTCGGCACGAACATCATTTGACAGGATCACCACGCAGCGCTGGCTGGCATTAAGGCAGACCATCGTATTCGCAGTCTGGCCATCATGCCCACCCTTGTAAAATCCATGTCCCTGTGGCCCGTCAAAAACAATTACGCCAAGGCCCGCGTATAGGTCCTTGCGCTGTTCATTCGGAGGGGCGTCAGGTAGAAAAAGCGGGAACTGGTGCGCGGTCGTGATATGGAACGATGGCTTCGTCATCTCGGCGCGCGCCGCCGCGCTCAGGCCGTCGCCACGCACCAGGGCGGCGGCGAATTTGGGCAGGTCGGAAATTGTCGTGTCCATCGAACCCGCCACGCGTACCTTGCTGCGCTGGTCGTGTTTCTGTGGCTGTCCCTGGTCGTTCCAGCCATCGGCGAGATTCGCGGCAAAATCATCGCGCCACACCAAACTTGTTCGCGCCATGCCTAGACGCTCAAAATTGGCCTTGGTCAGATCGCCGACATCAAGGCCCAGCCCTTGCGCCTTGCGGCCATGCTCGATCACAAATTGCAAAAGGATGAAACCTTCTCCCGAATAACTGAAGCGCGTGCCAGGATCAAAATGGATGTGCAGTTTATTGTCAGGTTCGATGAACCAAAAATTGCTGAAGCCTGTGGAATGGGTCAGACACATCCGAGGAGTGATCTTTTCCCAGCGCGGGTCGTCGGCCACGTCCTTGTACGGCCCGTACTTGTCTGGAAACACTGGATCAGGTCCGTAGTCCGGTAGCGGCTTATCGAGATCGTCCTTGATCGGCGTATCCAGTTTGAGTTTGCCCTGGTCCACCAGTTGCATCACGGTGTAGGCGAATACAGCCTTGGTAATGGACGCGCCATACATCACGGTGTCGGTAGTTAGCGGGTCGCCCTGGGCATTGCGGATGCCAAAAGCCTTCACATAGCCGACTTTCCCTTGATCAACAACCGCGACCGCTATGCCGTTGGCATGCGTCTGCGTCATAAGCTTTCTGACTTCGGTATCAATGGCGGAGTTCGTGGGAAGCTTGGGAGTTTCTGTCGCCGCTTCTTGCGCAACAGCCAATGTCGAAGCGCAGATTGCAATGACCAGGAGGATTCGATTTCTGATGGCTTTCATCTTGATTCACCTCGTCGTACTCATCTCGTATCTCAGCCCATCGCGACTATAAACATTTACGCAAAAAATGGCCGGCAAGTTCGATATTAAGGATTCGATATTTAGAAATCGATCTGAGGGTTCAGATTTTTCGGAGCAAACGGGATTAGTCGTAGCGCAGGGCTTCCACCGGGTCCATGCGGGAAGCTTTGAGAGCGGGGAAGAATCCGGATACGATCCCGACTCCGGAAAGAATGATGAAGGAAACCGTCATGACTATGGTGGAGGCATGCAGGAAGATGTCGCCTTCATGGTTGGCAGTTTTATACAGTGCGCCATACAAAGGCATCGGTGGAATGACCCATGTCAAAAATACCGCGAGACACATGCCGATAATGCCGCCGGCGAACGTGAGTACGAGAGCTTCCAAAAGGAACTGAATCAGCACCTGACGCCTGCGTGCGCCCAGCGCTTTGCGCAGGCCGATTTCGCGCGTGCGTTCGGTAACCGACACCAGCATGATATTCATCACGCCGACGCCTCCGACGCCCAAAGTTACCAAGCCAATGAGCCCCAGCACCGCTTGCAGGCCCAAAGAAAAAGCATTCATCATTCCCTGGTCTTCGATCGTGTCCCAGGTCGGAGTGGCCTTTTCATCTTTCGGATCAAAATGATGGCGGCGCGCGACGACCTCGCGCACAGCGGCCAAAGCTTTGAGATGAAGTGTGGCATCGGTGGGCTGAAAGATGATCATGTCCGGATCACGGACCTGACGAAGATCGCGGAACACTTCGAAAGGAATGAATCCGCCTTCGTTGTCGGGACCGTTGTACATGGAGTCCTGAATTTTATTTTTCATGACTCCGATCACACTGAATACCTGCCCGGCGATTTCCACGTCTTCACCAACCGCAGGTGCGCCCTGGAAACATTTTTTGGCCGCGCTATATCCGAGGATGATGACGCGCCGATGCTGAAGGAAATCGTCTTCATGGAAGTAACGGCCGTCTGCCAGTCCAAGGTTACGCATCTGGCCATAAGGAAGTTCCACGCCGCGTGTTTGAATGGAAACCACGCGTGTGCCTACTTTGTATCCAAAACTGAAGTCGCTTTCCGCGCTGACCGCGCGGACAATGGGAACCTCGTCGCGGATGGCTTCGACGTCCGCGTATTGGTAATTCACCTTTTTACCGGCGCGTTCGCCGCCAGCCTGCATGCTGGTTTGTCCCGGCCACAACACCATGACGTTGTTTCCCATGTTCATGAAAGCATGAAGAATGCTGCCGCCCAGGCCTTGTCCGTAAGCCAGCAGAATGACCACCGAAGCCAGGCCCCACATAATGCCCAGCATGGTCAGCGTGGAGCGCAGGCGATTGCGCATCAGCGCCTGCCAGCTTTGCGAAATGAGTTCCTTCAAGAACATGCAAGTCCTGAATTATGGATTACTGAATACGAACATCGCCCGATCCGGTTTCCACGCTGATCGGAGCGCCACCACCGCGTACTTTGCCGTGGATTTCCTTCTTGGAAATATTGCCTTGCACGGTGATTGGTTGTTCCACATTGAGCGATCCGGAACTGGTGTGCACGTTGAGATCGAAACTGGATTCCGCAGCCAGTTTTAAATCTACGTTCCCAGAGCCGGTGTGCAGCGTCCATGAGCCCGTCGGATTGCCTTCCACGTTGATGGTGCCGCTTCCCGTTTGTGCATCCAGAGAGCCGCGGACCATACGCAGTTGAAGTCCGCCTGATCCGGTGTGCGCGCGGACCGAACCCGGCGCCGTCTGTTCCACGGTGATGTCACCGCTTCCGGTTTCCCCTTCAAATCCTCCGGCAATCGCGGAAGCTTCGATGCGTCCGCTTCCTGTTTTCGCATGGAGATTGCCTTTTACATCGCGAATTTCTACATCTCCCGAACCTGTTTCCGCGCGAACGGAATCGACGATGTTCGCAGCAGTAAGGCGGCCGGAGCCTGATCCAATTTCAACCATGCCATGCAGACCTTCGATTTCCTGGTCGCCCGAACCGGTGCGGGAGTGCAACTGTGTTTGCTCGGGAACGATAATGTCGTAGCTGATGGAAATATTGCGGCGGAGTTCGGGATCATCAATGTGGCCAACGCGA
Source organism: Terriglobales bacterium (assembly GCA_036491415.1). Classification (GTDB taxonomy): domain Bacteria; phylum Acidobacteriota; class Terriglobia; order Terriglobales; family Acidobacteriaceae; genus JAICKN01. The sequence goes on along the minus strand of DASXCC010000107.1, from coordinate 19,189 downwards.
ATATCATTGCCGCTTTGCTGAATGGGAGGATTGGCTTCCAACCGTTGCACTCTCTCCCGCACGTTGCTGTCGTTGTCCATCCAATTGCCGGCGCGGATATGTCCTGAGATCTGTACCTGGTTGCCGCTGCCGGTATGGACGTGAATGTCGCCGGAACCGTTTGCGATGTCCAAATTAACCGTACCGTTCACGGGAACGATTTTCTGGAAGGAGCCTTCGACCGCTGCGAATGCATGCGCGCAAAATGTCGCGCTAAAAAATAAAACGGTAAAGAGATAGAAACCAGGCTTACGAAATTTCGTTTTATTCATATCGGAGAGACTCCACTGGCTGCATTTCCGCAGCGCGTTGTGCGGGGTACATTCCCGCAGTGACTGTAATTAACGACAAGGTAATTAGCGACGCCACAATCGAAATTGGAGAAATAATGGGATGGGGGACAAAATCGGGCAAGGGAAGCGTGGACAGCGCCACGCACGTGCCAATGCCAAAGAGAAGTCCAAGCGCGCCGCTGATCACCGTAAGAATTACCGACTCCGCAAAAAACTGACGGAGAATGTCCTGCTTAGTTGCGCCAATGGCCTTGCGAACGCCAATTTCGCGTGTACGCTCAGTGACCGAAACCAGCATGATATTCATTACGCCGATGCCACCCAGGCAGAGCGTTACGATGGCGACGCACGCAAAAAAGATGGTGATGACGTTGAAGATGTTTTCGACCAGCTTGGCGCCGTCCATCGTGTCCCAGATGAAGAGAGCGTCTTTGTCGGTCGGTTCGAAATGATGAGCGCGGCCTAAGACTCTGCGCACCTGGTCCACAGATGCTTCGTGGCCTTCGGCATCGCCAACTTCGAACACAATGTCGTCAAGATATCCGCGGACGACTCCTGGCTTGGCCTGAGGGGGGAAATCGCGGGCTACGGCAGAATAAGGAGAGTAGAGGAAATCGTTGTCGGGACCGTTGTAGTTGGAGTTCTGCTTTTTCTGCGCGAGCACGCCAATGACGATATAGGGAATACTTTTGATCAGCACGGTTGCGCCCATCGCAGGCTGACCATTGAACAATTGTTTGGCCGCAGCATCGCCCAGAATCACCACGCGGCGGGCGTTCTGTTCGTCTTCGTCGTTAATCAGCCGGCCAGTGGCCAGCTTCAGCGAACGGAAAATCTGGTAGTCCGGCCACATTCCTACCACACCCCGGTTGGCGGAATTGAACTGGCTGACTTCTGGCACGCTGGCGCGAACCTCAGGACTGATGTACTTGACGAAGTAGCACTCGTCTTTGATCAGGCGAGCGTCATCGATAGTGAGAGCAATTTCGCGGCCTGCCGCCAGACCGCCGGCTTGAGAGCTGGTGCGTCCTCCCCAGACAATGACCAGGTCCTTGCCCAGAGATTCCATGCGATGTTTTTGATCGGCACTAAAGCCGCGTCCCAGACCAACCAGGAGAATCACCGAGGCGATGCCCCACACGATGCCGAACATCGTGAGGAATATGCGCATTTTATGCGCCCGGAATGTCCCGACTGCCTGACGCAGAATTTCGGTGAAGTTCATAAATCACCGCCTCGGTTGCTGCATCAATACGCTTTATTGCAGTACGACTTGATCGCCTTCCTTCAAGCCGGCAAGAATCTGCGTCTTTGCGCCATTAGAAATTCCGATATCGACTGAGACTTTGCGCTTGCCGTCTTTGCCCTTTGCATCCGGAACTTCGACGGAAGCCTTTTTGTCCTTGTCGTAAATCAGTGCGCCTTCAGGAACCTGCAATACATCCTTCTTTTCCTGAAGGATGATTTCGGCGTTGGCGGTCATTTCAGCTTTTAACTCACCACCTGGGTTATTGATGGAAACGCGGACTTCAAATGTTGTGACGTTGTCTTTCTCCACGCCCATGGGAGAAATTTTGGTCACTTTGCCATTGAAAGTTTTGTCTTTGAAAGACTCAACCTTGATCCGCGCCGGCTGCGCCATGTACACCTTGCCGATATCGCTTTCGTCCACTTTGCCTTGTACGTATACCTCGCTGGTATCGCCAAGCGTCATGACCTGCGTGGCGCCGGAACCGAGGACGAGGATGGAACTGACCGCATCGCCAAGTTCCACATCCCGGGAAAGCACAACGCCATCCAGCGGCGACTCAATATCGGTATAGCTGAGCTGTTCTGTGAGTTGAGCAAGTGTTGCGCGGCTCTGCGCAACCTGTGCTTCCGCCTGTACGGCTTTTGCCTTGGAAACTATGAGTTGCGCTTTGGCGACGTTTTGCTTATTCAGGGCAAGCTCGTAGTTACGCTGGGAATCATCGAGCGCGGAGGCGGAAACTATGCCATCCTTTGCCATACCCTGTGCACGTTCGTAAGCTCGCTTGAGCAGGGGAACGTCTGGACCTTCGGCGTCAACCTTGGCCCGCTCGTAATCGGCATTCGCGCTCTTCTCGTTGGCCTCAGACGCTTGCAGGCCGGCCCTCGACTGCTCGACTTCCGCCTGGATTTCGTCTTTATCCAACTGGGCCAGCAGTTGGCCCTTCTTTACCTTGTCGCCGGCATCCACGTATAGCTTTTTGATAATTCCGCTCGCCTTGCATTTCACTTCCACTTTGGTGATGGGCTCGATTTTGCCTGTGGCCACCACGCTCTGCGCCAGATCTCCACGTTCGACTTTGCCCAGTTTGGTAGGGTCGATTTTCGCGCTACCGCTGGTTGCGGCAATAAGACCGATAGCGATCAATATAACGACAACCACCGCGATACCGGCATAAATCCATCCTCTGCGCTTTTTCTTAGTGCCGTTCACATCCCCTCCTGAAGGTGCCACAAGGGCTTTCTGGCTGTTATTTAGTTCTTACGTATGTACGTACGGTTTAGTTCCGGGAATCTGCCAGAGGAATCAATTTCTAATGCGCCTGTGTTTTCGGCCCGGCTTTGGTTAGACGGACGACGAGGAAAATGGGAGCAAAAAGATTTGAAAAACCTATAAAGAGATAACCCCTGCAGTTCCGGAAAACGGGTATTTCGCTGCGTACCTTATTTTACACGTTTCGGGGTGTTCGAAGAACTTAAGCCGCTGTGCATGTTCATGGTTCTTCCAAAATGTTAAAATACGGGCTCAATGAGCACTTCTGCTTTGCCGAAGATGTTCGCCATTCTGCTGCTGGTAGCGGCAAATGCCTTCTTCGCGGCGGCTGAATTTGCCCTGGTAAGTGTGCGGGAAACCCGCATTCAGCAACTGATTGACACTCGCCGCATCGGCGCCCGCATTGTGCAAAGACTCCATCGAAATCTGGATGAAGTCGTAAATGGGGTTCAATTGGGAGTCACCATCGTCAGCCTGACTTTAGGCTGGGTGGGGGAACCTTGGCTGGCCCAGATGATGCTTGCTCCAGTCCGCAATGTGCCTCATGCCTTGGTATATGCGAACGGCATTGCCATTGTTATCTCCTTCATTTTAATTACCTGCCTTCATGTGATCCTTGGAGAATTGGTCCCTAAGTCCTTGGCATTGCAGCGTGCAGAACAGGTAGCGCTGGCAGTAGCCGCGCCGATGGATGTATTCCTTACGCTTACCCGGCCGCTGATCTATGTAATGAGCCGCGCGGCCGCTCTGGTATTGCGGGCATTCGGCTCGAAGAAGATGCGGCAGGGGCCAGTGCATTCTCCGGATGAGTTGAAGCTGATCGTGACCGCGAGCCGCCAGCTAGGTCAGATTCCGTCCACGCAGGAAGAAATGATCCACAATGCGCTGGAACTGGAAAACATTACGGCCCGGGAAGTGATGGTTCCACGGCCGGATATTTTTTCCTTGCCTGGCGATCTGAATCTGGATGAAGGGTTAGCGCGAATTGTGGAAGAGCAACACTCGCGCATTCCGATTTATGATCCGCAGAGCGGCCCGGAGCACATTATCGGTGTGCTCTACGAAAAGGATTTAATGCGCTGGACGCGCTTGCGGATCGCGACCGATCCGGCTCGGGGGCAGATTTCCGGCCGCATCGCCAACATGAAAATCAGTCAGATCATGCGTGACGTTCTTGTGGTTCCTGAGACGAAAGTCTTGTCAGAGTTGCTGGAAGAGTTCCAGCAGCGCAAACGGCATATGGCCATCGTGGTGGATGAATTTGGATCCACTGCTGGCGTAATTACGGTCGAAGACATCCTGGAGCAACTTGTCGGCGAAATGGAAGACGAGTTTGATGTGGCGCCGCCGGAGCAGCCTTCGCTGGATGACAGCGTCCTCATATTGGAGGGCGGGTTGAATATCCGCGACTTGGATACGCAATACGAAATGTCATTGCCGCGCGATGCCGGTTTTGAGACTCTGGCTGGGTTTATGCTGGCGCAGTTGCAAAGGATTCCCGCTGTCGGCGATACATTCGAATTCGATGCTCATCGCTTTACGGTTTCAGAAATGGACGGCCATCGCATCGCCAAAGCAAGAGTGGAAAAACTGGAGTCGGCCGCCGCTTCGCAAGTTGGGGCCTCGTAGCCCGTCGCGTAGTCAGAACTTCATGCTCGTAGTTCGCAGTTCGTAGCTCTGTGGGTTCCTACTCAGGCATAGCTCCCAGCGCCAAATCTAATTACACTTTTTTTATGATGTCCACGCGACCAGGGCGCCGCGCCTGATGTTTCGTTATCTCGGCTTGCGCGTGCTGTACACGTTGCCGGTAGTCTGGCTTGTCGTGTCAATTGTTTTCTTCCTCATCCATCTTGTTCCCGGGGATCCTGTTTTGCAGATGCTCGGCGAAGGTGCCCCCGCAGCGAATGTGGAGGCTACGCGTCATGCCTACGAACTTGATAAGCCCTTGCGTGTGCAGTATCTGCATTACTGGGAAGGCGTGCTGCACGGAAATTTGGGGCCATCGATTCGCTTCAATCAAGGTGTCACAAGCCTGATCCTGGAACGCTATCCCTATACGCTGCAGCTGACGTTGGCGGCATTGTTAGTGGCAATCGTGCTTTCCATTCCTGCCGGAGTGCGTTCGGCGCGGCGACGCGATCGCTGGGATGATCGAACGCTAAGCGTGGTGAGTTTGTTCGGTCTTTCATTCCCGAACTTCGCGCTCGGCCCAATTCTGATTTTGATTTTCTCCATCAAGATGGGATGGCTGCCGGTTTCGGGCGCTGGAACTTTCGCGCATTTAATTCTTCCCGCAATCACAATGGGTGGATCGCTGGCCGCGATTCTCACCCGCATGGTGCGCACTTCGATGCTGGAAGAGTTGAGCCAGGACTACGTGCGCACCGCGCGCGCCAAAGGATTGCCGGAGCGGACGGTTGTGTATCGCCATGCGCTGCGCAATGCCATGGTTCCGGTGCTCACGGTCGTAGGCTTGCAGTTCGGAGCTTTGCTGTCGGGCGCCATTGTTACAGAGACGATTTTTTCCTGGCCGGGAATTGGGCGCCTGACGATTCAGGCCATCGGCAATCGCGATTACTACCTGGTGCAGGGCTGCATTTTGGCGATCGGACTCACCTATATCGCCGTGAATTTCCTGACCGACTTTTTCTATTCGGTGGCGAATCCGAGGATAAGACAGTGAGCCTTTGGCTGATTCTACTAATTGTTTTGTTTGTTATTGCTCTCTTAGGAGCTTTGACTTTGTGGGTTTCATCGAGGCGTGTTTTTGAACAGAGGGCAGAGTCGTGGCCGACTATCATTGCGAAAATTGAAAATGTATATGTGGATTACTTACCTCGTGAAGTGCGCTCTCGACGTTTACGAGATTATGGGGCACAAAAATCCAATGTGGTCCTCGCTTACTCTTATTCAGTAGCAGACACATATTATTCCGGCAAAATTAGGCTCGATGCAGACGAACCCTACATCTCGAAGATAGAGAAAGAACTTGTGGGCACTCAAATCAATATTCGCTACAACCCTGACAAGTCAGAAGAGTCCATCTTCCTAGACGAGACGATACAAGATTGGTCGGTGGTTGGGGATTATCGGAGCAAGCCATGGACTTGGCTAGCAAATTATCTGGACTATTAATTTAATTAGTGGCGACCGCATTCATCTCGTTCCAACGCTCCGCCCGGCGCAATCCGCTGGCGTCCGTAGGCGTGGTGCTGGTGGTGATCTTCACGATCTTCGCACTTTTTGCGCCGTGGATTGCTCCGCAGGATCCGGCTTACATTGATCTTCCCCATCGGCTCTCTTCGAGCAGCGCGCTGCATTGGTGTGGAACTGATGAACTAGGACGCGACATTCTTTCCCGCCTTATTTACGGCGCACGTGTTTCGATGTGGGTGGGAAGTTCGGTGGTCGTGGTTTCGCTTGCGCTGGGGCTGATCATCGGATCACTAGCCGGATACTATGGCGGAAAGTTGGACCGCTTCGTGAACGTAGTGGTGATGAATGCTTTCATGTCGTTTCCCGGCATTCTCATCGCGATTGCATTCATTGCTTTTCGAGGGCCGGGAATTTTTAATCTGGTGCTCGCGCTTTCGCTCGGAGGCTGGGTTGGTTATGCGCGCCTGGTTCGCGCGCAGGTGCTGGCGGCACGCGAGCGAGAATTTGTAGAAGCGGCTCGGGCTCTAGGCGCAAGTGATATTCGAATTATTCTGGTGCACATTCTGCCCAACATTATTCAGCCCATCATCGTGCAAGCGGCCATCGGAATGGCCGGAGCAATTCTGGCTGAGGCCACAATGAGTTTTCTTGGCCTCGGCGTTCCGCCTCCGACGGCCAGTTGGGGAGCTATGTTGAATGACGGCCGCGGGCACCTGTTTGACGCCCCACATCTTGTGCTTTTTCCCGCCGCCGTCGTGATGTTGGCAGTGCTGTCCTTTAATTTCATCGGTGACGCTCTTCGTGATTATCTCGACCCGCGCTCGCGGATGGAAGCTGGACTGTAAGAGCTAATACCCCTCGCCATCTCCACAAGGTGACATTCGTAACTTTTTACGGAAACCTCCTTACGGAACCTCCTAAAAAATGTCCGCAACATTTCTTTACAAAGAGTGTTTGGATCAATGTCCAGCAAACACCACGCTGGGCGGGGCGAATAAGGCAGGGAGAGAGCTTATGAAGCATATGAGATTTGTGTTATTTGGCGCGGCTTTGGCTGCGCTGGTTTTACCCGCAGCAGCGCAAACAACGACTACGGATACCACTCAACAGCAAACCATTCAGCAGCGCAAAGATAACCAGCAGGACCGCATTGGCAACGGTGCACAAAGCGGACAGTTGACGGCGGGCGAAACCGATCACCTGGAAAAACAGGAATCCGACTTGAACCATGAAGAAAAAGATATGCGTAAGTCGGACGACGGTCATTTGACGTCGGCAGATCGCTCCACGCTGAATCAGCAGCAGAACCATGTTTCCAACGAAATCTACAGCGATAAGCACAACGACAAAACTCAGAATGTTGATCCGAAGAGCGAAGTCGGTCAGCGCCAGCGTAATCAGCAGGATCGTATTGCGCAGGGAATCAAGAGCGGGCAGCTTACTCCTGGTGAAACCGCGCACTTGGAAAATCATGAAAAGAACGTAAACCAGGAAATACGCAGCGACCGTGCAGCCAACGGTGGCAAATTGACTGCAGGGGAAAAGGCCAAGGTCAACCGTCAGGAAAATCGCAATTCCCACCGCATCTATCGCGACCAGCACAACGGTCGCGCTCAATAATAGAAGAAGTCAGCGTAGGGTAGGCGCCTTCGAAAGTGAAGGCGCTTTTTTATTTCAAGATTTACTGTGGATCGAGCGCTGGATGATGCGATTTCAGCGCATAGTTTCTTCCCGCGCCAAAAGCCGTCACGCTGATGTGACCGATGGAAATCCATCGTTCCAGTTTGTGATGTCCGGTGCGATGGAAAATATACGAGATGCCTACGGAGGTCATCGTTCCCGCTGCTTCCAGCGCGGCAAACCCGGCAGAATTATTGACGACATCATCGGGCAGCAGGATTTCTTCGCGCCCACGGGCCTGCATATTGCGGGTAGAGGCGTAATCAAGCGCACGGAAAAATCCCACGCCGGAAAACAGCAGAATATTTTCCTTGTCCCAAAAGGCGTGCACCGGAATTTGCGCTCCAGGAGAATTATTCGCGGAATTCGGGCCAGTCCGTTCTGGTGCTGCCGGCAAAGTTGCAGATGCTTCGTTCCGTGAATGAATTTCTTGCGCCGAAGCCTGTACGCAAATCAAAAAACCTGCAAGCAAAACCATAGTTCCACTTCGCCATGCCCGAAAACGCATGCGGTATTGTAGCAATCGCTAATTTTTCATTTCCATTTCTCCAACTCAATTCCTACCCTTTATAATGATGAGTTTTGACATTGAGTACGTTTCACACTGACTACGGAGGATGGAATGGCGGCTTCTTATAATGGCGTTGCGGTACCTGCAAACGGCGCAGGAATTTCTTATGCGAATGGGCGCTATCAGGTTCCCGACAACCCGATTATCCCTTTTATTGAAGGGGACGGCACCGGCCGCGATATTTGGAAGGCGTCAGTTCGCGTTTTCGATGCTGCGGTGGAAAAAGCTTACAAAGGCAAACGTCGCGTCGCGTGGTACGAAGTATTCGCGGGCGAAAAAGCCAAGGCTAAATTTGATAACTGGCTGCCAGACGATACGGTCACTGCCATTCGCGATTTTCGCGTCGCCATTAAAGGACCGCTCACAACGCCGGTCGGCGGCGGCATCCGTTCGTTGAACGTTGCCCTCCGCCAGATTCTTGATCTCTACTCCTGCATTCGCCCCGTGAAGTATTACAAGGGAACGCCGTCGCCAGTGAAGCATCCCGAGCGCATGAATCTCGTCATTTTCCGGGAGAACACCGAAGACGTTTACGCGGGCATCGAATGGGAGCAGGGAACCGCCGAGGCTGCAAAGCTTATCGAGTTCCTGAATAAAGACATGCTGAAGAGCGGCAAGAAGCAAGTGCGTCTCGACTCCGGCGTTGGCATCAAGCCGATCTCGGTGACCGGGACCAAGCGCCTGGTGCGCATGGCCATCGAGCATGCGATTGAGCATGGATTGAAATCCGTCACGCTTGTGCACAAGGGAAACATCCAAAAATTCACGGAAGGCGCGTTCCGCAAGTGGGGATACGAAGTAGCTACCGAAGAATTCCGCGACAAGGTTGTGACCGAGCGCGAAAGTTGGATTCTGGACAATAAAGATAAGAATCCCAATCTTTCGGTAGAAGAGAATGCGGACTTGATCGAACCGGGAATGGAATTCGCGCCTCCGGAATTTCGCCAGTCGGTCAACAAAGAAGTAAAAGCTGTGCTCGATGCCATCTATTCCACGCATGGCAAGGGCGCATGGAAAAAGAAGGTCATGATCAACGATCGCATTGCTGATTCCATCTTCCAGCAGATCGTGACCCGTGCCGATGAATATTCTGTGCTGGCTACGTCGAACTTGAACGGAGATTACATTTCTGACGCGGCTGCCGCGCAGGTCGGCGGTTTGGGTATTGCTCCCGGCGCCAATGTCGGCGCAGGCTATGCAATTTTTGAAGCCACGCACGGCACTGCTCCAAAGTATGCCGACAAAGATGTAATCAACCCCGGCTCGGTGATTCTGTCCGGCGTTATGATGTTCCGTTTCCTTGGCTGGAATGAGGCCGCGGACCTGATCGAAAAAGGCATGGAGAGTTCCATCGAGCAAAAGAAAGTCACATACGATTTCGAGCGGCTCATGGAAGGCGCAACCAAGGTCAAGACCAGCGAGTTCGCCAATTCGATTATTGGAAACATGGACGCGGTGTTAGCGGCTGTATAAACGAGTTTTTGCACTTGGCACTTTAGCGATTCGCATTTGGCCAAGCGAGATCTCAATTTGTGGCTAAATACCAAGTGCCAAATGCCATTTCAGAAAGGGATTATTCATGCGTAAGAAAGTCAGTATCGTAGGTTCGGGAAACGTTGGCGCGACCGCCGCACACTGGATTGCCTCGAAGGAACTCGCCGATGTTGTGCTCATTGACATCGTCGAAGGCGTGCCGCAGGGCAAGGGCCTCGATCTGCTCGAAGCCATGCCCATTGAAAAACGCGACTCGCAAATCACCGGCACCAACGACTATGCCGACACTGCAAATTCCGACATCGTCGTCATCACCGCTGGAATTCCTCGCAAGCCCGGTATGAGCCGCGACGACCTGCTGAACACCAACCATAAGATCATGAGCGATGTGGTCAGCAAAGTGGTAAAGCACTCGCCCAACTGCATCCTGATCATCGTTTCCAATCCGCTGGATGCGATGGCCCAGGCGGCATACAAGCTAAGCGGCTTCCCGCGCGAGCGCGTGATTGGCATGGCTGGCGTGCTCGACTCCGCCCGCTTCCGCACCTTCATTGCCGAAGAACTGAAAGTCAGCGTGGAAAATGTCACTGCCTTCGTTCTTGGCGGACACGGCGACACCATGGTCCCGCTGCCGCGTTATTCCACTGTCGCTGGCATTCCGATTACTGAATTGATCGAGAAGACCCGTTTAGAGGCGATCGTGCAGCGCACGCGTGACGGTGGCGCCGAGATCGTGAAGCATCTTAAGACTGGAAGCGCCTACTACGCGCCTTCCGCCGCAGCTACGGAGATGGTGGAAGCCATCCTCAAAGACAAAAAGAAAATCCTGCCCTGCGCGGTTTATCTCGATGGTGAATACGGCATCAGCGGTCTGTTTGTTGGCGTGCCGGTGAAACTGGGTGCGAAAGGTGTGGAGCAGATCATCCAGATCAAGCTGACTCCGGAGGAAAAAGCTGGCCTCGACAAGAGTGCCGCCGCAGTTAAGGAGTTAGTGGCGGTGATTGGGGTATAGTTCGTGTCAAATTCTCATCCTTTGTCATCCTGAGCGAAGGATTTATGTACTTTCAGGATTGCATAGGTACTTCAGATTTTTTCAGGATGACGAGTTTTAGTTTAGATTAAACTTTTCCATTACAAATCGGAGCCGGTCTTGCAGGACTTAAGATATGATTCCGCTTGCGATGAATATTTCGGCAAAACGAAAAATGTTACTTGCTGCGATTGCAGTTGTGGGTTTTGCCTGCCTATCATTGTTGTTGTTGAAAATTCCGCGATATCCGCTTCAGATTAGAACGTACCTGCATGGTGGACAGAATCTTCAAACTGGGTCGCCAGTTTGGATTGATGGGGTAACAGCAGGTGTAATAACAGAAGTTAACGTTCGGCCAGAATACGGAAATCATCCGGTTGAAGTCGTGATGAAGAGTGATTCGCACTTTCGTTATAGCGTTCCGGAAGATTCCGTTGCCGTCCTCTCGTCACAAGGCGTATTTGCACCAACTGGCCTCGATATCGATACTCGCAACGGCGCATGGCAAGCTGATCGCGACTGGAAGCACACTGAAGAGTGAGGAAGTTTCGGAAAATCAGGTTGTTAACGCGATGGACAAAATCGGCAACATCTTGATCGACGCAGCCAAGGATGTTAAGAAGTCCTCACACAATTCCCAATAGTTCTACTTAATCGACAAAATCTTTGTCATCCTGAGCGAAGCGAAGGATCTATGTGCTCTTAGGATTGCACAGGTTCTTCAGTCGTGTGATTCTTCGCGCTGCGAAGAATCACACTCCTTCAGGATGCCGAGGTTTGAAAACTTTAGTGATTCGGCGAGAAGCTAGATTTGTAGAAGGGCCCTACTCGAATATCCAAATCAATTGATAGACGCGAGGATTGATCTTTTGCATGACTAGATGCTGTGAAGAAAATTCTGATTCACCGGAGACTTGCTGGAGTTCGTCGTCTTTAATCTGGGAACGATCTTGGTAGTTTAAACGCACAACGACCCGGCCATGCTCCGCCAAGTCTTTACTAAGCGAACCATCCTCCCAGGAACTGACAGTGCCAGCGTAATCCCAATCGAAGCCAAATAATTTGAATGGCTTTTGATTCAGGGTTTTCAGTTCTTTTAGAGACGTTCCCAAAACAACTCCGTGCTCAGCCTTCCAAAGGCTGGAGTCACCGTCCACCTGCGCGCTCTTCGTGCTTTGGTTTAAGTGACCATCTTTCCAGAGAATCTGAATCATTCGCTTGGGATCATTGGGGAAAACAACCGTCCCGTGCTCAGTTTCGCCTTCGCCGACATCAACATCTTTGTCGGTGACGTTGGCTGCACCAAATTGGCGCACTAAATCTGCTCGGGTGGTATGGCTGGAGATGGGACCATCCTCTCCTTGCAAGCGGATGGTCCAACTGTGATTTGAACTTTGGCAAAAGCTTAGTAGAGATGTTGCGGCGATAAGTGCAATCACCAGACTTGCGAACTTGATGCGTTTCTTGGTGATTGCATTCATACGTTGTCCTACACTCTCTCAATCACCACCGACTTCACCACCACATCCTTGGTTGGCTTGTCGTTGCGGCCTTTGGGCACATCCACAATCTTCTCGGCCACTTCATAACCTTCCACCACTTCACCGAAGATGGTGTGATTGCCGGTGAGCCACGGAGTCGCGGCTACGGTAATAAAAATCTGGCTGCCGTTGGTGTTGGGGCCAGAGTTGGCCATGGCCAGCTTTCCCGGCTTATCGAACTTGTGCGGAGAACCTTTGGTCTCGTCTTCGAACTGGTAGCCAGGGCCGCCGTATCCTGAACCCGCCGGGTCGCCGCCCTGGATCATGAAGTTCGGAATCACGCGATGAAAGATTGTGCCGTCATAAAGTTTGTCTGAACTCTTTTTGCCGCCTACCGGATGCTTCCACTCGCGCTTGCCTTCGGCGAGGTCGGTGAAATTCTGCACGGTCTTGGGCGCCTCTTTTTCGAAGAGACGGCAAACGATGGTTCCTTCTGAGGTATTAAAAACAGCGTAGGTTCCTGAGGGACGAGTCATGATTTCCTTTCAAAATAAAATTCAATGCGCGGTGGTAGTGTGATGGATCGCAGGTTTTGCCGCGGTCGCGCCGCCGCTCACAATAGTGATGTGAATGATTTTGACGGGGCGCACAGGGCGGTCGTTGGACTGGTCGCGATCCATGCGCGCGATCTGTTTTTCCAGGATCAAGCTGGCATCGTCACACTGGCCAAAGATGGTGTACCCGCCGTTCAGGCTGGGGTACGGAACTTCGGTGATGAAGAATTGCGAGCCGTTGGTATTCGGTCCTGCGTTGGCATAGGCAAGTCTGCCGGGGCGATCGAATTTCAAATCATCGGAAACTTCGTTCTTGAACTTATAACCGGGGTCGCCCATGCCAGTGCCTTCGGGATCGCCGCCCTGAATCATGAACTCAGGAATTACACGGTGGAAAATGGTGCCGTCGTAGAGCGGAACGCCGTGTTTTTTCTGGTGCGTCTTCGGAGCAATCCAATCTTTCGTGCCCTTTGTTAGTCCGATAAAATTCGCCACACCAATCGGCGCTTTGCTCGGAAACAGTTGGCAAGTCAAGTTGCCGGCGGTGGTATGAATTATGGCAGTCGGGTTGGCCGTCGCAGGTTTCGCCGCGGTCTGCGAAAAACCAACTACGGGCAGCATGGAAACAAGCAAAACGATCAAGCCTGCTTTGCGCATGAAATCTCCTCACAAATCTCTAGAGTGAATTGTGACCTCGATAATTTTACATCAGGCATGAATTGGAAAACTCATAACGAGCTTAAGTACTTGAGTACATCGGGAGCCGTCCATTCCACGTCGCTTACAAATTTGCGGCGCAGAATGCCGTTGCGATCAATGATGTAGGTCTCGGGAATCATGACCGTCCCGTACATATGCTCGACCCGGGCGCTGGGGTCGCGGACAATAGGAAAGTTCATTCCATATTGTTTCGCAAAATGATGATAGGCGTCCTCGTCTTCGTCGCGGCTGACGGCGAGCACGACCACGCCCTTGGATTTGAGCTGCTCCTGCATGTTTACCAGCGATGGTGTTTCCGCAATACATGGCGGACACCAGCTTGCCCAGAAATTTAAGACGACAACCTGGCCGCGATAGGCATGCAGGTCGATTTTCGCTTCATCATCCTGAATGGTGAAGTCGGGCGCAACGGTGCCGATTTTAGGCGGACGCGAACCGCTGTAGCAGCCAGCAGAAATGAAAAGAGAAAACAGGATGAAAACAGAAGTAAGCCGCACAAAGCTATAATACTAACGATCGTTGCCTGGTGGCGAGATGAGCGCTCATAAACGAGTTTCCAGCCCTCTGGTTTCCATCATTGTGCCCGCACGCAATGAGGAAGCTTCGCTCGGAGCCTGCCTGGAATCGCTCGTGGCACAGACTGGCGTCGATTTTGAAATCATCGTAGTGAATGATCATTCGACGGACCGCACGGCGGAAATCGGCCGTTCTTTTTCGAGCGTTCGATTGATCGGCGCGCCGGATCTCCCCGCAAGCTGGACGGGAAAAAATAATGCGGTGACTGCCGGAGCCAAAGAAGCTCGTGGATCGTGGTTTTTATTCACGGACGCTGACACCGTTCATTTGCCAGGGTCGCTTAGAAAAGCTTTAGCGGAAGCAGAAGAACACGGCGCTGCGCTGCTTTCCTATTCTCCAGAGCAGGAAGTTCATAGTTTCGGGGAAAAGGCGCTGATGCCCGTGATTTTTGCCGAACTGGCTGCGAATTTCCGTCCTCAAGATGTCAGCAATCCGGCATTACCCGCAGCAGCGGCCAACGGACAATATCTTTTAATTTCGCGCCAAGCCTATGAAGCAGTCGGCGGTCATGCGGCGATTGCAGGAAATATTCTGGAAGATGTCGCGCTGGCCCGCGCCGTAAAAGCCTCGGGATTCAAGATTTTCTTTCGCTACGGAGCAGATGCAGTCCGCACCCGCATGTATCGTAATTTCCCGCAAATGCGCGAGGGCTGGACGAAGAACCTGGCATTGTTATTTCCTTCGGCCAAACGTCTGGCGACGATTCGCCTTGCTGAGTTTGTACTGATCGCAGGCGGAGTTCTGGGGGCTATCCTATTTGCCGTTAAAGGTTTTATGCCGCTGGCTGTTCTAAGCTTTATTTTGGCCGTAATTCTTTACGGGATGTTCCTGCATCGAATTCGCAAGGCCCACTTTTCCAGGAGTGCAAGTTTATGCGCATTCGCGGGCTTGCCACTCTTTGCGTATCTTTTATTACGTTCCTCTCTCTTACATAGGAGAGGCACGGTAGAGTGGAAGGGCAGGGCTTACGCATCAAAGCCCACGGATGCGCGGCCAGAAGTCAGAGAAGCATTACTTGCATCACCGCTGGCCAAACGCAAATCCAACATTTAGCTTCTAAGGAAAGAATGGTCTATCTCACGCGCAAAGCTGAATTTTCCGCCTCCCACTACTACAACAATCCGAATTTTTCGCTGGAGGAGAACCAGCGCATTTTTGGCAAGTGCAACAACCCGCATGGTCATGGTCACAACTACACACTGGAAGTGACGGTGAAGGGCGAAGTGGATCCGAAATCGGGTTTTGTTGTGGATCTGAAAAAGTTAAAGGAAATTCTGAACAGTGAAGTCCTGGATGCGCTGGACCATCGCTTTCTGAATAAGGAAGTGAAAGAGTTTTTTAGCCAGATTCCGACGACGGAAAATATTGCCATCGCCATTTGGCAGCGGATTGAGCCAAAGCTGCAGAATGCCAAATTGCATCGCATCCGCGTATACGAGAAGGCCGATCTATTTGTTGATTTCTACGGTGAAGCATGAAGGCTTACCTGACGCGCCGTTATGTTTTTTCTGCTTCGCACCGGCTGCACAGTAAGGGCATGTCAGCCGAGGAAAACCGTGAGACCTACGGGAAATGCAACAACCCGTATGGTCACGGGCATAATTACGCGCTCGAAGTGACCGTGAGCGGTCAGGTAGATGCGGGTACGGGCATGGTATGCAATCTCGTGGATCTCGACGGATTTGTGCAAAAGGAAATCCTTGAAAACTTCGATATCCAGGACTTGAATCATAGGCCGGAGTTCACCGAGGCGGTTCCCACGACGGAAAACCTATGTATAGTCCTTTACGATATTTTGCAGCGCGGCTTCACCCACGCTCATCTTGAAAGAGTGCGGTTAGAAGAGACGATGATGAATTCGTTTGAATATGCGGGCGGCGCGGAAATCCGCCCATAACGGAGACTCGAACGGAAAATTTATGAGAACACCAGCCGAAACATCCACAGTGACCAGCGCCAGCTTCGAAGACCTGGTTCGGGAAATGATCGTGCGCCTCGGAGAAGACGCCACTCGTGAGGGTTTAGAGCGCACGCCCGAGCGCGTTCATCGCGCTTATGAATTTTTGACGAAGGGCTACAAAGAAGACCCGGAAGCGATGCTGAAGAAGGCGCTTTTCACCGTCACCTATGACGAAATGGTGATCGTGAAAGACATTGAAATGTTCAGCCTGTGCGAACACCACATGCTGCCGTTTTTCGGCAAGGTGCATGTGGCCTACATTCCGAACGGCAAGGTGGTCGGCCTTAGCAAGATTCCACGGCTGATCGAAATCTTTTCGCGGCGCCTGCAAATTCAGGAACGCTTGACGACCCAAATTGCCGAGACGATCCAGAACGCAATTCATCCTCAAGGGGTCGGCGTGGTGATTGAAGCGCGCCACCTTTGCATGATGATGCGGGGCGTGGAAAAACAACACTCTGCGGCGGTCACTTCATCCATGCTCGGTTGCTTCCGGAACGAGGAAGAGACGCGCTCGGAATTCCTGTCGCTCATCCGCCAAAGGCCGAACGGAGTCTAGTGGCCGCAAAAAATCGTACAAAAGATTCGCAAAGCCTAAAAGGGAAAGTTGCGCTGGTAACTGGGGCCAATCGCGGGATCGGATTGGCCGTCGCACATGCGCTCGCAGCCGCCGGTTGTGATGTTGTCATTACGGGCCGCGACTGGAAAACACTTGCAAGAGCTGAAAAGGAATTAAAGCGCTGGAAAGTGCGCGTATTTTCCGCCGTCTGCGATGTGCGCGATTCGCATGCCGTGGGCGGGCTCGCCTCGGAGATTAAAAAGAAATTTCGCCGGATCGATATTTTGATCAACAATGCCGGCATTATTCAGCCAAACCTGAAAATTGCGGAGACGCCGCTGGATGTTTGGCGCGACGTTATCGATATCAACCTGACCGGAACATTCATCGTGACGAAAGCTGTTCTGCCGCTGATGAAGCGCGGCGGAATAATCGTGAACAATCTTTCCATCGTGGTGAAACAGACGTTTACTGGAACAGCGGCTTACAACGCTTCCAAGCTGGGAGCGCTGGCTTTTACCAATACTTTGCGGGAAGAGTTGCGGGAGAAGGGAATTCGCGTGCTGGCATTTATTCCGGGTGCGGTCGATACGGATATTTGGAATACGCTTTGGGCGGAAGCACCGCGTCACAAAATGGTGTCGGCGGAAACGGTGGCTAAGACGCTCCTGAACGCTCTCCTGCTGCCGGAAAACAGCGCCATTGATGAACTGACGATCACGCCTTCGACCGGGGCGCTGTAAACTTCGCGGCAATCTAACTGCCGTAGCGGGATCTTCCGGATCGCTCGGGGAAAACTTTAATCAGAATAATTCCTGCCACAAATCCGCCTACGTGTGCCCAGAAGGCCACGCCTCCACTACTACGGGCGGTTACCGCGACTTGGGTGGCCGCTCCGCTCAGGAACTGCAACAGGAACCAATATCCGAGGACGATCCATGCGGGTAGCCACCAAAAGGTAAAGAAGACAATGAGCGGCACCAGAGTCAGAACCTTGGCCCGCGGATATAACAAGAAGTAAGCGCCCATGATCCCTGCAATGGCACCGCTGGCTCCGACCGTAGGAACGTTGGATCCGGCATTCAGAAGAATGTGCGTGATGCCGGCCGCGAATCCGCACAGCAGATAAAAGACTAAATAAGCGAAGTGTCCAATTTGATCTTCAATGTTGTCGCCGAAGATCCAAAGCACCCACATGTTGCCGATGATGTGCAGCCATCCTCCATGCAAAAACATGGAAGTCAGAATGGTCAGGAATGTACCCAACTGCAAGTGCGGCCCTGCCAAACCGTAGGTAAAATGCCGCGGCACAATGCCAAACTCGTAGATCAGCACATTTAACGCGCGTGGACTTTGCGCCCGAATCGACAACTCGTAAAAGAACACAAGCACATTGAGCGCGATCAGAAAATAGTTCACATAGGGCGTAATGTACCGGGGTTGGTCGTCGCGTATGGGAATCATGGTTAATTTGGTAAGTTAGTAATTGAGAATTTGCAATTTGCAATTTGCTCTGCCCTAAGTCTTATAGCGAAAATCTTGGACGAAGCGATTTCTTACCAATTACTAAATTACCCGATTACCAAATTACCAAATGTCCATGAATGCTGTTTTAGTGATCGACAAGCCGGCAGGATTTACTTCGCACGATGTAGTGAATCGTGTGCGCCGCATCTTGCAGCAGAAGTCCGTGGGGCATCTCGGGACGCTTGACCCGATGGCCACCGGGGTTCTGGTGCTTGTTGTTGGCAATTTGACGCGGCTGGCGCAGTTCTATAACGCGTCGGAGAAGTGCTATGAGGGCGTGATCCGGTTCGGGTTTGCCACCGACACCTATGACGCGGAAGGCGAAGCAACCACCCCGGCACAGGCGGTACAAATTTCGCCAGAACAGTTAGTGGAGGTGGCGCAGAAATTTACAGGCGTGATCGAACAGATGCCGCCGCCATTTTCAGCCAAAAAAATCGGCGGAGTGCCCGCGTACAAGCTGGCACGCCGAAAGCAGGAAGTTACTTTGAAGCCGGCAAAAGTTGAGGTCAAAGAATTTGAGATCTTGCAAGTGGAAGGCGACTGCGCGCGCTTTCAGGTCCGCGTGAGTTCTGGAACATATTTGCGGTCCATCGCCCACGACATGGGCACGTCCATCGGCTGCGGTGGGCATTTGGCATCGTTGCGGCGAACAGTATTAGGCGAATTTAATGTCGCTGAGGCGCACACATTAGGCGACCTGGAAGATGCGGTAAAGAATCAGAGATTGGATGAAATTTTCATTCATCCGCGCAAATTGCTGCCGCAATTTCCATGCGTTACGGCCGATCAGGAAGCCGTCGCTTACATCTATAACGGACGCGCGGTGAATCTGCCGGAATTTTCGCAGGCGCCGCTGGTCAAAGTGTTTGCAAATCAGAAAGATTTAATCGCGCTGGCGGGCCGTATTGCCGGTACGCTGTTTCATCCTAAAATCGTTTTCGCGGCAGAGAAGCAGCCAGAACCAGCGGTTAAGTGAAGTTACTTACCGGTAACTTCAGGGAAACAGCCTTTCGTGCCAAAACTAA
>DASXCC010000106.1:0-11867 GCA_036491415.1 Terriglobales bacterium | reverse complement strand
GCAAACAGGACGCTGAGGGCAACGAGTCCGACAGGAATGGCGCCAAGGTGATAGGGAAGACCGCTGAGTTGCTCCCATGAAAGAGCAGCTAACCCGGTTGCCAATAAGACAAGGAACATGAGAGCCCAGCGCCAAAGCTGCGACTCTTCCCGTTCCAAATGCCCGGAAGTGCGGCGGGAAGTGGAATCGGTTTTATTCTCTTCTGACATGGGCCCGTTCAAATCCTTACTTATGCGAGCAATACCATCGTAGTAGAGAGACCTGACGATGGTATTAGAAACCTTGGTTCGAAAGTATACATTTCGAAACGATTTCCACAATGCTCTGACGCAATCGCGTGACGTTTGTCACGGATTCGTAACTTGATCAACCTGTACTCTGGCGGACTGTGCCGTCGTATCTTTGTTGTGTTCCACGGATGGCGCACTTCGCCTCATGCTTTACAAAACTCTCAGCGCCGCCGTGTATGGCATCGACGCCAACATTATTGAAGTGGAAGTCGATATATCTGGAATCAAGACGACAGAAGATCACTTTCACACCGTGGGGCTTCCCGATGCGGCTGTGCGCGAGAGCCGCGACCGTGTTCGCGCCGCCCTCAAAAATTGCGGATACGATATTCCACCCACTCACATCACCATTAATCTTGCGCCGGCGGATATTCGCAAAGAAGGCTCAGGTTTCGATCTGCCCATGGCGCTCTCCATCATCGGGGCCTATGGAGGTTTAACGCGCAAAGAAGTGCCGGACTGTCTTTTCGTCGGTGAGCTTTCATTGGATGGTGGCTTGCGAAGCGTTCGAGGAGCTTTGCCAATCGCCATCGAAGCGCGTGGAAAAAAGATTTCGAAGGTTATTGTTCCCGAAGCGAACGCTCGTGAAGCGGCAATGGTCGGCGGAGTGGAAGTTTTATCCGGTGAAGTCCTTGCTCGAAGTCATTCATTTTATAAATTCCGGCAACGGCATCAAACCGCTCAAAGTTGACAGCGACGCTCTACTAGGCGCGTCGCAACATTTCGTCGTAGATTTCAAAGATGTGCGCGGGCAGCATACCGCCAAGCGCGCGCTTGAGGTAGCGTGCGCCGGCGGCCATAACATTCTGATGATTGGGCCTCCCGGTTCAGGCAAGACCATGCTTGCCAAACGCATGCCAACGATCCTGCCTCCGTTTACATTTGAAGAAGCTTTGGAGACAACCAAGATTCACAGTGTTGCGGGAGTGCTTGATCAAGGGGCGGGTCTGGTGGGCGTGCGACCATTCCGCTCTCCGCATCACACCATTTCAGACGCCGGCTTGATTGGCGGAGGTATTATCCCTCGACCCGGAGAAGTTTCGCTGGCGCACAATGGCGTTTTATTTCTGGATGAACTTCCGGAGTTTCCTCGTAACGTTCTGGAAGTGATGCGCCAGCCGCTGGAAGATGGGACCGTTTCGATTGCCCGGGCTTCGATGTCGCTCACGTTCCCATCACGGTTCATGCTGGCGGCGGCGATGAATCCCTGCCCGTGCGGATATTTCAATGATCGCTCCAGCGAATGTCATTGCACTCCAATGATGATTCAGCGGTACATCGCAAAAATTTCCGGTCCGCTTCTGGATCGCATCGACATTCACATCGATGTACCAGCTGTGAATTACAAAGAAATGCGCTCCAGTTCCGAACCGGAACCCTCCAGCAAAATTCTGGATCGTGTTATGCGCGCTCGCGACATCCAGTTGAACCGCTTTGCTTCTTTGAAAAAGGAAAAGTTATATTGCAATGCGCAAATGCCGCCACGCCACATGCGAACTTTTTGTGACTTGTCCGCGGATTGTGAGTCACTTCTCGAACGTGCCATGAGCAAACAGGGGCTCAGCGCTCGCGCCCATGATCGCATCTTGAAGGTAGCTCGTACCGTTGCAGATTTAGAAGGTTCTCCGGAAATTCAGACCAAACACATTGCCGAAGCGATCCAATACCGCACGCTCGACCGGACATTCTGGGCTTAGATTTGCAATTAAAGTTTGTTGGGAAACAAAGGCGCCAAACATTCATGCAGGTCGCGGACTGAACGAAAAAGTTCGTTCAATCCTGGGGTTTCCAGTCCAACTTCCAGGGACTGAAGATCCATTGCCAGGTCTTTATTGATTTGCGTGGCGCGGCGAACGCGTTCTTCGGAAAGGATGCTCATGACAGAATAAGGATCGCGGGATTGCTGCTCTAATCCAATCCACTGCTGCACAGCCCACGCGGTTTGCCGGACATTATCTACCGCGCTGCGGAATTCGCTCAGGACGCGGGGCGATACACCTCCAGAAACTACTTGCTGTTCAAGGTCTTGCAGCTCTCCAGTGGCTTTTTTAAGGCGCTCGGAAATGAAATTGGCGTCTGCTTTTGGTTGTGCTCCGCTTTGTCCCACGAATCACTCCTTATTCTTAATGACTTCCTATTAATCGGCCGCACGGACGGGGAACTTGATTTTGTACAAACATGGAAAAATACCCTGTATATGTAGTAAATAAGGCTATGGAATTTGCTTGACCTGCCTCTGTTTTCTCGCTAAAGTACACAGTTTCACAGAGCTTTACAGCCAAAGGCCATCCTGAGGATCTCCACCGATACCGGGCGCAATTAAGAAAGTTGGAAACTTTCAACCCTTGCGGAGCATCTATACCTATGGCTGAGTTTTCCCGCGCAACCCATCTGAAATGAGTAGGTTACGTGTTCTGTCGAGAAGCCGCAGCAGTGGCTGTGCGGCCTTGAGACAGATTTAAAACATAACATCATAGGAGAAAGAGACCGATGCGATCTGATCGTGTATTCGACGCATTACATACATTACGGAACCGTTATATGCTTTGCCAGCTTGCTTCCAAGGCGACCCGCAAATTTCATAAGCCTAATACCCGGATTCAGGAAACAACCAACGAAGTGTTGGATCGTATTGCAAACGCTGACCGGCGTGAAGTTCTGTCCGAACCAGAGAATTTTGCTGAGGCACAACGGCGGGCTGCTTAATCCAGCCCCGCCGCCTGCCCCCGCACGTGATTTCTTCTCTTTCGCGTACCTCCCTTTGAAAATCTCCACCGCAGGTGACTGAATGACCATTGCTGAACTAAAAGAAAAAAATATTACTGAGCTGACCAAGATCGCCCGATCTTTGGATCTGCCAGGTGCCAGCGCTCTTCGCAAGCAGGACCTTATCTTCAAGATTCTGCAGGCACAAAGTGAAAAAGAAGGCCATATTTTCGCGGAAGGTGTTTTAGAAATTTTGCCTGACGGCTACGGTTTTTTGCGCTCGCCCGACTACAACTATCTGCCCGGGCCCGACGATATTTATGTCTCACCATCGCAAATCCGTAAATTTGACCTGAAAACCGGGGACACCATCAGCGGTCAGGTCCGCCCCCCGCACGAAGGCGAAAAGTACTTTGCTCTGGTCAAGATTGAAGCGGTCAACTTTGAGTCGCCCGATGAAGCTCGCAACAAGATCCTGTTCGATAACCTGACGCCACTCTATCCGCAGGAGCGGATTAAGCTCGAAACCGTCCGCGAAAACATCAGCGGCCGCGTCATGGATCTATTGACCCCGCTCGGTAAAGGACAGCGCGGATTGATCGTTTCTCCGCCTCGTGCCGGTAAAACGATGTTGTTGCAACAGGTGGCAAATTCCATCACAACCAACCATCCGGAAGTTGTGCTCATGGTGCTCCTCATCGACGAACGTCCGGAAGAAGTTACGGACATGCAGCGTTCGGTAAAAGGCGAGGTCATTTCTTCTACCTTCGATGAACCTGCAGCCCGCCACGTACAGGTTGCGGAAATGGTGATTGAAAAGGCCAAGCGCCTTGTCGAACACAAGCGCGATGTCGTCATTCTGCTGGACTCAATTACCCGTCTCGCCCGCGCTTACAACACGATCGTTCCACCCAGCGGCAAAGTTTTGTCAGGCGGCGTGGATTCCAACGCATTACAGCGTCCGAAGCGCTTCTTCGGTTCGGCCCGCAATATTGAAGAAGGCGGTTCTTTGACCATCATCGCTACCGCGCTGATCGATACTGGATCGCGCATGGATGATGTGATCTTCGAAGAATTCAAAGGCACCGGTAATTCGGAAATCATCCTCGAACGTAAGCTCGTGGATAAGCGCACCTTCCCGGCCATCGATATTCAGCGCTCCGGTACCCGTAAAGAAGAACTGCTGATTCCGAAAGAAGATCTGACGCGCATATGGGTCCTGCGTAAAGTACTCAATCCGCTCTCGCCGGTTGAAGCGATGGAATTGCTTATTGATAAGTTGAGCAAGACCAGAGCGAACGGTGAATTCCTGGCAAATATGAGTGCGTTGTAAAAAATAATGGAGAGACGGGCGTCCTCGCCCGTCGTCTTCATCTTCATCTTCATTTTTAGCTTTAGCTAGCTGCGGGCCCATCCACCACATACACCCTACCCGGCCCTGCCGTCTGAATCTTATTCTTCTCGAAGCATGTTTTGATTCGCCGCCGTAGTTCACGGCTCACCGGATACTGCTTGTTCGGCCGCGTCTTCACCAGCATCAGATACTCCGCCTCGCCATTCCCGATGCGATCAATCCCCGGAATCTGAATGTCCCCGACAATATCCTTGGAAAACGCCTGATCGTGGACAATATCGTCCGCAACTTCGTGCAACAGTCCAATCACTTTGTCGCTCGACTCGCTGTAAGCCACAATCACTTTCAACGGAAGCTGCGACCAATCCCGCGTGGTGTTGGAAACAATCTGGATGGCGCTATTCGGGACCGTATGCACCGTTCCATCGTCGTCGCGCAGTACTGTATGCCGCAGGCTCATCCCTTCGACGATACCTTTTACTCCGGCAATCCGAACGTTGTCACCGATGTCGTATTGGTTTTCCAGAAGAATGAAGAATCCGTTGATGAAGTCGTGTACCAGCGTCTGTGCGCCAAATCCGATCGCCAACCCGGCAACGCCCGCGCTAGCCAAGAGCGGCTTCACGTCCATGTTCAAGGTGGAAAGCACCATGAGCGCGGCGACAAAAGCAATCACGAAAACGCCTACGCTGGTGATCACGCTGGCCAAAGTGCGGAACTGCTGGGTGCGCAGTCCGCTCGGCATTTTCTTTTCTTGCAGGCCAATGATGCGGCGGGTAATGATGCGCAGCAGTCGAATGAGAATAAACGCAATGATAATAATGAATGCCAGCTTGGGCAGTTCATTGCGGACGAAGCCCATCGTGTCTTCATGCCACCCGTGGAGCAGGGCACGCAGGTCGAATTCTTCCGAAGCCACGAAGTTGAGCAGCCAGTAATGCATGCTGGGCCGATTATAACAATCGAGCGGTGATCTGTGATCTATGCGAGGCCTGCGCCTCAGCTTATAATTCCTCCTCAAAACGACCCTGCCCCCAAGGAGCCTTTCGTGATTTCCCTACGCCCGCGCCTTTTGATCGTGGTACTTTTCTTCTCTGTGCTTTTCGTGGGGAAAAGTCATGCGCAGAGTCCCCAGGCTCCGCAAGGTCCACAGGTTCATTTTCCAGCGCACAATCCCGGGGAACAGCCGCCCGATGAGATGGATAAGGACATGGAAAAAGCCCGTTTGAAGAGGGCCAATGATGCGCGCCAGGCCCAAATCAAACAGGACACAGACAAATTGCTCATTCTCGCCACGCAACTAAAAGAGTATGTAGACAAGACCAACGCCGATATTCTCTCGCTTGACGTGGTCAAAAAAGCCGACGAGATTGAAAAGTTGGCCCATAGCGTGAAGGAAAAAATGAAGGACTAAAAATTCTTTTCCGGCAGCTCTTTTCGACATATAATTCACGGCTATTTCAGGAGGTCCTATGTTTCGTAGGTCCATTCTGTCTCTGGTCGTGCTTCTCATCTCCTTTGGAACATCCAACCTGCTGTTAGCTCAGGACAATATTCAGCAGAACGAAAACCTGCCCCGCCTGCCGGAGTTGCTGCGTACCAGTCCTAACGATTCCGACGTTTTTGTGCGGAATGATCAGATCCAGAAGGAACAGGCCCAACATGCCGAGGTCTTGCGCCGGGAAGACATAAAGCGCTTCAGCGAAAAACTGTTCCAGATGGTCGGAGAGTTGAAAGATCAAATCAATAAGGACAATGCGCAGACGCTCTCACTCGACACTCTGAAGAAAGCCGAGCAAGTGGAGAAGCTGGCCCATAGCTTGAAACAGAAGATAAAGAATTAACAGGGCCTTATTTTATGGCAGGTGCCGAAATGCCATATTTCGGCATATAATTCCTCACAATCTTTACCCCTGTCAGGAGGCCGCTATGTTCTTTAGGCCCGCACTCGCGCTCGTTTTCATTCTTTCATTATCGATGGGAACATCCAACCAGCTTTTGGGACAGTCGCAAGAAGGCGTTCCCAAACTTCCCGATGAGATCCGGAATAGTCCTAACACTTCAGACGTCCCCATGGTGGGGGATGATGCGGTCCAAAGGCAACAGGCAATTGCCGCGGCCCGCATCCGCCAACAAGAGATCCTGCGCGACAGCGCAGCCCTCGCGCAGTTATCTGCCGACCTCAAAGAGCAAGTGATCAAAGCAAATGGCCAGATGTTGTCCGTTGATGCCATTAAAAAGGCCGAACAGATCGAAAAGCTGGCGCATGGTTTAAAAGGGAAAATGAAGCTGGCCTATTGACCGTTGTGATTAGCGTATTTGGATTTCACGCCTTCATCACGCAGCTGCCGGATAGAGTGGCATTGTGATCGCATGAATTCGCCGGCAAATCATATTGGTCAGGGAAACCGCGTCGATGGCATCGACTTGCTCCGCGGACTGGCAATCCTCTACGTGTTGCTCAACCATGTGAACATTCGTCTGCTTGGAGCGCATGTTCCTTACACGGAAGGCATACCGCACTCAGTCGTGAATGCTCTCGTTTGGAAGGGGCAGGCTGGCGTGCAAATGTTTTTTGCCATCTCTGGCTTTCTCATTACGTCTATTTCTCTGCGGCGATGGGGTTCGTTGGGCCGCATCAAGCTCTATGACTTTTACAAATTGCGCTTTGCCCGCATCGCGCCTCTGCTGTTGCTATTACTCTTCGTTCTAAGCATCCTTCATTACGCAGGCTTCTCTCACTTTGTGATTCCCGCAAAAAGAAGCAGTCTGCCTCGTGCGCTTTTTTCAGCGCTTACTTTTCATTTGAACTGGCTTGAAGCGCATCGCGGATATTTGCCTGCCAACTGGGATGTTCTCTGGTCTCTTTCTATTGAAGAAATGTTTTATCTCTTCTTCCCAATCGTGTGCTTACTCTTTGGAGACAAGAAGAAATTCATTGCATTGCTCTTTGTTTTCGTGGTTTTCGTAGTGCTTGGCCCGATCGCACGAACTTACTGGACGCATGGCAACGAGATTTGGGAAGAGAAGTCCTACCTCGGCAGCATGGACGCTATTGCCATGGGATGTCTGACGGCGTTGTTTGTTTCGCGCGTAGCCTTTTCCCGAAAGGCCTC
Source organism: Terriglobales bacterium (assembly GCA_036491415.1). GTDB lineage: Bacteria > Acidobacteriota > Terriglobia > Terriglobales > Acidobacteriaceae > JAICKN01. The sequence continues at coordinate 4,401 of DASXCC010000106.1, read as the reverse complement.
CCGGATCATTGCAGCGGTTGGCGCACTCATCCTGGTATTTTGTCTTTGCTTTGCATTACAGGCTTACCACTGGGGAATCGACACCTATGGAATTTATATGTCCTTATTGGCCTTGGGAACTTGCATGGTGGTCGCCGTCAGCGCGCAAACAAAATGGAAAAGCCCCCGAATTCTTGCTCCCTTGCTGAGCCTTGGTCAGCATAGCTACGAAATTTACCTCACCCATATGTTCGCGGTGTTCGCTTTTTTCGATTTGTTTGTTTATCTGGGGAAGCCGATGCGGTTGGTTGCGCCACTGTTTCTAACAGTAATTATTGCCTCCGCCATCCTCGGGGCAATTGTTGCGAGGGCCTACTCGGAACCCACGAATCGAATCCTTCGCGGCCGCACAAAACATCCGGTGGCGCCATCAGCGGGAAGCGCGGAGATGGAAGTTGCAGCAGTCTCTAAATAAACCTGGTCCTAGTCGCAAAAAAGAGTGCAGCCCAAAGGCTGCACTCAGAAACAAAATCCTATATCAACTCTAGTCGGCTGCGACAGCTGCCGGCACTCTGGTACGGTCCGCGCCGATCCGCATTCCGTAGAAAGATTTGTACACGAAGAAGAACGAAACCAGGAAAAACGCCAACGCCAGAATGTGGCTCAAATTGCCGCCCTGGGCACTAAGCGTAACGGCCAACTCCACCGCAAGCAATCCGAACAGCGTAGTGAACTTAATTACTGGATTTAACGCAACGGACGAAGTGTCTTTAAAAGGATCGCCAACCGTGTCTCCGATTACGCAGGCATCATGCAGCGGCGTACCTTTTTGCTTCATTTCCACTTCGACGATCTTCTTGGCATTGTCCCACGCGCCGCCCGCATTGGCCATGAAGATGGCCTGATACAAGCCGAAGATGGCGATGGAAATCAAGTAGCCGATAAAGAAGAAAGGTTCCACGAAAGCAAACGCAAGCGTCGCGAAGAACACAGCCAGGAAAATATTCAGCATTCCTTTCTGAGCGTACTTCGTACAGATGGCGACAACTTTTTTGCTGTCAGAAACAGATGCTTTCTCCACGCCTTCAAGACGGATGTTCGCTTTGATAAATTCCACCGCGCGATAGGCCCCGGTTGTGACCGCCTGCGTCGAAGCGCCGGTAAACCAATAGATCATCGCTCCGCCGGTAATCAGGCCAAGCATAAAGGGCGCATGCAGCAAGGAAAGCTTAGCCACGTTTTCGGTAAGGCCATGGGTAAGCGCCATGATGATGGAAAAGATCATCGTGGTCGCGCCCACAACTGCCGTACCAATCAACACCGGCTTCGCTGTCGCCTTAAACGTATTGCCAGCGCCGTCGTTGTCTTCGAGCAGGAATTTGGCGCGCTCGAAGTTTGCGTCAACGTTGTAGTCCTTTTTGAGTTCCGCTTCGATATTTGGAATAGTTTCAATCAGCGAAAGCTCATAAATGGATTGCGCATTGTCCGTCACTGGACCGTAAGAATCTACGGCGATTGTGACCGGTCCCATACCCAGGAATCCAAATGCCACCAGTCCAAAAGCAAAAACCGGCGCGGCTATCATCAATCCGCTTAAGCCCATACCGCTGAAGTAATATCCGACGCCCATCAGAATGACCATGGACAAGCCCAGATAATATGCGGAAAAATTGCCGGCGACGAATCCCGATAAAATTCCCAGCGACGCTCCACCTTCCTGCGCCGAAATTACTACTTCTCTTGTATGTCGCGACTCAGTCGAGGTAAACGATTTGACCAACTCCGGAATAACGGCGCCCGCCAGCGTCCCGCAGGAAATGATGGTGGAAAGTTTCCACCATTGCGTGGGATCACCGCCGAGGTCGGGAATGACGAAATACGAAACGATATAGGTCAAAGCAATCGAGACAAGGGAAGTGATCCATACCAGCGAGGTCAGCGGCGACTCGAAGTTCATTTGCGTCGCGTTGCCGAATCTTGCCTTGGCGATGGCACTGTTCAGGAAGTATGCACCGCTGCTGGAAACCAGCATCATCACACGCATTACGAAAATCCAAACCAGCAACTGTACTTGCACTGCAGGATCTTTCACGCCAAGCAGAATGAAGGTGATCAACGCGACGCCAGTCACACCATAAGTTTCAAATCCATCGGCGGACGGTCCGACGGAATCTCCCGCGTTGTCGCCCGTGCAATCCGCAATTACGCCCGGGTTACGCGCATCATCTTCTTTAATCTTGAAAACGATCTTCATCAGGTCGGAGCCGATGTCCGCGATTTTCGTGAAGATGCCGCCCGCGATACGCAGCGCTGCCGCACCGAGTGATTCGCCAATCGCAAATCCAATGAAGCACTGGCCCGCATAATCTCCGGGAATAAAGAGCAGGATGATCAACATCATCAGCAGTTCCACGCTGATGAGCATCATGCCGATGCTCATTCCGGCGGCCAGCGGGATTTGATATACGGGATAAGGCTTGCCCTGAAGACTGGCGAAAGCCGTGCGCGAATTGGCGAATGTGTTGACGCGAATGCCGAACCACGCTACGCCGTAGCTGCCCGCAATTCCCAACAAGCTGAAAGCAAGAATAATGATGACGCGCGCCGCGTCAAATTTCAGCAGTACGCCAAAGTACAAAATAATAATGACGGCGATGAAAGCTTCCAGAAGCAGAATGAACTTGCCCTGGCTGATCAAATAGGTCTTGCACGTTTCGTAAATCAGTTCCGACATGTCCCGCATGCTGCGGTGTACTGGCAAATTCTTCAGCCACATGTACATCGCAAGACCAAAAATCAGACCAAAGATGCAGAAGAGAATTCCAATTTCCAGAAGCTTGTGCCCATCTATGCCCAGAAAAGAAACCTGCGAAAGATCCGGAAGTTTCAGGTTGGCTTCGCCTCCCGCGGATTCCGGAGGTTGCTGCGCAAACGCAATGGCGCTAAGGCTGAAGGTCGTGATGGCGGTCAATAGCAATTTCAGCAAACGTCGTCCGGTCGCAAAAGCCAAAAGGCATATGCGCATATGGAATCCTCCGAGGATAAGTTTCTTAGGGTGATTTACGTGTCAAGAATGCGTTTATCAGCACACAAGTTCGGAGCTTTGATGCCAAAACCCATAAAATGTTGCTGAGTCCGAACACGCTTCCACTTCACGGCATTAAAGAAGGGGTGTTGCTTGGCCGCGTCGGATGATTTTTGCCTAGGATAGTCTCTCTGTGGAATTTACTCCGTCCCAAACAAACGGACTGTTATAGCACGTTCCGAAAGGCCCGGTCAAACCAAGGGTTTTAGAAAATTCCCCACGAAAATCAGGCGAAAAAATACGAAAAAGGACAGGGAAGATGGTGCCATGGCCTCTGCGCATTGCGGGGATTACCCGCTGCAACTTGTGCGCATATCGCCGAATTTTGTAAGTTCCAGTCTGTTTATAAGTCCGAATAAATCGCGATGGCCAGCATTCGGATTTTCACCGCAGCTATCCACAAACGCAAAGCGATGATGGTAATATAGCTAAGGCAAAAAAGCCCGGCGCTAATCCCAGTGCCCGGAAACAACACTCCTCAGTAGCTCAATGGCAGAGCATCCGGCTGTTAACCGGAGGGTTGTAGGTTCGAGTCCTACCTGAGGAGCCAATTTTTCAAGTAGTTACGAATCCTTCCGTGCTGGTTCCCGTGCCGTTCACACTGTCCGCAACGCAAGACTCACAATCTTGTTGTGTGCTTCTCGCATGTCTTCGGTTGCAGCGTCCCCATAAATATTCATCGTCGTGCGGATGTCCGCGTGACGCATGAGCTTTTGTTGCACTCCAACCGGCGTCCCTATCGCGTCAATCCACATGCGATATGAATGCCGGAAAGTGTGCGTGCCCATGTGCCCGAGTCCTGCAGCTTTGCTTGCGCGGTCCAGCTCACGCCATACGCCTGTATAGGAATATGGCAGCCTGCCGATTTTCAGCGGGCTTGCAAAAATCCAATCACTGTCCGCTGAGAATTTTGTGGTTTGCTTCCACACTTTCAAGCGCTCAAGCAACTCATCAGCAATCGCCAAAGACTTGCGGGATTCCTCGGTCTTCACATCGTCCACGTTGCGCTCAACTATGCCGCGCTCCACGCGAAGCTGACCGTTGAGCCAATCAATGTCTGACCATCGAAGCGCCAAACATTCCGAGATGCGAAGACCGAAGCAAGTACACAGCACAGCAACGGTCCCGTGTGGCTCATGCAGATGCGACACAAGCAAACGGAATTGCTCAACCGTGAGGCTTCGCGGTTTCCGCACTCGCTTGGACGCGCCTTTCACCGTCACCAAACTGATGGGGTTTACCTGCATCGGTATAGCTTGCTTCCACATTGCAAAATTCCAAAGCGTGCTGAGAATCCCGCGAATGTGACCACGGCTTTTCGGCGCAAGCGAAAGGGA
>DASXCC010000105.1:0-5670 GCA_036491415.1 Terriglobales bacterium | reverse complement strand
CTCGCTGGTTTCTGCCGCCACCTTCGCGAGCGAGGTTCCGACTGTTCGCCATGTGGATGTGCTTAGCAGCGGCAACCATCTGGAAATCGAAATCACGACTTCTGCACCGGTAAAGCCGCAAACTTTAGTGGTCACCGGGCCGGACCGCCTTATCGTGGATTTTCCCGGTGCGGTGCCTGACACAAAACTGCGTAATCTCACCGTGAATCGCGGCGAGGTAAAGTCTGTGCGTATCGGGCTGTTTTCGCAAAATCCGCCGACCACACGCATTGTTCTGGACTTGAAATCCGCGCCGCAATATCAGCTTTTTCCTTCGGGCCGAACCATTATTGTGAAGCTTGGCGAGTCTGGACCAAGTGATGTGCCCGTGGCTACGGGTTCACAATCTTCGTCTTCACGATCTTCTGCTTCGCAACCCGTACTGCGGCAAGTGAGCCTTGCGGGGATTGGCACGGTCACCGGCGGCACAGTCACGCCGTTGGCGTCGGCGCCTGTATCAGTATCCACGCCCGTAGCGGCACCATTATCGGCACCCCCATCGGATGTCCGGGTGGAATTTAAGAATGGCAAGTTGAGTATCTGGGCCGACAAAGCCACGCTGGCCAGCGTTCTGTATGAAATACAAAAGCGAACCGGCGCGGACATTTCCATTCCGCCCTCGGCATCGCAGGAAAAGATTGTTGTGGATATCGCTCCGGCTCCTGCCCGCGAAGCGCTGGCATCGCTGCTGGAAGGCTCCCATTTCGATTTCATTCTGCTGGGATCAGAACAGAATCCGCAGTTACTGCGCAGCGTTGTGATTACACAGCGCGGGCAGGGCGTTGCGTCGAACGATGCGTACTATCCCGCAGTGCAATCGGCTCCTCCGGATTCGGCGAACGATCAATCCCCGCCCGACACTTCGCAATCCGACATTCAAACCACTCCCGAACCGCAGCCGGACATGGTCCCGCAAATCCCGCCAGACAATTCCGCGCAACCTCCGCAGAACGATCAGCAGCAGTAAAAATCAAAATTTAATTTATTGGTGAATGAGGCGAACGGGGATGGGAGAAAGACCGCTGCCTGTAATTGGAGTGCTAGTTGTGGTATTGCCGCAACCAGCGGCGTTAACAATGATTCCTTCGATTTGTCCTTGCGTAGGTCCTGGACCGCCAGACGGAACTGTTCGGGTTATCGCTAATTGCAGAAAACCGAGTATTGATTTGACCGTTGTACAACCGCCTCCTCCTCTTCTGCCACCGCCACCAGTACACAGCTGAGTGCCGTCATAGATAGGTACCGTAACAATTGAATCACTGCGACTAATGTTTGAAACTCCTACAAGAGCGGGATTCGGATTATTTTCCCCGCCCTGAATCGCGATAGGAGGAGGGCCTGGTGTAAGCACATCCTGTCCTTGGCCCAAGTCGTCATTGGATGCATGTATCATGCATCGTCCCCCACTCATGGTGGTAGATGCATTGACTCCAAAACGCTCGACCCCGATAGTTCCTCCGCCACCGAATCCGGTGCCGCCAACAGTATCACCGCATTTCATTTGAACTTGGGTAGAGCAGGCCACGTTCTGAAAGTATACCCCTGCAGCCTCTCCACAAACCGGGCAAATTGGCGGATCAGTTGTAGGTAGGTTAAGAGCATAGGAATCAAGAACTCTATCTACCGTATTGCTAGTCTGTCCGGGGCCGCTAGTAATTATATTGAGTTGGATTTTAGTGCCAATAAAACTCCCATTTTGCAAAACCTGACCGCTACCGGGATCTACAAAATAAGGTCCATTGCAATTCGACATTCCCGGATTGCAATTCGGAATCAGCCAAGGTTTTACAGATGTTTGAATGGGAGTGGTATTCGTAGAAGGATTGTAGGCCTCAGCAGTTGAGGTAGCGTTTGTTGTTGTGTTGCTATTTCCGAAAACTCTGGCGAAGAATGTTGGGATTCCAGTTCGAGTCACGCTTACAGAAACAGTAGGATTTTCTGTGGGATTAACAGATGTTACGTGATTGCACTGGATGTTCGTGACCACTGCTGGTTGTCCAGCGATAGTATTTTGCGCTGCAACTGCTTCGGCCTGACTGTTCACGGGGAATGGTTGTCCCGGACCGCCGGTTTGGCACAGATTGTTAATATCAGCGACTTGAAAGCCTGATCCTTGTACCGATGTATATCCTGAAGTCACGAACATCTTGGCCCCTGCCAACGCTGCGGCATCTGCAGCTTTTTGAGATTCGCCACGGGCAACATAGAGCTGCGCGACGTCGACAGAAATCGCAGCCATGGCCAGGATTGCCAGCAAAGTGAATGCTGCAACCATGAGGGTCACACCACGTTCGTTTTTGCGATTGCGCTTCATCTTCAATTCCCAAAGCTAATTCAAATTCTGCATCACCGTTACACTTTGTATTGGTTTATTCCCGAAGTTCGCCCCAGGGGCAATCAGGCCTATCACTTTGTTGAACTGCCACTGATACGGATAACTCAGGGTTACTTGGGTCGCTTCAATTCTGTAAGGCCCCTGAAACGGCGGATCGGGCAGTGTTGTATCGTAAGTGTAACCGCGGTTGATGGTAAGCGTGAGTTGATTTCCCGGACATCCTGAGGCGCTGAAAGTCCACACCAAAGCCGAAGGAGATGATGCTGACGTCCCATTTAAACCACAATCATCAATGCCATTATTAGTAAGGGCTGTGTCAACGATTGTGCGAATGGCACAGATGGAACCCGGAGCAGAACAACTTCCTGCTGATGAAAGATCAGATGTAGGTTGATTTGCCGCAACGCGCGCGGCATTGGATGCAATCTGCGAAATCTTTTGTTTCAGAATAGATGCGTTACTAAAATCATAAATGCCCATCGCAAAGACCATCATGAGTGGCAAAGAAATAGCAAACTCAATAAGCTCAGCGCCTCTTGTCTCGCAAAGCAATTGAAACAGGCGTTTTGTAAAAACGGCTTTGAGCCATGGGCGCATAGGGGTCAATTTTCCTGTAACGCGCGGGCTTCCGCGTGGATCGTAAGATTATGGAAAATGCCACCTACGCCAAACCCAAAGGGATAAGACAGATCCACAATCGTCCCAGTCGCGACAGGTGAAGTTGAATTTAAAGGAGTATTTTGTTGAATGTTAAAAATGACCTGGGTGTGATCTAAATGGGCAGCGTCAAGAATTGGATTCACGATGGTGCCTTGTACGTCCACAGGAGCTCCGCTGCAAGTAGCGCAGCTTGATTGCGCTCCGGCTACTGCCGCCGCATTTGCCGCGCGATTCAATGTGGAGTAAATGCTGTATGCGCGCGCGAACCAGAGAATCGCAAACAACACCAGAAAAAGAATTGGCAGCACGAATGCCGCCTCGGCAATTTCTTGTCCTTCGGTATCCCTGATAACGCGTTTTGTCCAAGGAAGTTTCATCGTGCCAGATATGCGATCCGCCAGCCTTCCGATCCGACGTACAACAGCACCGCCAGCGCTACCGCTACTCCGAATGGTACTTTGGCGGAGTCGGGATTATCCAGAGAAAGTTCTGAGCCGGGCAGATGCAATGTAAACAGCGAAGCCAGCATATGCCCAATGTTCCCCAGGGTTCGCCCCAGGCGTTTTTTCGATATCACCAGGACGACGGCCATGATTCCGGCGGCAAATATTGCCAGAATCAGGACTGCCACCAGCCTGGATGGCCCCAGCCACGCTCCCAACGATCCTACAAGCTTCCAATCTCCTGCGCCTAAAGCCCGTAGCAGTACAAATGGCAGAAGCACAGCCAATCCCAGGCCTGCGCCGAGCAGCGACGCTTTCAATCCAGCCCAGCGCCATGATGCGGTGTTTACGGCAACCCCCAATACGAAGCCTGATACCGTCAGCCAGTTCGGGATGCGGCGCATGCGCCAATCGGTCCATCCTGCAACCAGGGCCGGCACCGCGCAGAGCATCCAAAGTTCGCCCTTCAACATGCGGCGCTACAACGCGATAAATTTTGAATGAATATATGACTAATGAATGTATGACTTTGGAATAAGTGCGAAGTGCTCATATGGGTCCCGGGTAAAAATGAGCGGGAATCGTAAACATCCGCTGCAACCTGGCATTCGCGAAGTGCCAGCGTTATCTGCCGGATTCTCACATAGCAGGGAAGGCAAGTCAATCGCAGCAGAGCAAGGCAATAGACCATTGAGCTAAACGAAAAGCAGGTCCCTCGACTTGCATGTTCATTTACAAGGCAAATGATTATGCGGCGCTCGGGATGACAAATCTTAAACCTCAGGCCAAACTGCCTACTAGTGGTGTCGATATTTGAATAGGTTTGTGAGTCTTATGCGCAAATAAAAACCGCAGAGATCGTATGACCTCTGCGGCGGATAAAAACCTAGTTATTGATTGCCTGAATGTTCCGAAGCCATGCGCTCGGCAACGATCTTCTTGGCGCTGTCTTCCAGTTGCTTTGCCTGAGGCATCAGTTCAATCGCTTTCAGCACCTGGGGATCGGTCTGCGCGCGCACTTGCAGGCCTTTTTCCTCGCCGAAGGCATCCACGAAAATCTCGCTCCTGATGGAGGACTTTAGCCAATCAATGTTCTGCAAGAAGTCCGCCTGGGTGTAAGGAATCTTCTGGTCGTCCAAATATTTGCGGAAGTCCTGCATGACCTGATCATCTATTTCGAACGTGTCAGTCACGTGGTGAGTTTCGGTATAGTGCTGCGCAAAGCTAAAGAACGCATAGTGGATCAAAAGAGTGTCCTGGAATGCGTTGCTCTTTACTGGAATTAGCTTCACGTCCGGCGTAATGCCGCCGCCGCCGTAAACGGTGCGACCGCTGTCGGTAAGCTTTACTTCGTGGTTGGAAGATCCGTTCTCTTCAGTGTCACGATCGAAGTAATAGTCGTACAGAGAGATGTTGGAATAGTCACGTTGAATCAAGCGTCCGCTGGGCGTGTAGTACTTGGCGGTGGTCAGCGCCAGGCCGGTGTTTTCCGAAAGCGGATATACCGTCTGTACCAATCCCTTGCCAAACGTAATTTCGCCGGCAATCAATCCGCGGTCGTGATCCTGGATGGCGCCCGCAAGAATTTCAGCGGCTGAGGCCGATCCGCGATTCACGAGCACTACGATTGGATAGTCTTTGCCACCATTGCCATGAGCGGCAACATAGCGCTTTTCCGGAGAAGATCGGCCATGGTGGGAAACGATCAGCGCGCCCTTGTGCAGGAACTTGTCGGCGACGCCCACAGCTTCATTCAGCAATCCGCCGGGGTTCTGGCGAAGATCAAGCACAAGCCCTTTTAATCCGCCTTGCTGATCAAACTGATCGAGCGCGTCAGCAACTTCATGCTCAGTGGTTTCGTTAAACCCGGTGATGTGCATATAGCCGACTCCCGGGCGGATGAAGAAGTGCAAATCCACGCTATAGCGGGGAATTTCCGCGCGAGTCACGGCGAAATCGAGAGGCTTTTCCGCGCCTTCGCGCAGTACCGAAATGTGAACGGTGGTGCCGCGCGGGCCTTTGAGCAAATCAGCTACGTCGCCCGTGTTCATGTTGTCGGTGGCTTTGCCATCGACGGCAACAATTGTGTCTCCGGGGCGGATGCCGGCTTTGTAAGCAGGGCTTCCGGCGAACGGCGCAATCACGATGACGCGATTGTTACGCGCTCCAACCTTCATGCCGACGCCATAGTAG
>DASXCC010000104.1:0-5923 GCA_036491415.1 Terriglobales bacterium | reverse complement strand
CCCGACTTTTGCGCGCCCTGCTGATTTCCCTTGTGGCCCGATCCTGAGTGTGACTTTCGCATTCTCTATATCCCGCCAGAAGCGCTTCTTTACGGCTGGAACGCTGCTCTTTAACATTGAAGCAATCTCGTCCCACACATGGCCGTTTCTGCGCAGTCCCAATATAGTAACGCTCTCCGGGGACAAGTAATGTTGCAATTTCTCAAAAAAAAGCAGCATGTTCATTTCATCTTCCCAACTGGGAGACGTGGCTTTGATATCGACGTCCAGGCCTACGGGCTCCAGGCGGCGGAGGCGGACTGCTCGTTGGCTCAGGAGACGGCAGAATATGCGCAGCAGTATCGCCCGCGGGTTCGCGTCAACTGAACCTTTGCCGAGCCGGTCGAGGAACCTCGACGCTCTCACGGCTGACGCTTCCATCAACCCGGCGGTCTCTGTGGCGTCGCCCATGGCTATGCGCGTCTTTTTGCAAGCGCTGCGCCAGATTTCGGCAGCCGCCGCGCGTACGTCCTCGCGGAGGGTGACACCAGCCGTTGAATCGGAATCTAGCCAACAATTGCTATCTTTTGGGACGTCAACCATAATGATGTTCTTACATCAATATCAACATTGTGGTGTGGCTCTATCGGATTAGTTGGGAGTCTTGGGGCATCGTGCGCTGCTAGGCGTGCGAGTCAGCTGCAGCTCCGGAGCAAACAAGGCCGCTTCTAACTCCCTCTCCGATGTCCGCCGTCAACGGCTAAAGAAAAGAATCTCTCGTGCCCCAAATTTTCAAGCCCTGCAAGCGACCTACCCACGGCGAAGGGCTAAAAGTTATTTCCATTCTCCCTGGATCTGGAACGCAGCCCAATAATAAGGTGAATTCCACTGTTTTGATTTCCACATCTCGATTTGGGCTTGTCTCAGAGCTGCTGCCGGCCGAAGGTTTCTCTTTTCCATGGCATTGTAGAAAGATCCCATCAATTCGGCGGTCGCGACGTCGCTAACTTTCCACAAGGTTGCAACGACTCGGCTGGCTCCTGCGTACATGAAACCACGTGTTAGGCCAATAAGTCCTTCTCCCTGGATGCTGTCTCCTAACGCCGTTTCGCATCCACTGAGAACAACCATATCGACAGGCAGTTTCATATTGTAGATGTCTTGCAAGATTAGAAAACCTGGCTCTGGATGTCCTTTTTGGTCGAAGAGTGACAGCACAAGACCTGAAAGTTCGGGGTGTTTGCTATCGAAGATTCCATGCGTGGCAAAATGCACGATCCGATAGTGAGATAATTCAGAGCTAAGTGCCAGTGAACGAGTGGCCGAAAAGTCTACCGCCAACATTGTTTCTTCAGGTCGATTGGCCCCTGAAATCGCGCGTGCTTCATCGCGCGTATAAAGGAGCCGGCCCAAATGATGAACGTCAGATTCATTCACTCCACGTTCATTTGACGGGGACAAATGGCTAGGTTCGATACCGATTGACGAGATCCTCGACGCTGGGTGCTTTAACCGATCGTCATTCGATTCAAAGACCGGATCCGCCAAGATGGCAACCCCCTTGCTCGGTTTCTTTCTTTTCTCCCCATTGCGGATTGCAAAGAGCACTGAGGCCGAAGGTAAGTTCGTAATCTCATGATCTACAACCAAGGGGCGTCCATCTCCCGCGCCCGGGTTCGGGAGAGCCGCGAAAGGAAGATATTGCAAGACACCGTCGGCAACGATGAGCAAGCGTTTGTCGCTTAGCAAGTGCTTAACTGGACCGAGGATCATCGTAGCGAGCTGTTTGGAAGTATTCCGGTACTCTGCCAGAGTTCCTGATCCCGACTCTTCAATGTTTTCAGATGCTGATAGTAGCTGATAGAGCTTTCGTGCCACTTGCTCGATGTGCTGTGCATCAGGCAGCTCGAAGACTGATATGTCTTTGTGGCTCACAAGCAAGAGTAGGCTTCTTGGAGCCCCTAATGAATACTCCAACAGAATGGTATTCGCATCCAGCATGCCTTGAATTTCGCCGGCCGATGCAGTCGAAAAAGCCTCTTCGTGCGCAGTGGTTTCGTGCTTGATGCGTGATTCTGTTTGTATTTGCTGGTATTCAAAGAGACTTTCTTGGATTTCCTGCTCAACTTTGGCGAGTTCGGCATTTGTATGAGATTTCGTCAGGAGGCGGATCCTCGAATCCGCTGCAGTGTAAAGCCGCGTGTAAGAAGCCTGCTCCTCTAAGTCACTCGGCTTGTTGAGGCTCCGGGAATTGAACTGGACGGTCCTCAAGAATTCAAACAGCGTTCTTGCACGTGCGGTTTCCAAGGTCTCTAGAGCTTTGCTAGCGTCGCCCGTTCTCGCAAGGACCGCGATATACTCGTGATAATAGCGCTGGCGCTCGGCGCGATATCGTGAACGTACATCGTCGATTCCACCGATGTGTAGAACTTGGGCATCAAAAAGTGTAATGGCTTGGGAATATAGGGCTTTGGCCTCCTCATCGCGGTGTTCTTGGGCGAGACTGCCAGCCAATTCAGCGATCATAATGGCTCGATCTATTCCGTCGGGCTCTTCGCGATTCAAAATTGACAGTGCTTGAAGGAAATTGTTCTCAGCTTCCACTAACCTTAACTGTTGTTTAAGAACGACACCCAAACCAAACATGATTGATGACCTGTCCAGGTCACTATTGTCGATGCCACCGGCGATTTGCAAAGCTTTTTCATAGTACTTCTCGGCTTGCTCCAGATGCTGTTGCTCACGAGCAATTTTGCCAAGCCCCGCTAGGGCATTGGCTGTCGTAAGGCCGGTTGGATCAAGCTTTTGAGCAATAAGCAGTGCTTTCTTCTGGTAAGTGGCAGCTTGTGAAGGTTGTGCTAGTTCAAGCTCACAATCTGCGAGGTTCGAAAGAATTTCGGCCGTATCGAAGCTATTTGGATCAATGTGTTCGGCGACTCTATAGGCCCTGTTGAAATATTCTGCCGCTCTTTGGAAGTCCCCCTCTTGATCCAGCAGAACTCCCAGATCACCTAAGGTGCTTCGGAGATAAGAGCTTCCAGGGTAATTCTTATTCTCTTGATTGAGGGCTTTAAGGTAGGATTCCTCTGCTTTTCTGAACTTTCCCTGATTTTCGTAAACGACTGCAAGATTGACCAACGCATTTATTCGCTGAAGACTGTTTGGGATTAGCAACTCGGCTGATGCAACTGCTTGCCGAAGCATGGCCTCGGCTTCACTATATTTTTGAGAGTGCAATTGGATCAAACTAATCGACAGAAGCGCATTGACCTGATCGATCGAATGGTCCCCTCCTGACTCCTTGTCTAACAGTTTGCGATAGAGCAAGGTTGTGGCAGCCCCGTCATCAGTGTTAGCGTAACTTTCGGCTTGCAATCGAAGCAATTCGACTTGTACTGGAGCCGCCAGTTTGCCTACTAAAAGGGCTTCGTCGTAGAGCAAGGTGGTAATTCTGCGATTCTCTACTGATTGAGGAAGCTTGGAGGCCCTGATTAAAAACCACGAAGCGAGCCATGGGGTATCACTATTGTTGGCTCCTAGTGCCAAGAGGCGGAAATGGGAAATGCCTTCTAGAGGGTTAGAGGACCGAAGCAGAGAACTCGCATCCAAGTAACGTGCAAGTAAATGTTTGCGGAACCGCGGACGAATGGAGAAATCCGATGCATCAGAGGTGAGAACCCAGTGTTTTCTTGTTCCATTTCGAACACCGTATAGATCGACTGGGCCATACGGCAATTGATGCCAGAACATGCTTGCAAGATCGAAAGGCGTTTTAATTTCCCCTGCTGCCGCCCCCCTTTTCCAACATAAAAGGATGTCCTGCGGACGCAGGCCTGTTCGGTGAGCGGGGCCTTCTGCGTGAACCTCCTCGATAAGGACTCCTGGTATTAGTTGTGTTGAGACGGTGTCTCGTTGTGGATTTTGCGCGCAGCAGGTCGCTGCAAAGTATGTACCAAGGAACAGTGGCCCGATGAGGTAAAAAAGCTTCATGTTAACTGCCACATATTGAATAGGCAGTGATTGTATTTTATTGCGTGCTGGTTCAGGTGATACTTACTTATTCGGTATCGGAGAATTGGGCGGTGGAATTGGTCTTGGCCGCGGCTTTTGTATATCGTCGAAAGCGGAACCTGAAATCAGAGACAAAAGGGTGAGAATAAAATCCAGCATTGAGAACTCCCGAGTACGAAAAGTTCCGTAGAGTGGCGCAATCATAATGAAAGAATCCTTGTTCTGTCAATGAAAGATCGAGAGCAAATGCACAAACCCTCTCATACTGCCACGCTATGAAAAGGTCCCTTGCGATAAAGTCTCTATCGCTTTACTGTTGTGCTGAAGATGCTCAAAGGGATTACTTTCATATCTGTTTTGTTGGCCTCGAGCCTGCTGTATAGTCAGGATAAGAAATTGGATGTCCTAAGACAGGACCAGAAGATTGCAGATGTAACAGTCAAACACCTTTATTCAGCGAAAGATAGCAGCATTATAGGCGCCAAATTTGAACATACCTCAGGAGCGCCGATCTATGTCCTTCAAATCCAGACCGTACCCCAGGTTTTCATGTGGGTTGACACAACTTCTCGCAGTAACAATGGTTTAGCACACGCTCTAGAACACCTGCTGGCAGGCAAGGGAACTACCGGCCGATACGTAAACTTGCTGCGTGACATGAGATTGAGTATTAGCAAGGCCGCGACCATTGATGATTACAATATGTATTCTTTTTCATCGGGCAGCGGCGTGGCGGCCTTTTACGAGCAGTTTCATGCCTGGCTTAATGCCCTGTATCTATCTGATTTCACTGATGTAGAGGCACAAAGGGAGTTTTATCACTTTGGTGTTTCGCGTGATCCGGGTACGTCGACCCCTTCTTTGATTGAGGAAGGATCAGTTTACGATGAAATGCAAACGGGTGTGGGAACCTCCGATTACTACTTTGGCTTGAACCAACGCGTTTTCGGGCCAAATAACCCGTTTGCCTTCTACAACAGCGGCGTTCCGTCTGAAATGCGTAAAGTCCATGCTGGAGATATACGGCATTTCTATCAAGAACACTATCGACTGGGACCGACCACCGGCTTTGTTTTTGTGCTAGACCCAAATGAAGATGCCATCGAGTTCATAAAACATATTTCATCAGAACTCAGCCGGATCAATCATTCGAGTACTCAACACGACCTCGAACCCGACACCCCAAAATACCCGACATCCCCGGCACGAGACAAAATCATTAGTCTGTTTCCCTTTCCCAGCGAAAGCGACAGTGATCGAGGAGATATACGATTCGGATGGTCCCTTCCGACAACAGATTCCGCTGTCGATATTAAATTTCTGCAACTGCTTTTTCGGGTATTGGCGGATGGAGAAAAATCCCTCCTCTATCGCTCATCCGTCGACAGTCGAACGCGCAATTTTGATTCAGGAGCAAACCAGGTAGAGGGTTCAATATTTCTTCAAAATTCGCCGCACTATCCTGCTGCATTTGTCGGTTTCTCGGGGCTGCCAATTAAGTATCTGAACGTCAAGCACGTTGATGAACTCAGAAGTCAAGTTGTGGAAACAATGAAAAAAGTCGCGTCGATGAAGCCTGGGTCTAAAGAATTGGCGGAGTTTAATCGGGCCGCCAAATCTGAGGCCCTGGCCTGGCGCCGATCCCAGTCCGTTTGGATCAAGAATTCACCGCGATTTGGTGAAAATTACCAAACTGACTGGAAGGAATATTTTGAATATTTGGATATCAATCCGGCTTTTGTGCAGTCAATCGGTGATGAGAGCGTTTGGGATGGGGTCGACAAAAGGTTAGGAAGCCCAAAAAATATATGGGCGGAAGTGATTCAGAGATTCCGTTTGCTAGATATGCCGTATGGTACAGCGTCCGTTCCATCTCTAAGTCTATTTAAAAGAGAAGAAGTTTCCAGGCAGGAGCGCATCAGCGATGAGCTAA
>DASXCC010000103.1:0-13439 GCA_036491415.1 Terriglobales bacterium | reverse complement strand
GACGACTATATGGATCCCGGCGAAACCTTCTTTCATTTCGTGCATTCCACCGGAGAAATTTTCGCCAGTTCGGAGCGCGACGGATGGAATCATCTTTATCTCTACCACGGAGACACTGGCCAACTGGAAAATCAGGTCACTTCTGGACCGTGGGTTGTTGACCGCATTGAATACGTCGACGAGAAAAATCACCGCGTATTTTTTCGCGCGAATGGCCGCGAGAAAAATGAAGATCCGTATCAATCTCATCTTTACAGCATCGGCTTCGATGGCAAAGGCCTGACGCCGCTCACGCCTGAAAATGCAAATCACACCGTGAGTGTTTCGCTCGGCGGAGAATTTTTTGTAGATAACTATTCCCGGCCTGATTTGCCGGGAGAATCCGTTCTGCGGCGCGCAAAAGATGGATCAGAAGTCCGTGTGCTGGAGAAATCCGATGCCAGCAAGCTCTTAGCCATGGGATGGAAATATCCCGAGCCGTTCAAGGGAAAAACCACTGACGGTACGACCGATCTTTACGGTCTGATCTGGCGTCCTTCGAATTTCGACTCTTCAAAAAAATATCCCATCGTCGAGCAGGTCTATACCGGGCCGCAGGGATTCTTCGTTCCCAAGAACTTTGACGCTCTCCGCCTTCAATCCATGGCGGAATTAGGCTTCATCGTTGTGATGGTGGACGGCCGCGGCACACTCGGGCGCTCGCACGCATTCCACTTGTTCTCCTACCGGAATCTTGGCGGATCATTCGAAGATCACGTCACCATGATCAAAGAGATGGCCGAGAAATATCCGTACATGGACATCAATCGTGTGGGGATTTACGGGACATCCGCTGGTGGCTACGGGGCCGCACACGCGATGCTCGTATTCCCTGACTTCTACAAAGTGGGCGTGTCCATCTCTGGTGATCACGACCCTCGTCTCGACAAAGCATGGTGGAACGAGGTTTAT
This sequence comes from Terriglobales bacterium, assembly GCA_036491415.1. Classification (GTDB taxonomy): domain Bacteria; phylum Acidobacteriota; class Terriglobia; order Terriglobales; family Acidobacteriaceae; genus JAICKN01. The sequence continues at coordinate 12,488 of DASXCC010000103.1, read as the reverse complement.
CAAGGCTATCCGGTACAAGATGATTATGCGGCGCAATCCAACGTCACCATGGCGAAGAACTTAAAAGGACATCTACTCCTGGAACATGGCGACATTGATGACAATGTGCACCCTGTCGAAACCATGCGTTTCGCCGACGCATTGATGAAGGCCAACAAAAGTTTCGACATGCTCTTCGTGCCCAACATGTATCACGGAGAAAACAGCGTTTACCTCGCGCGACGGCGCTGGGACTACTTCGTGCAATATCTACGGGGTGTAACTCCACCGGACAATTTCGAAATCAAAGAAGACCGGTCGCTGATGATTCGGGAAAGATGATTTGAGAAAGATCATTCGGAAAAGATGATCCGGAAAAGATAACCAACCACAAAGGGTGCCCACCATATGGACCGACGGCGATTCTTACAAAATGCAGCAGTCACGACTGCAGCTCTTAATCTTTTTCCCGGATTCAGCGCAGGCCAGGAACAAGCGCCCAGGAATGTTGATCCGGCAAAAGCCGTAAACATTGGCCTTTCGCAGGAAAAACCGGACGTCCCCGGCCACACGCTCGTCTGCGAATTCAAACTCGACTCAACCGATTGGAAAGTTTACGAAGACCTGCGCACCCGCGATGGTGCAATCACTTTCATCTCCGATCGCGGCTCGCGCGTTCTTCCGAAAAGTTCAGAGGCATCGTTTGCAGAAGCGACTCCTGCGAACCTCGGCCTGAACATGAAAGACATTGGCATGTCCGGCCCAGACTTGCTGGCAGATCGCCTGCTGCAAGGCGGAGGTGATCCTGATCCGGAGATGGTGAAATCCGCCGCGCCGCCGCAGGGTTCAAAAGTAGAAGACGGACCCAGCTGGCGGTTGCCATGGGACGCATTCGTGGGCACGAAAGAATGTTCTGACACCATGCCGGTATTCGCCGCGGGCAGCACCCGTACTTACCATCCCGTGCACTATTTCACCGAAGGCAGCCGCAACGTTAAACGCAAACGGATGGACGGACTCATCGGTGGATGGATGCCGGCTGTCCGCAAAGTTCTCTTCGCGGAGAATGCTCCCATCGACAACAGTCCTTACGACGAGGTGATTGTTTTCGGCGACGTCGAAGCGCATGACAAATTCATCGTGCAAACATGGCACCGCACCGCGCGCATTGAAAACGGGAAAATCACCAAGGTGATGTATGGCTACAGTTATCCCGCGTTTCCTCCGCGGCGGGAAGATCCCAACCCCGAAGAGTTTTATCGTGCGCTGCTGGTTTTTGCTGGTTATTGGCAGAACCTACTGAACGACTTCGCGCCCGTCACGCTTCCCCAAAATGCCTGGGTGGATATGGCGAAGCACGCCTTCGCCAAAGAACTTATGGTGCGGCCTGGCGGAGCGTATCCGAAGTATGGCGCGGTGGACCGCGACTATGCCGGCTCCGAATACGACGGCTTTCAGGATATCTTTACCAGCGCGGTTTACAGCAATCTTGAGTGGGGCCGTTTGGAACAGGCGCGCGGCATCATTGATAACTACTTCAGCGATTTCGTGGACGCCAAAGGCATGATCAACATGCGCGGCCCGGAGACCGCGCAGTTCGGCATGACATTGTCACTGCTCGCGCGCTATTACAACTACACACAAGACCGCGATCTTCTTACAAAGCATGCTTCCAAGATCGAAGCGACTGCTGAGTTGCTGACCGAATTGCACGATGAAAGCTTGCGCTCGCCGCAAGACAACATTGGCCACGGATTGATTCATGGCTGGAGCGAATCTGATTCCTGTCTTGCGCCGCGACCTGAAGTTTGGTGGCTTCCGTATTTTTCGCACAATGCATTTACGGCAAGAGGCTTCAAAGAGATTAGCCAGGTGTGGCCGCAAATTAACCGCCAGAGCGGAGATGCACAAGCCGCGAGTTGGCTCAAACGCAGTAAGACGCTTCAAGACTCTGTCCTCGCAAGCATGCAAAAAGACATTCGTAAAAATGTAACGCCTCCGTACATTGGGCCCTTTCCCGGCACAACTTTGATGTTCCGCGAATCGATGGAGAAAGAAAGGCCGTCGCCGCAACAGTGGCCGCATCGCGCGTATTCAGAGTTACTCCAGGCTGACATGATGCCCGACGATCTCGCCAATCTTGTGATTGACTGCATGCGCTCCTACGGAGCCACCACTCTTGGCGTGGTTGCGAATGTGGAAAGGCCGCATCCCGATGGCCGCGACATGCTGGGTTTCATCTCTTACGGATATGCGCAGATGTTGTTGCGCCTCGACCGCATTCAGGAATACCTGCTGTTCCTTTATTCCCATCGCTATCACGATCACACGCGCGGCAGTTGGATTGCCGGAGAAGTTTCCGGAATCGATGGCGACCACGCTCTGTTCTGCATTCCCGCACAGCTCACGATTCCATTGCTCGTCCGCTGGATGCTGGTGCTGGAAGATTCCGACGACGACAAACTTTATTTCGCCAAAGGGATTCCACGCGACTGGCTTGCTTCGGAAAAGGAAATCAAAATCGAGCAAGCTCCTACGCGTTTTGGAAGAGTCAGTCTGCGAATGAAAGCAGCGGCGAATAAAGTGACCGCCAACGTGGAACTCGCGCAGGCGGGAAGTCCGAAAGAAATTCAGGTGAAATTGCGGCTTCCCGATCAAGCGAAGCTAAGCCGCGTCACCGTAAATGGCAAGTCCGCCGAACTCGGCGGACGCCATAACGACACAGTCATCATTCGCACCGGCAACGAAAAACAATTCGAAGTCACGGGACAGTTGGCATAGTCGTCTACTAAACCGGACTATTTCGCCGGATCGACCAGCGCTGAATACACAGTCGCATGAGTACGGTAAAGCAGGCTGTGGTTGTCAGAGCCTCCCATGCGTTGAATCATGCCAACAAAAACAATATCGTTTGTAGGATCAACCCAGAACCAGGTTCCGGCGGCGCCGTCCCAGAAAAATGTCCCTTTCCCGACGGGAGAATTTGCCTCTGGCGGATCAAACACGACCGCGCAATTAAATCCGTAACCAAAGCCAGGCCGCATGATGTGCTGGCCGATACCGAACTCGCCGGTCAGCAAATTCTGCGGCAAATGGTTCGAGGTCATTAACTTCACCGTGGACGGAGCGAGCACCCGGTTGCCGTCAAGTTCTCCGCCGTTCCCCAACATTTGCGCGAAGTGGTAGTAATCTTCGGCCGTCGAAACAAGTCCGCCTCCACCAGAAGGCATGGTCGGTTGTGTTGTGTAATCGTTCGGAGGCGCGCCCGCATTCGTGACAACAAGCTTGCCATTGTCGTCGTGGTAGTTCGTCGCGAAGCGTGCGCGTTTGTCCTGCGGAACAAAAAATCCCGCGTCCTTCATCCCGAGCGGCGTAAAAATGTGGTCATGCATGAAATCCGGCAGCGTTTGCCCGGAAAGTTTCTCCACGATGTAGCCTTCGACATCCATCGACACGCTATACATCCAACCTTTGCCCGGCTGGTAGTTCAGCGGAATCGTGGAAAGTTTGCTGACCATGTCGTGAAGGTTATCGGACTGCATGGGCTTGATGTCTTTGTACATCGCATCGACTACGGTGTGCCCGTTGCCATAGGAAAATCCAGCGGAGTGTGACATCAATTCGCGCATCGTCGGCGCATGGTCGGGATCGACGAGGACCGGCTTGCCATCTTTATCTACGCCGTTGAACACTTTTAAGTTTGCGAACTCAGGAACATATTTTGAAATTGGATCGCTCGGCAACCACTTACCCTCTTCATAAAGGATCATCATGGCAACGCCGGTGACCGGCTTGCTCATCGAGTAGTCGCGGAAGATAGTGTCCTTCGTCATGGTCGCGTTGGAAGCAAGATCGCGCTGGCCATAGGTGCGGTAGTCCACAATTTTGCCGTGCCGCGCGAGGATCGTGATCGCGCCCGCCAACTGCTTCTGGTCAATTTCGTTCTGAATCAAAGAGTGCAAATGTTCGAGCCGTTCGCTGGAAAAGCCCACCGTCTCCGGCTTCACTGGCGTCATATCCACCGTATGATGGGCCACGGTCTGCGCCGGGCAGGAGAACACAGTGGCAAAACAAATTCCTATGACGGCTACCGCCGCGTAAGACAACTGGCTGATCCGGTTCATGAATGTTCCCCCTCGCGACTGAAAGATCGTTTTAGTTACGCAAAAACGCCGGAACTTTTATACCAGAGATGATGAATACGAATGGTAGAAATGAGCGTGAACTTTATAAGTTCGACCAAAATTCTTCGCGCGATTGCAAGAGTCACCAATTTTCAAACGCGATATTTAGTGATAAAGTTAACAGCAATTTTTCCCGTCTCTCGCGGAGTTAGAGTCTAATGTGCCCCAGCGTGTCCTTAAGACGCGAAGGTTGTCATCTGGAAGCGCTTTGCGTTGAGTCCGCATATTTTTACGCAGCGAATTGCAGCCAATATTAAGACGCGCCGGCAGGATTGCCGACAACTCCTTTGGATTGTGAAAGCGCGCTATTTGCGGATGTATTCCGAGGAGGGACCATGTATTTGAAGAAGGCTCTACCAGCAATCCTCTTATTCTTAGTTATCTGCTTCTTATTTATCTGCCCAAGCCTGTTTGCTCAACAGCCCGCCAGGCGTATCGCCATTCTGCCTGCAAATGGCCCATTGGGTGGTATTGAGAACCGCATTGCCGACAACCTCACTGGAAAAATTGCAGGGACGAGCGGCATCACAATCATTGACCGCGCCAGTACGGAAAGAATTTTGAAAGAGCAAAACTTTCAGAACAGCGACCGCTCCTCGCTCGACACCGCAGCGCGCATCGGCAAGCTGGTCGGAGCAGGCCAAATTGTCCTCATTCAGGTCACGGCAGGCAGCTATACCGGTCATCAGCAAGCCGACGGCAATGTAACAAAGAACATTGGAACTGTCGTGCTGCAAGCGGACGCGCGAATTATTGATGTAGAAACCGCGGTCGTTCTTGGACAGCCGGACTCTAATTTCCAGGACAGTGCAGAGATCTCCGAGACCGTAACGAAAAAAGGATCAAACGGCGTTCATATTGGAATGATTCAGACGCGCCCAACTCCTACCACCCAGCATACGACTGGCAACGACCCGCAGGTCGTTCAGAACAATGAATGGACGAAGGCCATTGAAGCGGTCACGGCCGATCTCAGTCCGCAAGTAGTCAAGGTCTTGTCAGGAGCCCCCGGCCCAAAAGCCGAACTACCGCTCGTCGCAGGAATTGCCAATGGAAGCGTCTTTATTAATGAAGGCACAACGTCCGGTATCAAGGCAGGGGACAACTTTCAGGTGATTCGCAGAGTAGATGTAGGACTGAAAGATCCGAAAACAGGCCAACCGATTACGCAGCGACAACGAATCTGCACTTTAATTGTGACCAATGTGGATGAGAGCAATTCATCGGGCACCTGTCAGGGCGGATTGCCGGTCAGTGGTGATGTCGCCGAACCCGTGCAGCCGTGAGGATTGCCATGAGAATGAAACGTGATTCTGCGGCGGCGATCGTTTTCGTCATGGTTGCCGGATTTCTTCTTGCCCCGTGCGCAGGCGGACAAAGCAGCCCGACGCGAATGGCCGAGTGCGAATCTGCGGACAACAGTTGTGCACAATCGAATGCTCAATACACTTTTATGTGGTCTTTCGATGGAACGACTGGGACCATCACGACGCCTGCAAACGGCACTGATTCGGAACTCACCATTCAAAGCATGGATCAAAGCAAAATTGTGATCCATCGCGTTGATCGCTCTGGATCTACTGCTGGAAGATCGGGCACTTATACAGGAAGCATTCAGGGATCGCACATCGCCGGAACCATTTCGTGGACATGGCCCGATCATCCCAATGCTCCAACTTCCGGAATCTGGTCGGTAATGCTTCAGGATCAACCTGCCACGGCACAAGCTCCTGCAGCCGCGGCAATATCGCAATCCAGCCTGCCCCCGCGTTTACTTGAATGTGAAGGCAACGACCCATGCAACGCTGCGTGGATCATTGACGGTTCTTCCGGCAAAGCTACATGGTTTTTGCAAAAGCCTGTACGCGCTGAACTGACGATCATCCGTGCCGATCCGACCGACATTCTTATTCGCCGCACCGATCTCGCCGACGGCAACTCGGCGGTTTATTACGGGACGCTTCGAGGCAATACATACTCAGGAGCCGTCGTGTGGAGCAGTCCCGGCCACCCCGGCGATACTTCGGGACATTGGTCGGCATCCATTCCGCAGACTACCTGCGATGCGAACGCGGATTTATCTTCAGAAGACGCTTTGCAGATCGGACGCAACGCACTTATGTTTAACCTTCGCCGTGCTGCTTTCGATTGCTACCTCGTGGCCGCGAAAACCGGAGACGCCACCGCGCAAACCGCTGTGGGTCTTATCTACTACCAGGGCAATAATGCCGACGTGCCGCAAAACTACGAGCAAGCCCTTTTCTGGCTGAAAAAGGCGGCTTCGCAGGATGTTTACGCCGCAAACAAAACTCTCGCTGATATGTACACGCTAGGGCAAGGAACTCCCCGCGATCTGGAACTTTCCAAGTTCTATGCAGGAAAAGCAGCCGAGCAGAAGCGAGATAAAGAGCGTGAGGAAGACCGCCAGGAGCGCGCAGAAGCCAGGGCCGAAGAACATGAAGAACGCGCCGCCGACCGTCGCGCCCAGGTGTTAACAGGATTTGTGATGGCAGCAACGTTCGGAGCGTTTTTGTTTTGAGTATTTTTGCGTTCGGGAATGGAACATCTCCCGCGTTCGTGTGGAAATCGGAGATACTCTATTCCCACATGAAGCACCTGTTAAACGCCTTCCCTTCAACAACTTCCCAACCTAATTCTTACAGAAAAGAACAATGAATTATGATTTCCACCGTAAATCACAATGGTATGTAAGCTGCCAGTTACTATTGATGAACAAAAGCCAAAATGCCCTCGACTAGGATCGGGCCGTCTGTCACGATTCGAGTAAGGTAAAACCGTCTGAATTCATTCGACTTCGGCATCGTTCATTTCCTGAACCAATTTGCGCAGCGTTCCTGGCTTTTCGATCGAATTGTCGTCCTGATGGAAGGAAACTATTTGCTCAAAGGCGGGCTCGCCATGAGCATCTTCTGGTGGATCTGGTTTGATCGCAAACGGCGTTCCGACGAAGACAAAAAGATCCTGATAGTCGGAATCGCTCTTTCTTTTGTGAGCTTACTGATTGCGCGCGGTCTGGCATTATTACTGCCTTTTCGCCAACGCCCTCTAAGAAATCCTGCGCTTAATTTCCAGATTCCATTCACGCTGAATCCGAATGTACTGATCGGATGGAGTTCATTGCCGAGCGATCATGCAACTTTGTATTTTTGTCTGGCCATTGTGTTGTTCTTTATTTCGCGCAAGCTCGGCCTGGCAGCGCTTCTGTATACGTGCATTGTGGTATGTTTCCCGCGTCTTTATTTAGGCATTCACTATCCCACGGACATTCTTGCCGGAGCAGTGCTGGGAATCGCAATAGGCTCTACTGTTGGAATCCGCAAAATACGCCAAACAGTGGCCGATCCCTTCATCCATTGGATGGAAACAAGTCCACAGTCTTTCTACCCGGTGCTCTTCTTTTGTACTTTTTGTGTCGCTCAGCAATTTGACGGGGTACGTGAAATGGGCAAGTTTACATTTGACCTAGCAAAATTTGTGGCCCACCATCACCATAAGATCGGGTAAGAATCGAACGCAGGTTTTTAGCACGCATTCCATCAATGCCTTCTTAGCAATGTCTCCTTCTTCAGCAACGTCTCAATGATTGGTTACGAACTCGTAGCGCATCCCACCCTCACCGCGTAAAATCAACGTTATGGCTTGGACTCCGGGAACTCGTATCGGATCCTACGAGATCGTTGACGTGCTCGGGCATGGGGGCATGAGCGAGGTTTTTCGTGTCCGGCACCTGATCTCGGACCGGGTTGAGGCGATGAAGATATTGTTGTCTGCCTCTTCAACGAACACGGAGATGCTGGAGAGGTTCACTCGCGAGATTCGTCTGCTGGCAAATTTAAATCACCCCAATATCGCAGCGTTGCACACTGCTTTCCATCACGACAACCAGTTAGTAATGGTAATGGAATATGTTGACGGTGCCGACCTCGGCTCGCGTCTCGGCTCCAGAGGAGCCACCTTGAATCAGGCACTTGATTATATGCGTCAAGTATTGGTGGCGCTGTCCTACGCTCACTCGCTCAACATAATTCATCGAGACATCAAGCCGTCCAATATCATGATCACGCCAGACGAACGGGTGAAGCTTTTGGATTTCGGCTTGGCGCTCAGTTCTCCTGATTCGCGGCTGACTATGACTGGAGCTTTAGTTGGTTCAATGCATTACATAGCGCCGGAGCAAATTTCTGGTGAGCCTCACGACGCGCGCTCCGATTTATACGCTGCCGGAGTAATGCTCTATGAGATGATCACGGGCCGGTTGCCCTTCGAAGGCACAACGTATCCACAAGTGATTGCAGCGCATCTGCAACATCGTCCATTGACGCCTAATACGATTAACGCTGCTGTTCCAGAAGCACTCTCGAATCTAGCAATAAAGGCATTGGCGAAGAATAAGAAAGAGCGATGGCAAACCGCGGACGATTTTTTAGCCGCCCTGAATGCGATTCAAATGGGCGATGCATCCCAGGTACACATTCAGCCCAAACAAACCTCGTCAAAAAGAGAAGGGCAAACATCGTATCAACCTGAACACCTCACCGAAATCACACGTAAATTAGCAACCCATGTAGGGCCGATTGCAAGTGTCCTTGTGAGGCGGGCATCGAGCAGTTGCAATAATCTTCGGGAATTGTGCGATCAGGTCGCGAATGAAATTGAATCAGCGGATGGAAAGAAGAAATTCCTGGACTCCGTTCGCTCGATTCGTGCCGGCAATTAATCCAACATCCGTAAAGCCTTGGAAACGGTAATAAAAAGGCGATTGAAAGCCCGCGTAAGTTCCGCAATTTCGTCCTTTCCGCGCACCGATATTTCAGCAATGTCACTTTCCCTAAACTTACCTGATCGGTAACTCTTGAAAGGCGGCGAACAGGAGCAATGATCACGAAGTAAAGCGCCAGATTTACCGCCAGCAGAATGGCGGCGAATGAGGCGGTTAAAGTCCACATCAAAGTTCCGAATGCCTTGGTTGCGATCTGGATTGGTATATTGGCTGGCACCGACACAATCTGAGCGGCTATCACTTCGTGGAGTTTCCAACCAAATCCGTTGGAGCTACCGTATTTTTTCAGCATGGATGTTGGCGCTGCGGAAGGTACGCTGTGGCATTCCATACAACTAATGCCTGCTGCCAGCGGATGAGCAAGGAAAAGTGAGGTTCCGGTCGGGGTAGCACGCTCGCCGGAGAATTCCTTCGCATCGGGATTATTACGAAAATACTCAACAATGTCGCTTTCCCAGTCGTCTGCCCTGTCTTGTAAGTTGGTCGGGTTCAGTGTTGCCTCTTTGTATGTGTATTCAGGGAAGTTCTGGCGCAGCCGCGCAAAAGTGACCGTCGCCGCGTAGGCTGGGACGGTCTGCGGAAGAAAAGTAACATCGAATTGGGGATTTTGTACCAGCAATGGCTTTATTTCTTCCGTCGTGTACGTGCGCATCGCACTGGCACTTTCCATCATCAATTCCGCTTGTTGCATCACCTGCGCTTTTGCATTGTCTATAAGAAATGAGTGAGCGATGCGAGAGACGGCGAGAAGGCCAGCAACAATAAGAACAATCAATATCAGATTGAATTTAAGTAATAGTTTCATTGGAACCGTACCGCGCCTTTTAAGCTAAGCAATTCTGTCGATCACTAACACTGTGCGATCGTCCTGTGGAGACGAGCCATTGCTAAAACGGTGGACCGCGGAGAAAATCGCGCCGATCGGATCGCTTGCGGACAATCCAAATTGCAGCTGAGAAGTTGCAAACTCCACACCGGTTTCGTCTTCCGTTTCGGTTACGCCGTCACTCAAAAGAACAATACGCGAATGTAAAGGCATGGAAAATCGGACCGTATGAAAAACGGTTTCCGAGATCAAGCCAGCGGGCAAATCTCCGTCCGACACCAACTCAAATTGTCCATCGCTTTGCACAAGAAATGGAGGCACATGCCCCGCGTTTACCAGTTCCACCTCGCCATCATGATAGCGAAGTGCGATGAGCGTGACATATTTGTCACCGGAGACGCGCTCGCACAAGAATGCGTTCACGGCGCTCACGCTGTCTACCAGGGAGGCTCCACTGGTAATCTGTGCATACATCATTCCATGCACAATAGAAGCTAACAAAGCCGCAGAGGTTCCCTTTCCGGAAACATCAGCGACCATCGCGAAAAATCCGCCGTCCTCTTGGATGACATCGTAGAAGTCGCCTCCAATTTCCCGACAAGGCACAGTTTTTGCCGCTATTTTTGCAAAAGCGAAGTTTGGCAACTCCCGCGAGATAATACGCTGCTGGATGGAAGCAGCAATTTCCATCTCCTTACGCAACAGCGCAGATTCTTGTTCGGCCTGTACCATGCGAGCGTTTTCGAGAAGCGTGGAAGCCTCTGTAGCGATGGCATGCAGAATATCTTTACTGACCGAACTCAAATTGCATTTCTGAATGCGGCTGTCCAGATAAAGCAGCCCCATCAATTGTTGAGAATTCCGCCGCCTCAATGGTATGGCAATTACACTCAGCAATTCGTTTGTGATGATGCTCTGGCGGCCCAAAGCCTGACCTTCGCGGGTGACATCACTGAGAATGAATTCTGATCCGGATTCTCCGGCGTCGCGTATAACGGATCGGGAGACTTTAACGTCATCTGTCAGGGCTATGCCGCTGCGATCTCGGCCGCACTCGAGCTTAAAGCACGCAGGGTTCTCCCCTAAAAAAACGAAGCCACGCTCCGCGCCGGTCAATCTCAACGTGTACTCGACCATCGTGCTGAATACATCATGCAAGACACGCGTATTGTTGAAGCTTTGCGCGGCCTCCAAAAAGAGTGAGAGTTTTTCGATCTCCGAGCCTTCTATTTGGCTCGACATCCGTTCAAGAAAGGTCCGCGCGCCACTCTCATCGTTTACGTCCACGAAGACCAGGTTGATGTTTGACGCCCCTAATTGAATGTGGTCTCCAGCCAACAAGAGAGCGACTTCAATGCGGTTTCCGTTTACGAAGGTGCCATGACGGCTTCCGAGATCCTTAATAAGGTAGCCGCCTGGGTCGGATTCAATGACCGCATGTTCCCTGGAGATTTGGGAATTTTCCAAACAAAGATTTCGGGAAGAGTGCCGACCAATTGTGAACGGCAGGCAATCAATGGGCACCGTCCGTGGCTGATCTGTTCCACGGATGATAAGACGGGCTGGAAAGCCTGGATTGTTCATCAAGACGCCTGTATCTGACCGCGCAGAATAAAGGCCTTAATCATGCAAGATCGAAGTTAGAAAAGTTTACATCACGAAGAATCGGAAGGGTGCAAATTCGTTCCTTAACGCTGATTATTACCAGCTCGCACATCTTTTCCCACGTATGTGACCAGAATTAGGCTCCAGGCGACCCCGCGCCTCAAGCAAGCATCTGACGCCGTGACGACAGCAAAGTTAAGTCGATTACGTAAGGCGAAGAATTCGAAGCGATGAATCGATGTGAAATCGCCGAGGCACTCGCCGAACTTTTCCGGAGATTTTATCGACGCGACTCGAATAGAATATTCCGGCCTTTCGATTTCGAGATTTTTCGCATACCAAAGGGACATGGCATGAAGAAAATGTATTTCACCCTTCCGCTCTGCGCGATTGTGCTCGCAGCTTCTGCACTCGCCCAAAACACCCGCATGCAACCGCAGCCTCAAGTGGATCAGTGGCATCTTCAAGATCATCCGTTTGACAATCCTGAACTGGCGGCGGACAAGCGCGTCGACAATCTTCTCTCCCTCATGACCGTGGAGGAAAAGATTCTTTGCCTCGGCACCCTCACCGGAGTTCCGCGTCTTGGCGTTCCAAATATCGGCAGTTCCGAAGGAATTCACGGCGTGGTGCAGCGCGAACCTCGATTCGGGCGTGAACCGGTCACGACGACGCAGTTTCCGCAACCGCCGGGCATGGGCGCCACCTGGGATCCCGCGATGGTACGCGAGGCCGCCGGAGTGGAAGGCTATGAGGCGCGCTTTATCAGCCAGACCCCGCAGTACAATCGGCAAATCCTGATGCTTTGGGGACCGCAATCTGATCTGGATCGCGACCCTCGCTGGGGTCGCAGCGAAGAGGTTTACGGCGAAGATCCGTTTCTGAACGGCACCATGGCCACGGCTTTCGTTCGCGGTCTCCAGGGCGATAATCCAAAATACTGGCAGTCCGCCGCGCTGCTCAAACATTTCCTGGCCAATGAAAACGAAAACAACCGCAACAGCTCATCCTCGAACTTCGATGAACGGCTCTTCTGGGAATACTATTCCGTCCCCTTCCGCATGGCATTTCTTGATGGAGATGCCAAGGCCGT
>DASXCC010000102.1:0-22702 GCA_036491415.1 Terriglobales bacterium | reverse complement strand
CGGTAGTGGTCACAATGAGCGGGCGCAGTACAGCGAACGTCCGGATGATTTCGAGCGCAACATGGAGCGGCTCAATCGCAAGTTCGAAACTGCGCGGTCCCTCGTTCCTCGCCCTGAGGTGCAAACCGGTAAGTCCAAGATCGGAATCATCGGCTACGGCACATCGCACTGGGCATTGATCGAAGCCCGCGACCAGCTCCGCGACGAATACAAAATTGAAACCGACTACTTACGCCTGCGTGCGTATCCATTCACGCGCGAGGTGCACGACTTCATAAAGCAGCACGACCGCGTTTATGTTGTCGAACAGAATCGCGACGCGCAAATGCTCAGCCTGCTCAAGCTGGATTTAGAAGCATCGCTCATGACGCGGCTGCGCAGCATCGCTCACATTCATGGTTTACCGATGGACGCGCGTTCCATCACCGACGAATTGATGACTATGGAGGGTAAGTAAATGGCTACGACGCCGACTACCACGCCCACTCCCGCACCGAAAACGAATCGCATCGGCCTTGCCGTGCTCGACTACAAAGGCGGAAAGACCACGCTCTGTGCCGGGTGCGGCCACAACGCCATTTCCGAGCGCATCATTGACGCGATGTACGAAATGGGCGTACAGCCCGAACGTGTCGCAAAACTCAGCGGCATCGGCTGCTCATCGAAAAGCCCGGCATATTTCATGGGCCGTTCGCACAGCTTCAACTCTGTCCACGGACGCATGCCTTCTGTGGCCACCGGAGCCATGCTCGGGAATCGGAGCTTGCTTGCGCTTGGCGTGAGCGGCGACGGTGACACGGCTTCCATCGGACTCGGCCAGTTTGTGCACCTCATGCGACGCAATCTTCCGATGATTTACATCATCGAAGACAACGGCGTGTACGGTTTGACCAAAGGCCAATTCTCCGCGACCGCCGATCTCGGTTCGAAACTCAAAACCGGAGTCATCAACGATCTTCCTCCTATTGATACCTGCGCTCTCGCTATCTCCATGGGCGCAACTTTTGTGGGACGTTCTTTCTCCGGGGACAAGCGGCAGCTTCTGAGCATGTTGAAGGCTGCGGTTTCTCATAACGGCACTGTGATGCTCGATGTGGTTTCACCCTGCGTTACCTTCAATGATCACGAAGGCTCGACGAAGTCTTACAAATATATGAAGGAACACGAAGAGCCGCTGCATGAAATTGATTTTGTTCCTGCGTTTGAAGATATCTCCGTGGAATACGATCCCGGTACCACCATTGAAGTGACCATGCATGACGGTTCGCGCCTGCGCCTGCGTAAGCTGGAAGAGGATTACAACGCGACCGATCGCCTGCTTGCCATGAATCGCCTCAACGAAGCGCACCACAAAGGAGAAATCCTTACGGGAGTTTTCTACGTGAACACGCAGGCTCCAAACTTTCTCGATATGCTGAGCATGACGGATCAGCCTCTTGCCACATTGCCGGAATCCGCCGTGCGTCCGGGCAGGGAAGTGCTGGAACAAGTGATGGAAGAACTTCGCTAGGACTTATTAAACTCAAAAAGAAAATCCCGGATGCGAACCATCCAGGATTTTTCTGCCTGAAGCTTACTCCGTCCGCAACGCTTGCACCGGATCCGTGGACGCTGCTCTTCTCGCCGGAATGATTCCTGCAATGCAAGCTGCAACTCCCAACGTTATAATCGCGCCGATCATCACGTTCGCATCAGCACTGGAGATTTCATAAAGCTGCGATTTCACAAACCGCACGCATAACAGGGCTACAGGAATGCCAATCGCCAGTCCCAGTCCGGTTTGAATGACCGCTCCCTGCATGATCATGGCAACCACGCCGCCTCGCGCAGCCCCCAGCGCCATGCGAATGCCAATTTCTGAAGTGCGCCGCACAACTGAATATGCGGTCACGCCATACAATCCAACTGCCGCTAACAGAAGCGCTAGAGCACCGAACAGCATGGTGAGTCGCTCGATCATGCGGTCATCGGTAAAACGGTCAGCTACTTGGTCTTCGAACGTTTCGTACTTTACGACAGTCAAGTTTGGATTGATTTCCGCCAACGTCCTCCTTGCCGACGCTTCGACATTATTCATTGGCTTGTCGGTTTGCAGCACGATTGCACCAGCATAAAGCGATTCATCTTTATCGATAGGTAGCTTCATGCTCAGTGGTCTTTGCATCATGGGTACGAAATACATTTCATGGTTTTTCCAGCGCACGCTTTCGTAGGCCGTGTCTTCAACTACGCCAACAATCTGGAAGTCCGATGTTGAATCCGGCCCCGGCGATCCAAAATGTGCCCCAATCGGATCGCGGTCTTTAAAGAAAGTCTTCACGAATGCTTTATTTACCACGGCTACTGGCGTAGCCGCCGAAGTATCCTGAAGGCCGATTCCACGTCCCATCACCACATGCGTCCCTACGGAATCAAAGTACTCCGCATTTGCTTTTACAAATGAGGCCCCGAGGTTTAAATCCGGCTGTCCCATTATTTGAACGCCGTTGCTCCAGTTGTCATCCTCCATCGCCGTGTACGTGGCAATACCAACCTTCACGATTCCCGGTAACGCATGGAATCGTTGCTCCATCGTGCGATAGAGCGCCTCCACTTGCGTTTGCGAGTATCCTGCGGCCTGCGGATTAATATGCAAAATGTAGCGGTTTGTCGTGTCGAGCTTCATGTCTGTGTTTTGAAGTTTGTTCAGGCTTTGCGAGAACAGCCCGGCTCCAACAAGCAATACAAGTGACAACGCCGCTTGAAGCACTACCAGCCCGCGCTGTAGTAGGGAAGCCCCCGATGCCGTGGTTCTTGAGCCGCTTCGAAGAGCATCCACAGGCTTTGCCTTGGCAGCAATCAATGCAGGCGCAACGCCGAATAGGATTCCCGTCAACAGCGACAGCCCGAATGCAAATCCAATGACCGTCGAAGACGGAGCCGGCGAAATCGGAACATTTTGCGCTCCCGGAAATGTAAGCAGAAGCAACATCCGCGTCCCCGCGTACGCGACAAACAATCCCAAAATTCCTCCAAGCCCAGCGAGTAGGACACTCTCCGTCAACAGTTGACGGACAATCCTTCTTCGCATGGCTCCTAGTGCAGTGCGTACGGACATCTCAGCGCGCCGTCCCATTCCTCGCACAAGCAAAAGGTTTGCGACGTTCGCACAAGCAATCAACAGCACCAGCCCTGAGACCCACATTAATAAGCGCAAGTCTGACGAATATTGCTCCTGCATGTTTTCAATGCCTGCACCGCCCGGCGTCAGCAGGATGTGGGTTTTTGCCAATAATGCCTTGTCGTGTTCTGACGAAAAAAGTTTGCTTCCTGCAAAAGCGTGGCGTAGCTGCGCGCTTAGTTTCTCCTGAAGAGGAAGCATGGCAACGCCCGGTTTTACGCGTCCAATGATATAGAGCCAGTTTGTATCCGGATCATGCACGTAGGGAACATTGGCCAGTACTGGCATTGCCTCAATTGGCAAATAGAAATCCGGTGGCGTGCTCAACAGACGATCGCCATAAAAACCTTTCGGAGCAATCCCCACAACCGTTACCGCTTTTGTATTTACCCAGAAAGTGCTGCCGATTACAGAGGCATCCCCTGCAAACTCATGCTGCCATGTCTCAAAGCTCATGACCGCCGTCATCGGCGCGCCCTGCACGTCATCCGCATCTACGAACAGACGCCCGGCTCCGGGTTGCAATCCAAACGTGCGGAAATAATTTCCTGAAACAAATTCACCCATAACAGATCGCGCATTACCTTGCGTTCCGTCGCGTCGCGCAATGATGGGGCGGTATGCAAAGCCTGCTTGCATTGCCGCTAGTTCTTCAAACTCCGGCGCATTCTTCTTGAGTTGTTCATACGTATCGGTGGAAAAGAGCGTGTAGTCGCCATTGTCGCGCACTCCGGAACTTACGCAGCAATCGTTGTTATCGCCCAGCCGTACCAAGGTGTTCGGATCGGCAACGGGAAGGTTCTTGAGCAGGACTGCGTTCACCAGTGTGAAGATTGCGGCATTCGCGCCAATTCCCAGTGTAAGCGTCAGCAACACGGTGATGGTGAAGGATGGCGTTTTGCGCAACTGCCGCAGGGCGTAACGAACGTCTTGCATAAAAGTAGTCATAGGGTTCCTTGTTAGACGAGCGAAAGACCGTCTTGTAACGACTGCCGTACAGAAGACAAAACATCCTTGGATTGCAAGCTACCAGCCAAAGTTGGAGTCGTCTTTCTTTTGATTTATCGCGATTTTATGGGGAGAAAAGAAAGCTGATGTCCATGAATGGAAGTTCATTGTCCAAAGCTGGACACTATTTATTAGTTCTTTTGAGATTCAAACGAGAAAAGCTTCCAGCTCTCACTATCTTTACTGAAGGGAGTTAAAAGATAACCTTCGCCGATCAATCTCGTGATCGCATTTACCCAAAATTCCATTGCGAAGGTGTTTGCTTCCATCACTCGAACTTCCCACGATCCAGGAAATCTTCGCCAGATTTCATGTGCAATCTGCGTCCCGATCCCTTGTCTCCGGAATTCACGCATGACAAAGAACTCGGCCATGTCCCAAACATCCTGATTGCCAGATACTTCTGACCCTCTTTTTACAAAAATAAATCCGGCTACCGAGTCATCCACTTTCACCAGAAACGCATGTCGCGCGGGATCGCTCCAATAAAGAGGTAGCGGATTGTAATGGAATCTTCCATTTTCATCCAGCGGAATCTCATGAAATTCACGGAAGTCTTGCGCGTATAACTGAAGCAGATCATCCAGAGCGGGTTCGTGCTCTTTTGCGGCGGGAATTACTTCAACTTTCTGTGCATTTTCTTCCGTTGTCGCCGAATGCGCACTCATCGTACAAACGGAATATACGCCGACACGCTGCGCTGGTAGTTCTGGAACTCCTCGCCAAAGTGCGATCCCAGCAATTTGTCTTCTACGCGAACGCGAATCTCTGCGCCCGCAAGGAACACCACGACCGCGGCAATCAGCAGCCACTTCGACGTCATGATGAACCCAGTTCCCAGCAGAATACAGAACATCGAAGCATAAATAGGATGCCGCACAAAACGATACGGCCCGGATCTTACCAATTCATGATCGCTGGTGAGTCCGGCATCGAATCTCCATTGCTTGCCCAACGCACGCGCGCCGCTCCAGGAAAGAAGATTCGCCAGCGTAAAAAGTAAAACTCCCAGCGCCAACCGCCAATCCGGCAGCGGACGCAACCAGAAATGCCCCTGCCACAGAAGCGAATAGGAAATTGCCATCAGCATAATTCCCCATCGCGCCCGGTGATCCACCACGTTCGCAGTCTGTTTTTGTTTTTGTGCTAAGAAGAAAGGAATGACCCACAACCACCAGGCAATGCCAACTATGGCATATCCATAAACGGGCATGAATGCATTCTAGTTTTTTGGGGATGTATTGGCTATTGGATGTATTGGCTACTGTATGACGCGCAAAATTACTCGCCAGAGTGTTCTGGATTTTGCCCCGGCTCGGGGAAATCAGTGTCCAACGTGTCGAGATCGTCGGGTTTGTTCCGATGCCCCATCTGCCCGTTCATGGAAGTATTGCTGCTTTGGTTGGGAGCATCCTGCTCGACCGCCCCTTCATGGGCATACTGGTCTTTCGTATTTGGAACCGATGCATTTGGCGCCGATGTATTTGGAACCGATGAATTGGAAACCGGCTTCTTCGTCCCGTTATTCTTCGCTGCGCTCATTCTGATCTCCTGCCCATCAGATGAGCAAAGCCCCGCCTGATTTGTCCGCGTTCCCGCGAAATTAGTTTGGTTTCGAATGCCGCGTGATCTTCAACAAGTTCACCAGCGCTTCCGCCGTTCCTGCGTTATCAAACAGGCGCTTGAACTGGGTCAGTTGCGCCGCATCAAATTCATTCGTCCAATGATGAAGGTATTCCAGCGTGTATTTCGCGATTAAGATTTCCAGTTCCTCTTCCCGTATATATTGCGTATCTGCCGTTGCTACCCGAGTGGTCTCCATGAGCTACGGTAATGTTTGTCGCCCAACGCGTCCAATATAAATTTCTTTTAGCCGGGATAACCGGATTCTTTCATCTCTAACCTTCCTGCTTGCATAGGTTTGCAAAGCCGCAACGGCGGCTGTCGCTATTTCAAGCACCTCTTTGTACAATGCCTTGGCGCATCGCAGGGGAATTCCCCGCAAAGGAAAAATGTATGCAGACAATCAAATCCGTCGGTGTTTTCTCTGTAGCAAAAATTATGGGCTGCGTATACGCCTGCATTGCCCTCATCTTCGTTCCGTTTTTTCTTCTCGCGGCATTGATGGGAGCATTGGGTGCAATGGCCGGAGCTGGCAATAACAGCAATCCACTCGCCGCTCTTGGCGTAATCGGCATCGTGCTTCTCGCTCTGTTCATCCCAATTTTTTATGGATTGTTGGGTTTCATCGCTGGCGCCGTCGGCGCGCTCCTCTATAACCTGATGGCGAAGTGGGTCGGCGGCATCCAGATTGAATTGCAAGCGCCTGCGATGGGAGTGCCGGCTCAATAATTTCGTGCGCGATTTTCTGCCGCCAGCCAGCAATTAAGAATCATTAACCAGCAACTTAGAACGACAACCGTCAACCGAAAACTGACGACTGACTAACTAGCCACCGGCAACTGCTTCATACCCCGCGCACTGCAACACGGGCAGTCGCGGATATTTCGCAAATCGCGGATCACTCGCCGCCTTACCGCAGCGGTAAAAATCCGATCCGCGATCTGACTTGACCCGCTGCACATGTTGGCAACGCGCGCACAATCCCGCGCGCGCTTCATCTTCATTCGCATCGCTTTTCTTTGAACTGGAACTCGAAGAACTGGAATTCGAAGAACTGGGATTCGAACCAGGGCGTGAACCGCTTTCCATCACGACCCTGCCGCCTTTGGCTTCGGCCACACTTGCAGGATCACCAACGCCACCGCGATCCCCAGCGACACATCAACGAACCGGTGCCACGCCACTACCCACGCCGACCGCGGATGCGGCACTAACAGCACGATCGCCATGGCAATTCCCGCAAACCGGTATGCGGATCCCACCCGCAATAACGCGCACACCAGTCCCAATAAAAATATTCCCGCGGCAAACACCCACGTCGCCGGCCCCAAATATGTCAGCGCCAGCGCGCCCGCCGTCACTCCGAGCGCCGTGCCCACAAACCGCTGCCATCCCACGCTTAGAGGAGTTCCCGCCGTCGACTGCATAATCACTAAAGTCGAAATCGGAGCCCAATAAAATTCCGGCAGCTTCAACGCCCGCCCTGCAAGCAGAGAAACAAACGCCGCCAGTGCCGTACGCGTCGCATCCAGTGCCTGCTCCCGCGTAATGTTGGTCCAGTTCGCTTCTGCCATAAATGGATTGTACGAGAATCGCGATTCACGTAGGGACAGCCGCCCTCGGCTGTCCGATGAACGCATCGTCGATACGCACGGACAGAGACGCCCGCGCATGTGAATGCACGACGCTGCTTTCGCTTATCTGCTAATGTTTCGCCGATTTAGATTTGTTGATATGGAATTCGACCATCACACTTAACGCTACGGGAACCGGTACTCCCTTGCATTTGCCTGGTTGGAACTTCCATTGTTTGACTTGTTCGACTGCCTTTTCATCCAGCTCAGGGTTGAGTGACTGCTTCACATGAATATTGTGGGTGAGACCATCAGTTCCCACAATCATGTCAATGATGACTATGCCTCCCGTACGTGAGTTCAGTACTTCGTTTGAACGTGCTAGTTGTTGTTGTGGAATTGCCACCGGTTCTGTTGCGCAGTGTGACGTGTGCCTAATACCTGTACACACGTGCAGCGCACTCTTGGGTGGAATATCTTGTGCAGACAATAAAATCGGGCTACCGATAAACAAAACAAGAAATAAAAGCTTCATATTTTCTTGGAGCCATCCAGCTTGGAGGGAGTGGGCAAACAATTATCATAAAAAGCCCCACTCTTGCGAGCAGGGCTTCCAGCTAGTCTCAGACATTATTTAACCGCGTGATGGTCGTAACTGATGACGCGCGTGATCTTCCAGGCACCGTCTTTGTATTGCCATAGGTGGATGAACTTTCCTTCGCCTAGCGGCTCCGTATCGTCATGGCCGGGATGATGAAAGCGGTGCACTCCCATCTCAACCGCACCGTATCCTTTCATGTGGTACACCTGCATTGTTCCGGGGACAAGCTCCCGGGTCACCTTGCCGCAAATGTTTTTCTTTATGCTGTCGGTCAAGGCTGCTTTGCCGAGAGTCACGCCGCCCTGGTCGTGGTAAAACTCCACATCATCGGTAAAGAACGAGGCAAATTTCTCAAGATTGCACGTATTGTAGGAATCGAACAGCGCTGTATCGAGCGCGGCCACAGCCTGGTTGAGTTGCTCCTGTGACTTGATGTCCTCCAGGGCCGGAACTGCCTGGGCGCCCGCGCGGCATACTAACAATGCGAGCAAAGGCAAGAGCAACATGATTTTTGGTCGAGCAAAACTGATTTTCATCGAGAACTTTCCTTGAGCGCAGAGCTGCGCTCTCAGTATTACGTGATGCAGCAAGGAAATGTTCCCGCATCCAGTGCCGGGGGAATAAGAATCGAATAGTGCGCGAGTCCGCAAGGGGCGGCAGTCCCTGTCAATCCCGCTCTACGCACCGTTTCCGGCTAACTCACTCACGCCATAGCTCCGAAGAGCTCCTAAATGCAAGGTCCTTAAGAAGGTTTGACCATTGGGCAACTCCCCTGCTTCGTCTCGTCGTCACGCCAATGATGGATGAGGCAATCGCCTCCGGAGGAAAATACTGTAAGTTGACCGAAAGATCTTTAAGGCTTGTTGGCGAGAAGGCAAGTTCCGATGGAGAGGCCCAGAGGGCAACCGCCTTTGCAAGCAGAGCATCCGCACGATTTGTTTCCTTACAGTAGTCGAGTTCACTTACGTGCCACTCACCCGCCCCCAACAAGTCACCGGTGCTCATGCACTTATCTGCTTCATGAGCTATGAACTCCACGATTTCTTTCTCAGATTCCGCCAAGGATCCGAAACCAGACGCCTTTAGTATGCTTTTCATGTTTTAGAGTTCCGTGAGATAGGCAAGGTATCCCATTGTTAGAAGTGAGACAAGACTAAAACAAAAGTCTTGCCAGCAACACCCCAGCTATCGAATCCCCAGCAGCACCGCCACATACCCGCGCACTTTTTTCAGCAGCGCGGGATCGGCCTTGGAATTGAACTTGGCACGGCGGGCGGCCCAGTCTAGGCTCTTCAAATGGTCCACAAGGACTGCGCCTTCCACCTTGTCCACCACCGCCGGCAGCGCAAAAGGATATGCCTTCCGTCGGCTGGTTAGAGGACAAACTACGGCAAGGCCGCTGGCACGGTTATAACTTGCTCCGTCAAGACCAGCGCCGGACGCCGTTTGGCCTGCTCGCGCCCGCTCTGCGGATTAAAATCCAGCCACAGCACGTCCCCGCCTCGGGCACGTAGCGCGCACCGCTTCCTTGCCGCCGCAGTGTCCACCGGGAAGCGAAAGCAAACAAGCACCTGATCGTTCAACTGTCACAACAGATGGAATGTGACATTTACATGCATGGGGACTGGCACTGATTTCCCATCGCTGCTGATTCCAGGATGAAACGTCCAACTCTCAACTGCGAAGATTGCTTCTTCATCCAATCCCATCCCGAGAGGACTCAAAATATGAATATCTCTCGTATGCCCATCGGTATCTACAACGAATGACAACTCTACCGTACCTTGGAATTTGTTTTTACGAGCCTCATCCGAGTATTTAGGAGGATTTCCCCCGATCATCTTGGGCGCAGTGATGCATGGCTGATGCGGTTTCTTTCCACAAACTTTTATAGTGGGGTAAGCGTAAGGATAAGGGGATGGCGCTTGGGCAAAGACGCAAATGGGAGTGAACACCAGAATAAGGCCAAGCCAGAAACGTGTCATAGGCAAGTCAAAAGTTATCGAATTGCTTCAACAAAGACAACAAAAAAGCCCCGCTTACGCGGGGCTTTGATATTGGTACTAAACGCTGTCCGTCATCCATTAGGATAGCGGAACCGAACTCTATGTCAACAGTAAAACACAATGCCGAGTGACGTGCGGAGGGCAAGGGATTCGAACCCTAATGGCTGGTAAGCCACTCGACCGTTTGACGGACAGCGTCCAGTACCCACTGGCAACACCCTCCAAACGCTTATCCGTGAACGAGATTCTAGTTGCATATCCAACAATTTGACGGTGATTCATGAACTAAAAAATACGTGATTTCCCAAATTGGAACAATAAAAAGCCCCACTCTTTCGAGAGGGGCCTTTTTAAGCTAGAAGCTAGCAGCTGCTTTAGTACATGCCTTCCATGCCGCCGCCGTGTCCACCCGGCATCGGAGCGCCCTTCTTGTCTTCCGGGATCTCCGAGATGATGGCTTCAGTGGTCAGCATCAACGAGGCAATCGAACCGGCGTTCTGCAACGCGGTGCGAACTACCTTCGTCGGATCAAGTACGCCGGCCTTTACCAGGTCCTCGTACTCGCCGCTGAAAGCGTTATAGCCGAAGTTGGAATCCTTCGCGTCGAGCACCTTGCCCAGAACAATCGCACCCTCTTCGCCGGCGTTCTCGGCGATCTGGCGCAACGGTTCCTGGATGGCGCGCTTCACGATGTTCACGCCGATCTGCTCATCGCCTTCCAGCTTGAGCTTATCGAGCGCGGCTGCCGAGCGGGCCAGCGCGACGCCTCCGCCGGGGACAATGCCTTCCTCGACGGCTGCGCGTGTGGCATGCATCGCATCTTCCACGCGGGCTTTCTTTTCCTTCATTTCGGTTTCGGTCGCGGCGCCAACTTTAATGACGGCCACGCCACCCACCAGCTTCGCCAACCGCTCCTGCAACTTCTCGCGGTCGTAGTCGCTCGTGGTTTTTTCCACCTGGCTGCGGATTTCCTTTACACGGCCTTCGATGCTGGCGCTCTTGCCTTTGCCTTCGATGATCGTGGTGTTGTCTTTGTCGATGGTGATGCGCTTGGCCTGGCCGAGATCGGAGACTTGAACGTTCTCAAGCTTAATTCCCAGATCTTCAGTGATGGATTTGCCACCGGTAAGGGTAGCGATGTCTTCCAGCATGGCCTTGCGGCGGTCGCCGAAGCCCGGAGCTTTCACGGCCGCAACCTGCAGCGTGCCGCGCAGCTTGTTGACCACGAGGGTCGCCAGCGCTTCGCCTTCTACGTCTTCCGCGATGATGACGAGCGGCTTGCCGCTCTTCGCGATCTGCTCCAGCAACGGAAGCAGGTCTTTCATTGAGCTGATTTTCTTTTCGTGGATCAGGATGAACGCGTTTTCCAGGGCAACTTCCATGCGCTCCGGATCCGTTACGAAGTATGGAGAAAGATAGCCGCGGTCGAACTGCATTCCTTCCACGACGTCCAGCTGGGTTTCGAGCGTCTTCGATTCTTCCACGGTGATGACGCCGTCCTTGCCGACCTTCTTCATGGCTTCGGCAATAATCTTCCCAATTGTTTCATCGTTGTTTGCGGAAATGGTGCCGACCTGGCCGATCATTTCGCCAGAAACGGGCTTCGACAGTTTGTCGAGTTCGCCCTTGCCGCGCACGCCGGTCTTCTTGTCGATTTCGCCAGCGATGACGGAAACAGCGCGCTCAATGCCGCGCTTCAGTGCCATGGGATTCGCGCCGGCTGCCACTGTCTTTACGCCTTCCCGGTAAATTGCCTGGGCAAGAACGGTAGCGGTGGTGGTTCCGTCGCCGGCGACATCGGAAGTTTTAGAAGCAACTTCGCGGACCATCTGCGCGCCGGTGTTTTCGAGCGCATCTTTCAGTTCGATTTCTTTTGCCACGGTTACACCGTCTTTGGTGATGGTCGGTGAACCGAATTTCTTTTCAATTACAACGTTACGACCTTTGGGACCGAGTGTAACCTTCACGGCGTCGGCCAGAATGTTTACACCGCGGAGGATCGCCTGCCGCGAATCTTCTCCGTGTACGATTTGCTTTGCCATAATTTCTTCTCCTTAAATATCTTTTGGTTCTTTCATTGGGAAGCTCGTCTGGCGCATTGTTGGCAATTACGTTTCGCAATTGCGCGCCGTGACTCGCCCAGATCCTTCGGCCGTAAAAGCAGCGCCTCAGGATGACAATTCAAGACCCTGCGGTGATGAAAACCTTCTCACCTCAGGACTACGCTTGCGGGCTTAGACACCCGCTAAACAGTGCTTATTTACGCGAACCGGCTGTTTCCTTCTTTACTGGGGCTCCGGTGATGACGCCCAGAACTTCTTCTTCGCGCATGATGATGAAGTCTTCGCCGTCCAATTTGATTTCCGTTCCGGAATACTTTCCGAACAGAATGCGGTCGCCTTCTTTTACATCGAGGGGACGGACTTTGCCTTCTTCGCTGATCTTGCCTTTGCCGGCGGAGATGACTTCGCCCTCCTGCGGCTTGTCTTTCGCGGAATCCGGAATGATGATGCCGCCACGGGAAGTGCTACTTTCCTCAAGTCGTTTCACTAAAACGCGGTCGTGAAGTGGGGTAAATTTTGTAGCCATACGTGCAACTCCTTTCGTTTGTTACATAAAGAATATTGATGAGGTTCGTTTAAGCGCAGGCTTCGGTAGGGAAACGTCGCTATTAGCAATCAACCTTGTCGAGTGCTAATTTAATGAATTTAGAGCAGAATGTCAAGTGGGGGAAGGCTCACATGTAGCTTGTTTTCAGTTATTTAATGCGCTCACAAAATTTTAATCTTGCTCTGAAAATGTGATTCGCCTTGTCTTTCAGATCGCGAATTACCACATAAACTTGAGTGGAAAAGTTCGAGTAATAAATGAAGTCCAGGCTCGTAGAAGATTTGTTTTTTGCCTGATACAGGCGGTATTTCGAGTAGCGTGTTGTGGTTCACAACCCTCCGCCACATTGGAGGTTTTCGATCCGTCCCGGCTCCGGTTGGTTTGGAGAATCTTGCGTTATCAATGGAAATGTTTTGCTGCACCTGCTGCCATTGAATCGTAATGGCGCCGTCGGCCCGGGTAATGCTGCGGCGGAACGGGACTTGCACACCATCGACGTTGCGATAGTCGCTGTAATCCACTTGCAGGGGAAGTGACCCGAGCGGCGTTTGCTCATAGCGCAGGATGCGGAGGAGTAATCCAGAGCTTTCATCAAAATAAAACTTCTCCGGCTCAAGGTCTCCTTTCGTTGCCGAGAGGACGTAAGCGTCGCGCCCGTTCACTTTTTCCGGATATCCCACTTTCAGTTCATCGAACACCTGCTTCATGTGCAGCGGGAAGTGCAGGTCCGCAGCCATTTCCACGGCGTCGAGTCTTGCTCCCTGGATGTCTTTTACATTTTGGCCGGGAGTCCTTATCCACGCTTCATGGCCGTGAAGTACGGTCACGCGATCTCCTGCCGACGTATGACGAACCCACTCCAGCATGTCAGGCGTGCGCTCGAATCCTTCCACGCGAATAGATTTTCCATCGAGTGTGGTTGTGCCCTTGATCTCGCGGCTGGTAATTCGATTAATGGCATCGGCTCCGCCGAGTGCCTGAACGTAGTTGCCGAGGATCTGATCGACAGTAGGAAGGTCGGTTTGGGGCGATTCGAGTTCGCTTACGCCCCCAAGCGAGATGTTAGAGAGACTCGGTGCACCTTCGGTGTGCAGCTTGCCATTATGGCAGGAGTAGCAGGTGACAAAGCGATCTCCGTTGAAGCTGTTCTTGTCGATGACGAGCATCATGCGCATCATGGAACGCGCCATTTGTTTCGGCTTCTTTTCCTCACTCTCATAATGATTTTCGTCGTGACAGTAGTTGCACTTCACGCCGAGAGACGCATCCATGAACTGCATCTCGTCCATCAGTTGATCGGAAGAAAGGTTTTTTAGTATCCGAACATTTTTGAAGGAAGGATCGGCTTTTGGTTGGGAAATGGGAATGAGCGCCGGCGCCGATTGACTGTCCATCAGGCTGGTAACGCGCGCGGACAACTCCTGCGCTTTTTCCAGATTGCCTTGCTGTTTGTAGAGATCAAGCAACGTAGCAACCGCGGGCAGATGCAGAGGATCGAGTCCGACGGCGCGCTCAAGCCGTGCGACGGCAGTGTTGACGTCTCCTGACTCAAGAGAGACCGACGCGGCCTTTGTTTCTCCGACTACCGAATCAGGATCCAGTTGCAGTACGCGTTCGAATGCGAACTCCGCTTCGGATGTTTGCTTGGCCATGAGCAAGGCATTTCCCATGGCAGTGAATACCTCGCTGTCATCCGGAAATTGGTTCTGCACTTCGGTCAGCATGCGATAGCCGCGTCCGATGAACGGAGCAGAGCGGCGGTCGGTTCCTACATTGATATACGCAATGCCCAGATTGCGATCCTGCAGTGTCGGTGCTGGGTTTCGCCATGCCGCGATATCGATATCTTCATTTTCGGGAAGCTCGGGATCTTGGGGAAGCTCGGGCTGAGACTCATTATGAACTTCAGGCCGCCGCTGAATGCGATGGTCGGTGAAGGCGGTATGGCCTCCGTCTTTGGCATTGCGCCGGGGCATGTGGCAGCCAATACAATTGCTGGTTTGATTGGGATGAGAGCCGGCAAAGTTTCCCGTATGGCATGTCAGGCATTTCGCGCGGTAGTAAGAAACTGGATCAAGCGGTTTATCGTGCGGATCGTGGCAGGTGCCACACCACATTTGCCCGTCACTTTTGCGAACGCACATACTGCGAGCGAGCTGCTCCACGTGGCTGATCACCTTCAATCTTCCGGCGTCGCTGCCGGGAGGCACGGCATTGCAATAAATAGAGAAGGTATTTTCCAGCGGTTCGCCAACTTGAAAGTCGCTGAAGTTCTTTCCCGGATTTAAGACTCGCGCCACACCCAGTAAATGACATTGCTCGCACACGCTATCGCGCGCGGCCCGTTCGAGCTTCGCCGGGTTCACAATGTTTCCGGCGCGAGGATCTTTCAGATGTTCGTCGGCAGGGCCATGACAGCGCTCACAGGTGATGGCCTCCGCGGAAAACGGAGGCGAGCGGTACCGGTTGGTGCTTCCTTCAATGTGCAGCGGAGTGCCTGAATGGCAGAAGACACAGCCATCGACTACCGGGCGCGTGAAATCAGGATTCGGCTTGCCTTCATATCCGGGGGCGAGGTCATATGCGTGGCGGCTTTTGTAATACGCAACAGGCGATTGAAAAAGATGGCCATCGAGATCAAGCAGATATCCCGCAGCGTGATCGCCGGAGCCAATGACGTAATCAATGTGGTAATTGCTTGTCTCTCCCCCACTTTGTAAAGTCTGCCAATAACCTTCGGACGAAGAATGCATGGTAATGATTGTGTCCGGCGTATTCACCGTGCCGTCAGGTTCATGGTCCGCACGGCGCAAAGAGTGCGCCATGGCGGAGCGCGCGTATCCTTCCACTTCGGCGCGGTGGCATACGATGCAACGGTCCGCACCGGTTGGTTCATTCAATTGCGTGCTGGAGTTTTGCGAAGCTGGATGAACCGCCGCATTCGATTTAGCAAAAGCCGAAGTCGATTCAGCAAAAGAAGAAACGCTGGACTGGCCGCGTCCCGAGCGGGAAACGCTGACTACGAGTAGAAAGAGCGCGGCCAATAGGCAGGCACGTTTGAAAAACATATTAGCCGGAAGTACAAGATGGTGCAGGTGAATTGTAGTTCAGTTGTGTTGTCACAATTCACCTGCCGCAAGCGTTGTTGGTTATGTGCGGGAGTAGCGCGACCAGACCTGCATCGGCGTTGGCTCACGGTTGGCCCACGCGTAATACGGAATCATGGTGAGCTTGGTGGCCCGCGTCTTCGGAGCGCTTGGACTCATGGGAGCGTAGAGCGCTTCATCCGCGGAGGGAGTTTCCGAAGAAGTCCCCGTCTGATGCAGAACGACAATACCATCCAAAAGTTTGCCGTCATATTCGTTCTCAAATTGTCCGCTCACACGAACGGAAATATCCGAGAGCACCGTGCCGCTTGGCTGATCCATTTGCTCCATGCAGTAGATCACCGGGCCGCGACGCACGGCTACTAGGCCTGCATCTTCCGCCACGCGAGGATTCGACGCGACGACTTCCGCCGTCATGGGGAAATTCAGGGCAACAGTGTCGCCGGGTTTCCAGTTGCGCTTGATGGGCAGATATTGACCGGCCTTTACGTCTTCGATGGAACGGCCATTGACGGCAACTTTCGCACCTTTAGCCCACTGAGGAATGCGGACGTAGAAAGTGAAGTCCGTCGCCTGCGCCGGAGTCACCGTCATTTTCACTTCGCCGCTCCACGGATAATTTGTCTTCTGCTCGATCTTTAATGGCGTTCCATTTTCCAGGCGCCAGTCGAGCAGAGAATTGTCATACAGATGGGCATATACGCCGTCTTTGCTGGTGCTATAGAAATAGCCGGGCAGGGCCGCGAAGGTGCGCTCCAGGTTCGGCGGGCAGCAAGTCGTGTCATACCAGGGATTGCGAATGTTCGGGCTGCCGCGGAATCCGTCAAATGCGGTCGGATCGAACGCCAGCGGATTGCGATAGCAATATGTGGTTCCATCAAGCGACATGCCGGAGTTGATTCCGTTGTAGAGCGCGCGTTCAATGACATCGGTGAACTTCGCTTCGCCGCTGGCCGCGAGCATGCGCCAGTTCCACATCATGTTGCCGATGGCCGCACAGCTTTCTCCATAGGCTTGCGCGTTAGGAAGTTCGTAGGCCTCGCCGAAAGCTTCTCCAGCACCGCGCGCGCCGACGCCGCCGGTGATGTATATTTGCCGCTTCGACAAATCTTCCCAAAGCGTGTTCAACGTCTTCCAGTAAGACTGGTCGCCGGTTTCGAGATAGTAGTCCGTGGCACCACAGCAGGCGTACATGGCGCGCACGGCGTGCCCTTCCAGTTTGGTACGAGAAGTGAATGGAATGCCGCAGAACATATAAACGATGGCGCGCGGTTCGATGTGGGCGCGTTCATCGCCGTGCAGAATGTATCCCGCGAGGTCCACGTATTGATGCTTGCCGGTCGTGCGATAGAGCTCGATGAGCGACATTTCAATTTCCGGATGACCGGAGATGATGGGCTTCTGGTTCGCGCCCGGCCCGTAATTCGGAATCACGAAGTCATCCACAAACTTCATGCCTGCGTTCATCAGCGTAGGATCGCCAGTCGCGCGATAGTAAGCGATTGAGCCCTGGATCATGTGACCGAGGCAATACATTTCATGGCCGACTTCCTGCATGTGCGGCGTCATCCGGTCGGCGACATGGTCTCCCTGGAAGTAAGTATTCAGATATCCGCTGGGTTCTTGAATGGCGACGACTTCCTTGATCATCGAGTCGGTGACTTTGTGTAGTTCCGGCTGATCCCCCGATTGAAGCGCCCATCCCACCGATTCCATCCATTTGTAAATGTCGGAGTCGGAATAGAACGGGCCTTTTTGCGGTTCGGAACTTTTGCCGACGAGGCGACGGTAGTTGTCCATGCGTCCATGCTCTTCGAGTTGAACGCGCATGGAAGGAATGCTGCTGTCGACGTTCGTCTTGCGGCGTTTAGACCAGAATCCGTCTTGAATGGTGACAGCGCGAACGGGAACGCTGTGCAATTTCGCATACGGTGAGTTGGAAGTATTCAGAACGCCCTGGTCGCGCCACGGTAAAAGGGAACCGCCAGAGGCGTTGTCATCAAAAAATGCAGCGAGCGGATTTGCGGCGGGATTGCCTCGCGCAAACGAAAACGCTGGACGCGCAAGAAAAGAAGCTGCTGTGGTGGTGGCTGCAGCCGTGAGAAATCTGCGGCGAGAAACGTTCTTTTCGTTTTTATCTTGAATTGTTTTATCTTGAATCGTCTTGTCTTGCTTAGAGTTATCTTGTTTAGAGCCCATGGATCACCTCATGCAATGTGTGTTTGGTATGTGCATGCGCGCGCGTCTGAAGGGAGACGCCACTGAAATCCGCGCCAGTGGAAAAGAAAGTCCGCACAGGGCAGAACCTAAAGGAAAAATGACTGCGTTTTATTGCAAATTTGCCGAAGGCTGCGAGACGTAAATCTGGCAAAATCAGCAAACGTTTACTGGGTATTTTACTCCAGAAACTAGCGAAGGTATCCAATTCTCGGCAATCCCACATGGTACAGATGTACTAGAAGCGCGCGATCCGAAGAAAATTTGGGTGCGAATCAGGTCTTAGGCGTAAAGGCCTGCGACCACGCGGTGCCGGTGACGATGCCGCTTCCTTCTTTTACGACCAGGATTTGATCAGCGGGGACGGCCTTGAATTTTTCTTCGAGGCCGCTCGGCCAACGGATTTCCACGTCCGCGATTTTTTCATCGCCCAAGCCGAAGTGCAACCGATTGTCGCTGACGGAAAAGAAACTCGACTGGCTCAGAACTTCCTGCACCTGAACTTTCTTTCCATAATGCACAACGACGCGCGCACCGATCGCGCTGCGGTTTGATTTTGTGCCCAGCAACTTCAGCTTGAGCCAATGACGGGTGTGAGGATCATGGTGAGGAAGATCATTGCGAAGAAGCGACGGCGGTTCATTGAGATTGACAATGAGAATATCGAGGTCGCCATCGTTGTCGAAGTCGCCAAAAGCGCATCCACGGCTGGAGTGTTTTGCGGCGATGCCCGGGCCGGCCTCTTCGCTCAATTCTTCGAAAGTTCCGTTTCCCAGGTTGCGAAAGATCACGCGCGGCGTGAGCTTTGGGTAATGTGGAAGCTGTTTTTCAATCTGTGGATAGACCGTGCCCGTGACCATAAAAAGATCGGGCCATCCGTCGTTGTCGAGATCCACAATACCCGCGCCCCAGCATATGTAATGTGTTTCCACGCCGATTTTCGCGGTGAGTGTTGTGTTGTCGAAATTCCCTTTGCCATCGTTGCGGAATAGTCCGTTTGTGTCGTCGGCAAAGTGGGTTTTGAACAGATCGAGCGAACCGTCGAGGTTGTAATCGCCAATGCCGATTCCCATGCCGGCTTGTTCCATTCCATCATCGCTGAGGGCAACGCCGCGCAATACGCCTTCCTCGCGGAAAGTGCCGTCATGATTGTTCATAAGCAACAGACTGGGTGTGGAGTCGCAGGCGACAAAAATGTCCGGCCAACCGTCGTTGTCGAAGTCGGCGGCTACTACGCTAAGCCCATAACTCTCGCGCAGCTGTGAGATGCCAGCCTTCTCGCTGACATCGGTGAATGTGCCGTCGCCGTTGTTGTGGTAGAGCGAGTGGTATGCGGTGGGCAATCCGCGCGGTCCGCACTCTACAGGAACACCTTTCCAGTTGCAGGCGCCACCGGGTTTAGGCACATGGTCTTTATCAAATTGCAGATAGTTTGAAACGAACAGATCGAGTTTGCCGTCGCGGTCATAGTCCAAAAAGGTGCAGCCTGCGCCCCAGCGAACGGCGCTGCTCAACAATCCAGATTTTTCGGTGACGTCAGTAAACGTGCCGTCGCCGTTATTGCGATAAAGTTTGTTCTGACCGTAATAACTGCAGAAGATGTCTTCAAAACCGTCATTGTTGTAATCGCCGACGCATACTCCAGCCGCCCATCCCACATTATGCAAGCCGGCTTTTTCGGTTACATCGGTAAAGCGGCCGTCGCGATTATTTTTGTAAAGGCGATTGGTTGCTCCGTCGGGCGTTCCGTTCAGGCGCTTACCGCCAAGCATGAAGATGTCCATCCATCCATCGTTGTCGTAGTCAAGAAAAGCGCAACCGCAGCCGACGGCTTCCAGAATGTATTCGGTGTTGTTGGGGTCGCCGTAGATGACCGGCTGAATCAATCCCGCTTGCTGCGCGATATCCACAAAGTTTGTTTCAAAGGGACGGCCGGAAGCGGGCGGCTTCGCCTGGGCTTTTACACTGCGCTCTGCGACTTGGGCAATCGCGCCCGAAGCGGAGGCTAACATCGAAGTTAGGACGAAAGTACGGCGGGTGATTTTCATCCAAAATGGATCGAAAAAAGAGCTCGACTAGGATGATTTTATCCCACCGAGATATGCAAAAAAGTCTAACAGAAATTAAACGTTTTCTCGATTTTGTGACTTACAATTAGTTGCCTGGTTTTTCGCTGCCGTTCCGGCAATTTTCGCGACCAAGCCCAATCAAAATTCGTACCCACAATCGGCGTTCACGAGGACTGCGATCAACACGCATGAAACGTAATCGGAGAGAAATTTTAAAAGCTATGGGCGCTGCGTCGGCAGCAATGATTTTGCCCCGGGGAACCAACCTCTTCGCGCAAACGGTTATGTCGAGTGCGGGGAATCTCGAAATCCAAATTGCGACGATCAGCCCGCATACGGTAAGGTTGAGCGTTCTTCCGGTAAAAGACGGTCACGTGGCTGCGATTGCATCCGATGGATCGCTGGTGCAGGAAACATGGGGAACTCCAGCTAAAAAATTGGGAGCACAGTCGGCGACGGGTTCGGTGCGTAGCGGCAATTTGAATGTTGCCGTCTTTCATGATCCTTTAGCCTTCACGATTACCTCCGCAGAAGGTAAGCCGCTGCAGAAGTTGAAAGCAGATGAAAGCAGCGGTGTATTGAGCTTCGAAACGGGAGACGCACCTTTATTGGGATTAGGCGAAGGCGGCCCCCAGTTTGATCGCCGCGGTTCCACCGACGAGATGGGCAACGGCCAGGGCGGATACAAACTGCGCACCCACGGCGCGCGCGTGGCGATTCCCTGGTTGATTGGCACCTCAGGCTGGGCGATGTTCATCCATCAGCCTTACGGGACTTTTGATTTCACCGGCGATGAAAGCAAATTCAC
This sequence comes from Terriglobales bacterium, assembly GCA_036491415.1. GTDB lineage: Bacteria > Acidobacteriota > Terriglobia > Terriglobales > Acidobacteriaceae > JAICKN01. The sequence continues at coordinate 1,919 of DASXCC010000102.1, read as the reverse complement.
TCCTGTTGCCGCCGACCATCCTTTTCCGCTGGATATTTTCTTTGTCGGGTCGAGCGATCCGAAAATCATCATGGCTGAATATGCACGGCTTACGGGCCATGCAGAGCTGCCTCCGTTGTGGAGCTTAGGATTCCAGCAGTCGCACCGCACGCTGACCAGCCGCGAAGAAATTTTGAACGAGGCGAAAACCTTTCGCGAAAAGAAGCTGCCCTGCGACGCGCTCATTTATTTGAGCACCGGATTTTGTCCTTCCGGCTGGAATACGGAAAATGGATCATTTTCCTGGAACACCAAAGTCTTTCCGGATCACGAGAAGATGATTTCCGATCTTCATGACGATCATTTCAAAGTTGTACTGCACGCGGTGATTTTGTCTGACGAACTCAACGGGCGCGCGCATGATCCCTGCAACGTCACTCGCTTTGATGAAGCTGAAGCAGGCTGCTATTGGGATGCGCATCGCAAAGTTTTTGCGGAAGGTGTTGACGGTTGGTGGCCGGACGAAGGTGATCCGCTCAACATCAAGTCGCGGTTGACGCGCAATCGCATGTATTGGGAAGGGCCGCAGATTGATCGTCCGAATGAACGGCCGTATGCGCTGCATCGTAATGGCTATGCGGGAATGCAACGGTTCGCCTCCTTCTTATGGTCGGGCGATGTGTTCTCGTTGTGGGAGACGCTGAAGACGCATGTTCCCATCGCCATCAACACGGCGTTGACGGGGATTCCATATTGGGGGACGGACATTGGCGGTTTTGTTCCGACGAAAGAATTTACTGCCGAGCTTTACCTGCGCTGGTTTCAATTCGGGGCCTTCTGCACGTTGTTCCGTTGCCACGGGCGTACATGGAAGCTGCGCCTGCCTTGGGGATGGAACACCGGCGATCCTGGGCCGGTGGAGATTCGCAGTTACGATGGCGCGGGCACCCCCGATGCCAGTCAGTTGCATGATGAGCGTGTCGAACCTATTTGTCGAAAATATTTAGAGCTGCGTTATCGCATGCTTCCTTATTTGTATAGCGCGGTGCGCGAGTGCTCGCTTACGGGCATGCCGATCATGCGCGCGCTGTGGCTGCATTATCCGGATGATCCGAGAGCGGTAGCGTGCAGTGATGTGTATTTGTGGGGCGGGGACATTCTCGTCGCTCCGGTTTTTGAGCAGGGAGTGAAATCGCGGAAGGTGTATCTGCCAAAAGGAACATGGTACGACTTCTGGACGAATGAACCTGTGGATGGAGGCCGCGAAGTGACCAAGCCGGTCGATCTGGAAACCATTCCCATCTACGTGAGTGCCGTAGCTGTTCTTCCCTTGGGCCCGGTAAAACAATTTGTGGAAGAGAAATCCGACGCGCCGCTTTCGGTTACGATTTATCCAGGCGCTGATGGTTCGTTCTCGTTGTACGAAGACGACGGCCGGTCATTCAATTATCGCAAGGGCGATTGGATGGGGGTGCAGATGGATTGGAACGATGAGCAACGCACTCTCACGATGCACTTGGCGAATGGCTCGCGCATGTTGTCTCCAACTAAGCGCAAAATTGAAGTGAAGTTGCAGGATACAGTTCGCCACGCAGAATTCGATGGACGTAAGATAGAGGTGAAATTCTGATTCGTGGCCGCATGCCTGCTTGGGAAAAATCCGCAACTCTAATATTGGCTTTACTGTTTTCTGTTTCCGGATTCGCGCAGGGCGCTCCTGCGCAAAATTCCCTGCAGGAAATTCAAATGGCATTGCGCGGGCAAGATTTCGCGCGCGTGTTGCAATTGCTCGAACCCGCGTTGAAACAATCGCCGCGCGATCCGAGACTGTGGCTGTTTCAGGGTCTCGCTTACGAAGGATCGCAGAAAAATCACGAAGCGCTTGCGTCGTTGAACAAGGCGTTGGCGATGAATCCTGATTATCTGCCTGCGCTCGAAGC
>DASXCC010000101.1:0-7517 GCA_036491415.1 Terriglobales bacterium | reverse complement strand
CCGAATTCGAACAGCATGTAGGAAGCCAAAACCTATGCGCCAACGTCGGCGAAGCCTTGCACAGGGCTCGCACGGTATTCGAAGAAGTGCGCCTCACCGCGCCTTCCCCAGAGCGATGGGGTGGAAGAACAGAAGATCTCGCTAGCCTCAACTAAACGCTTATAGAGGTCTGCAAATATTTGATTAAAGATGCTGGTGTTGGGAGGTTATTCACCCGCATTCCGCCGCACGGCGGAATAGCGTCATGCTTATGAACGTGAGCCTGGGTTAAGATAAATAGCATGGCAGTGATCGACGAGGTTCTCGTAGCGAACAAGATTTACTCTCACACGCATGAATTCCGCGAACTGACACCACGCCCTAAGCGAAAACTCGCCGTGCTCACTTGCATGGACACTCGTCTCTCTATTCGTACACTAGGTTTGAAGACTGGGGACGCTCACATCATTCGCAATGCCGGCGGCATTGTTACGGATGATACTCTGCGCTCACTACTGGTGTCCCATTATCTTCTAGGCAGCGAAGAATTCATGGTGATCAATCACACTGATTGTGGTTTGATGCATACCAGTGAAGAAGACTTACGCGTCAGAATCCAGAATTCTGCCGGAACAGCCGCAGTTGCCCCCGCCTTCTTTTATGCGTTTCAACACATCGAAGAAAATGTCCGGCACCAGTTACAAAAGCTAGCTACGCATCCTTGGATTCCCAAAAGTATTCGGATTCGCGGTTTCGTCTACGACGTTAATAGCGGCCTTCTCGATGAAATCATGCTGGCATGACCGCATGTTTACAGTTCAACCAACTTCTGAGTCTCTTGGCTTCCGCAACTGGCAGGGGAAAGAATCCGAGTTTTATTTGCCCGTGTGGACGCATAGTGGATTTCCTTTCGGAAAAGATCAAGAAAAGACTGGAAAAATGGTTCAGAAGAAATTCGAAGTAGCGGCACAGGTATCTTTCAGATCATTCGCCGTTCGATAGCGACGCTGGCCCAAAAGAAAGGGACAGTGAAGGATGTGCAGGGTTTGTTGCGGCACTCTCGAGCAGCAACGACGACCGATGTTTACATGCAGGAAATTCCGGAAGGCGTGCAGGCTACGGTCGATTCCATCAACCAGGAACTGCGGAGAAAAGTGCGGGTCAAAAAGAACAGAAAGGAGCGCCCAGAAAAATTTGCTACCAATTCGCTACCAATAACTTGGTCGGGAAGTTTGTAAACAGTTGAAAATATGGTGGACCTGGTCGGGATCGAACCGACGACCTCTTCCATGCCATGGAAGCGCGCTCCCAGCTGCGCCACAGGCCCACGTAGAAAATAAGGATGGGAAACTACCGAGTTCATTTTCGCCCACATGCTATCGATAGTCAAACGTACTTCCAGACGTTGCGAAAAATATGGAAACGAGTATCCTAATGATCTTGCGTTTTATAAGACCAACCCGACTGATGCTGTCCGCTACGCTCCTCGGTTCCGTTCTGGTAGCCAATGCCATCGCACAAGACGCTCCGGAGATGCCGACGCCCGTGTCGTATGCATCCATGAATCAGCTGAACGGGCTGCTGTCGCAACTGGAACAAACCAGTCAAACTACGCAAGTCGATCTCGCAAAGCTGCGCATCGATAAATGGAAGATTGACGCCAACACGCGCCGACAGACACAAGGAAACACGGAATCCATCGAAAAAAATCTTCAGTCGGCGCTGCCGGAGATCATCAATCAACTACGCGCTTCGCCGGAAGATTTGGCGGTCACGTTCAAGCTGTACCGGAATTTGAGCGCACTGTATGACGTCTTTAGTTCGGTCGCGGAATCAGCCGGAGCGTTTGGTTCGAAGGACGATTTTCAATCGTTGGACAACGACCTCAGCCAATTCGATCAATCGCGGCGGAATCTCGGGGATCGCATGAACGATCTCGCCACTGCCAAAGATGCGGAGTTGAAACATCTACGAAGCGCGCTGCAAACGGCGCAAACCGCCCTGGCCCAGAAACAGCAGCAGAAAGTTGTCGTGGACAATGACGATACGTCCAAGAAGTCCACACCTGCAGTAAAGAAGAAGAAAAAGCCGGCTCCGAAGCCTGCGTCAACAACGACAAAACCAGCTACAACGCCTGCGACGAATTCTTCCACGCCCGCCGCTCAGCCTAATCCGCAGTCGCACTAACCTCTTCTCTTGTTTTCCCTTCGGTAAACTATTTGATTCAAAAAGTAAAAAATTCAGGAACCCTGCGAGCCCTGTTGGGGTCTATGTTTGCAGATAGGTGATTTGCAAGGGTTTAGGCCTTATGAATTCTATGGGCCATAAACTTAGAAAAACCTATAATGGGGGTGACGCCATGAGAGCTATGGCGGGGGCTACCACCTTGGCAGATTTAGCGAGTGCACTAGGAGTTCGTGTCCAGGAATCCGCGATTGTCGCGGAACTGAAGGCTGGCTCCGAAGAAGCTTATGCCCGGCTCATCGGTGAATTCCATCAACCGATTTACAGCCTCATCTATCGCATTATTTCCGATCCCACGGACGCCGCTGATACCACGCAGGAAGTGTTCCTGAAAGTTTTCCGCGGCATGAAGCACTTCCACGGTGAGTCCAGTTTGAAGACCTGGATGTACCGGATCGCCATCCACGAAGCTTCCAACCGGAAGCGCTGGTGGTTCCGGCACAAGGCGCAAGAGACCTCTATTGAAACGCCTATCGGCGAGTGCGATTCGGATTCTGGCCTGGAATTGAAAGATCTACTCGTGGACCAAGCGGAGTCTCCATTTGAAAATATGGCCCACGAAGAAATACGGGCCCGGGTGGAACAAGAACTTCGCAAAGTTTCCGAACCGTACCGGACGACCGTCGTTTTGCGCGATCTGGAAGAAATGTCCTACGAAGAGATTGCAGAAATTACCGGAGTGACTCTCGGGACCGTGAAATCGCGGCTGACTCGCGGACGCGATGTACTGAAGCGCAAGCTTACTTCATACATGCGGGAACTCGAACCCCAGTTGAATATCTCTGTAAAACATCCCGGCGCAAAAACAAAGGATGCCCGAAATTGTGCAACCCGCCGAGAAGCCGAGGTGGCATCATGAACTGCTCCCAAGCAAAATTGCTTTTCTCGCCTTACCTGGACGGAGTGATCAGCGGCGTGCAGATGCATGAGCTGTCACGGCATTTTGGAGACTGCTCGGCATGCGAGGAAGAATATCGCCTGCTGCGGCAGACGCAAAAGTTGCTTTCGACTGTGGGACGAAGAAAAGCTTCGGCGGACGTCAGCTTGAAAATGCGGCTGGCGATTTCCCGAGAGATTTCCCGTTCCAAGCAGCCTGTACTCGAAGGGCTGCAAATGCGTTTTCAGAATACTGTTCGCAACTTTATGGTTCCGGCCACTGCGGGGCTGGTTTTGACGGTTGCTGTATTCGTGGTCCTGATGGGTTCATTTGCCGTCCCGTTGCAGGCGAACAGTGGGAGCGACGTCATGTTGAGGAACACAGCTCCCGAGTTCCAACAGGCGGCATTTGGCATGAACACCGATTCCATTAACAGCGATTCTCTGGTGATCGAAGCCTTCATTGGACCAACGGGACGCGTGGACGACTATCGCGTTCTTTCTGATCCGAATGGATCCAAAGACCTGCCGACCGACGTAAAGAACATGCTGATCTTCACCACGTTCCGCCCGGCAACCTTCCTGGGCCGTCCGACTGCGGGACGGGCGGTGTTGTCATTCTCGAAGATCAACGTACGTGGATAATTTTCTCTTACGGCTCCAGCCCTGATTTTTGGCGTAGGGCTGGAGTTTTGTATTTCCAGGTTTGACCCTCGTTACGGAAGCCCTTAGACTTAGTTAGTTCCATTTACCCGCCTGCTTTAGGAGGCCTCCTGTTTCGCAAAATTTTGGTTCTGTTGAACGCGGCATTCTGCGTCCTGGCGCAAAGTTCGTTTGCTCAGTCTAATTCGCCCGCCGTTCTTGACGGCAATGAAACATTATTCTCGGTCGTCGCAGCGATCAATTCCTGCGGATACGACTACGACCTAAACATCTCGAATCCGGTTCGGAGCCAAATTCGCAATGACATTGCCGACGCTGTAAAGGCAAGCGAAGGGGCAAAAGCCGCACAAGACGGAATGTGCCAGTTTTACAACGACCATAAGGACCCCGATCCAGCGCGCACGTTGGCAAAGTTCATTTCTGTTGCGTTGTTTTTAGGCCCACCGCCGCAATTCACAGCCAAAGCGAAGGAAGTCGATACACCTCCCGACGCCGCTCCTCTGCTGCCTTTCGCCCCGCTCCTACAGACTTTCTACGAACAAGCGGGACTGCATAACATTCTGAAGAAGCATCGCCAGCAATATGTGGACTTGATCGACCGCTATCACGATTCGGTCTCGAAAATTCTTTTTGACGCCGGCATTTATCTCAAGATTCCGCAGGCGGGAGCGCCGGGACATGAGTTCTCGGTCTTCATTGAACCAATGGGCGCGCCTTCGCAGGTGAACGCCCGTACTTATGGCGCGGATTATTACGTCATCATTTCGCCGGGAACTGACAACTCTTTGAAGCTTGATCAGATCCGGCACGCGTATTTGCACTACCTGCTTGATCCCTTCTCCCTGAAGTACCCGGGTGAAATGCAACATATGTCGCCACTGCTCCAGGCGGTGAAGGCTGCCCCCATGGACCAGAGCTATAAAGATGATGCGGGGTTGCTGATCGTCGAGTGCCTGATTCGTGCGGTAGAAATTCGCACTTCGGGCTCGAAGAAGGACCCGGAGACAGAGCGCGACAGCGCCATCGAAGCTTCCGCGAAACAAGGTTTCGTGCTCACTCGTTATTTTTATGATCAGTTGGTCGAGTTTGAAAAGAGTCCTACTGGCTTCCGGCTCGCATTTCCTAAGATGCTGGAAGGAATCAATCCCGGCCGTGAAGCGCACGAACTGGAGTTAGCGCATTTCCAATTCGCTACGTCCGCCGCCCCTGACGTAATGAATTTGTCGGCCCCTCCGCCTCCGCAGGCAAAGTTACTGTCAACCGCGGAAGAAAAACTTTCCGAAGGGGACCCGGACAGCGCGCAGAAATTGGCCCAGCAAGCGCTGGCCGACAAGACTAACGACCCGGCACGCGCCTATTTTGTGCTGGCCCGCGCCGCCATCATGTCAAAAGACATCAAAGGTGCTCAGGACTACTTCCTCCACACCGTGGAAGTGGCGCAGGAGCCGCGTCTGTTGGCTTGGTCACATATTTATTTGGGAAGAATTTTTGATTTGCAGGATGATCGCGCGACAGCGGTGGAGCATTATCGTGCAGCGCTGACGGCAAGCGCCAACTTGCCCGAAGCAAAGCTGGCCGCCCAAAGCGGCATCGATAAGCCTTACACGCCGCATCACGCGCAATAAAATATTTTGGATTGAGATTGCAATTCATTTGAGATTGCATCAAGGAGACAGGATGAAGCGAGCTCGCATTTCGATCGTGGTGCTGGCATTAGCATCTTTCGCTGCCGGACAACAAACGAGCACCCCCAATTCAGGCACACCAGGCGCCGGAGCCACGCAGGCAGCTCCTGCGCAAGGCACACCAGGAACAGCGGCCAGGCAGCCGCAAGGGAAAACTCCCCCTCAAGCCAAAACACAGCCGGAGTTCGATGCCTTCAACGCAGCCAAAGCCACAGCCAATGATCCCGCCGCTTTGGAAAAAGCTGCCGATGACTTCGCCGCGAAATTCCCTGACAGCGAATTGCGAATCCTCTTATACGAGACCGATGTCGCTGGCTATCAACAGGCGAACAATAGCGCCAAGATGGAAGCCATGGGGAGAAAAGTTCTCGCGATTGATCCCGATCAGCCCGACGCGTTGATGGCTGTGAGCCAGGGGATCGTGGACACTACGGGCGACAACGATCTCGACAAAGACCAGAAATACGATGAAGCCATGAAAGACGCGCAACACGCGCTGCAAACCGTGGACACTGACATCGCTGTGCCGGCGGGCACTCCACAGGACCGCATTGATCAATACAAGAACTACATTCGTTCCACGGCTTACTCCTTCCTGGGAACGGTCCAATTCAAGAAGGGCAATTTCGTGGACGCGGAGGACTATTACAAAAAATCCATCGATGCCTTCCCTTCTCAACCAGATCCAATCGTAATTTTGCGATTGGCGCTGTCGATGGACAATCAGAAGAAATATCCCGAGGCCCTGGAGCAGGCGAGCAAAGCTGTACAAATGACCCAGGAAAATACAACCGTTGGCGATTATGCGCGTAAAGAGCGCGACCGGCTTACGCAACTCACCGGGGGAAGTGTTCCTCCGGCAAGCGGCACAACCACACCAACAAAACCGCAATAAGCGAATTTGGCGTCATTGCTGTGATGAAAACAAGGGAAAACTCGGGGTTCGAGGAGATCATAGGACACCACTTTTCCCGTCCTGAGTTATTGCAGCAGGCGCTCACTCACACATCCCATGCCAGGGAAGCTGAAACTACGGTTGCGCCGAACCAGCGCGTCTCCGACAATGAGCAACTCGAATTCCTTGGCGATGCTGTTCTTTCGCTGGTAACGACGGAAGAATTGTTCCACCGCTTCCCTCACTTCCACGAGGGGGAACTTTCCAAGCTTCGCGCCCATCTCGTCAGCGAGAAGCACCTGGTGCGCTCCGCCCAAAAGATTGGATTGGGAAAATTTCTTCGTCTTGGCCGTGGCGAGGAAAAAAGCGGCGGACGCCAAAAAACCACCATCCTCGCGGACGCTCTCGAAGCGGTCCTGGCTGCGGTCTATCTGGATTCCGGTTTTGATGCCGCCCGCAAAATCATCCTTATGCACATTGTCACGCCGGAATTGGAAGTCCTGCAAGAAGGCCCGGGCGTACGGCTCAACGATTTCAAATCCTCTCTGCAGGAAACCTTGCAAGCCGGCGGACGGTCACAATTGTCCTATGATCTCGTGGAAGAACATGGGCCTGATCACAACAAAACTTTTATTGTGGAGGCGCGACTGCGCGCACGCCCTGGAAATGCAATTGAGTTTGTGGGCCGCGCCGAAGGTCCTACGAAAAAGAGCGCTGAACAAGACGCAGCCCGCCAGGTCCTGGAATATCTCGCGACGCAACAAAATGCGCCGCAACAAAATCAGGAAGTAAGCAGTCCGCAGGCCAGGGGGCGGGGATAATTTGAACACCACGGCCCCAGCCTTGCACCCACCGCCGGCAACGCCCATCGCCGTAAAACATCCTTCTGATACGTCGTCGCTCATTCAATCCCTGCTCATCGTCATCATCATCGCAATTTTTGCGATCACTTTTGTAGTTCAAGCTTTTCAAATTCCTTCGGACTCGATGGAGAACACGCTGCTTGTCGGCGATTATCTGCTGGTGGATAAACTCTGCTACGGATCGAATCCATCTATTCCTCTCGTACCTTATCGGGCAGTGCAACGTGGCGACATCATCGTTTTCAAATATCCGGTGGATCCCACCCAGCATTTTGTAAAAAGAGTAGTAGGCATTCCCGGCGACCGCATTCG
>DASXCC010000100.1:0-13535 GCA_036491415.1 Terriglobales bacterium | reverse complement strand
GGCGTTTAATTGGCGCGTGGCACGCGAGATGCACAAGCGCAAAATCCCAGTAGTGTATTACGTGTGTCCGCAATTCTGGGCGTGGCGGCAGGGACGGGTAAAACTGCTGCGCGATTATGTGGATCAAGCGCTCGTCATTTTCCCCTTTGAAGAAAAGTTCTATCGTGATCGCGGCGTAAACACGACGTTCGTCGGGCATCCTTTAAGTGAACTGCCACCGCCATCCATCTCGCGGGGGGACTATGCCCATCAGCAAAAATTAGATCCCGCCAAGCAATGGATCACCATCATGCCCGGCAGCCGCATGAAGGAGGTCCGCATGAACCTGCCGGCGATGCTCGAATCCGTACGCATGCTCGGAAACGACTACGAATTTCTGCTTCCCATTGCCCCTACATTGGATCGCGGTTTCATTTTCACTTTTATAGGAAATGCCGCCAACATCTATCCAGTCCCGGAATCCTTGCCCGCGCTTTATCATTCCCGGGCTGGCATCATTGCCAGTGGAACGGCCACGGTGGAGGCGGCCATGCTGGGACTTCCATTCGTCATGGTGTATCGGGTTTCGAAGCTCACGTATTTATTGGGAAAGTCCACCGTAAAGGTGCCGCATTTTGCGATGGTGAACCTGATTGCAGGAGAAAGGATCGTTCCGGAACTCATCCAGCACGACTTCACTGCGGCGAACGTGGTGTCAAAAATTCGTGAAATCCTGCCCGATGGGCCGCCCCGTGTGAAAATGCTTGCAGATATCGTTGGCGTCAAAACGGCGCTACAGGGCCCGCTGGGAAACACAGTTCATCCGGCGGAAAAGGCAGCAGAAATCATACTGAACATGCTGCAAAAGCGGGTTTCCGGATCTGTGGCTGTGAACTCGTAAGTACATAAAATGCAGGCCCCTTGTCCGTCAGCATCTTTTAAGTAACAATCTTCATCATACAAATATTGGTGATTTTCAGGAGAAAGTCCTTCAATGACATTTCCGGCACGGCCCCGGTTTAGGGCCTTTCTTGCTTCCACAGCATTTTTGATCCTTTTTGCTTCCTATGCGCTGGCTCAATCGGCCGGAAACGATAAGCTGCGTCTGCGTGTGGACGACTACAAAATCGATGCGGAACTGAATCCTCACGCCCATCAGATTACGGCCAAGGCCAAGGTCACCTTCACAGCCTTGGAAGACCTGAATGCGGTAAGTTTTGAATTGCACAACGCATTGCGCATCACCAAGGTGACCGACGCCAACAATAAATCTCTGGATGCCGAGCGCATCGCGCAGAACTCTACCGTGCGTGTACAGTTGCCAACTCCTCTGGCGAAGGGCTCTTCGACAAGTCTGACCTTTGAATACAGTGGTGAGTTAAGCTCCGCTGACGACAGCCCGGTGCCGGGATTAAAACTGGCGAACATCGACGACGATACCAGCTATCTTCTTTATGCTGGCCGTTGGTTCCCGGTCAATGGATATGGCATCAACCGCTTTACCGCGACCATTAACGTTACGGTTCCGGCGCATATGCTGGTGATCGGCAGCGGAAAAGAAACCGTCGCCGATACAACGAAAAAAGGATCTTCCGCTCTTACCAAAACTTTCAGCTTCTCCTGGGACAAACCAAGTTTTCCTGGGACCATTGTCGCCGGAATTTTCCAGGAATATAAAACCGATGAAGGCGGCGTAAACCTTCATGTCTTCTTTAAGCCTGCACATCAGGCTCTTGCTTCCACCTATGCCGATGCGGCAATCAAAGAATTCACCTATTTCATTACGCTCTACGGCATAGCTCCTTCGAACACTTTGCGCGTAGTCGAATTGCCAGACGATACGGTCCCCCAAGCATGGGCGCCGGAACTGGCAGCGCTTGCCAACCGGTCGGTAACGCCAAAAGTAAATTACCGCTTGTTGGCGAATAGCATTGCGCACCAATGGTGGGGGGTTTCGGTAAGCCCAGCATCGCGTACGGATTGGTGGTTGAGTGACGGCTTCGCTCGTTACTCGGAAGCTCTCTATATCGAGCAAGCGGCCGGTTCCGCCGCGCTCGAAGAAGCCGTAAAAGATATGTCCGTCGGCGCGTTGGCTTATGACACCGTTCCGCTGGGCAGCGCTGCGAAGTTGGATATGTTCTCGCCTGAGTTTCAATCGCTTGAAACCGACAAAGGAGCGATGATCCTGCATATGCTCCGCTGGGTGATGGGCGACCAGAAATTCAACCAGGTCATGCGGCAGTTCGCCACAAGCTTCGCGGGCAAATCCGCTTCTGTGAGCGATTTTCAGGCTCTGTGCGAGCAGGTATACGGCGACCAACTCCGCTGGTTCTTCACCCAATGGCTCGATTCCACTGGCGCTCCGGAATTCCAGGCGAAATATACGATTTATCGAGTCGGCAGCAATAAAGGGTTTCGCGTCGTCGGCCAAATCACACAGGACCTGGACTTGTTCCGCATGCCGATTGACCTGAGAATCGATACCGACGGTAAAACAGAAGACCGCCGCATTGATGTTGTGGGGACGGACTCGGCGTTTACGATTGAAACCTTTGGCCGTCCACGCAAAATCACCATCGATCCCAACGATGACGTTTTGAAGAATTCCGAGGACGTAAAACTGCGCGCCGCCATTCAACGCGGCCAGGGTATGGTGCAGCAGGGAGATTTAGCTGGCGCGCTCGAACAGTTTAATAAAGCGCTCGACATCAGCAAGAATAGTTCGCTGGCGCATTACCGCATTGCCGAAGTTTTCTATTCGCAGCATAACTATCAGGCAGCGGCAAATGCCTATCGTGATTCTTTAAATGGCGACGGAGAACCTCGCTGGACCGAAGTTTGGTGCCACGTGCAGCTGGGCAAGATCTTTGACGTAACCGGACAGCGCGAGCGCGCGACCAACGAATATCGGCAGGCCTTGCAAACCAAGGACAACACGCAAGGTGCGCTCGACGAAGCACGCCGCTATTTGCAGAAACCTTACGACCAAAAAGAAGGAAACGGAAACTAGCCGAGAAGAGAAAGAAACTCCTGAACGGATTTCTTTGGCTCGCGAACGAGATCGCCAATCACGGCGATTGAATCGGCGCCCGCCGCGATCACTTCGCGGCAATTCATTCGCGTGATTCCGCCGATGGCCACTAACGGATTTTGCGTTAATTCACGCGCCCGGCGAATTCCGTCCAATCCTACAACCGGGTCCGGATTCTCTTTGCTGGCCGTCTGAAAAACCGGGCCAATGGCTACATAATCCGCAGGAGACCGATCCGCAATTTCTAATTGTTCCGGATTGTGCGTGGAAACTCCAAGCATTAAATCTTTCCCAATAATTCTGCGAACCGACTCGGGGGAAAGATCGTCCTGTCCAACGTGGCATCCGGCAAAATCAGCGGCCAAACACAGATCCGCGCGATCATTCATGATCAGCCGCACGGAATTTCCGCAAATACGTTTCAGTTGCTGCGCATGCTCCAGCATCACGCGAGCATTCCCGCTTTTATTGCGGTATTGCAGGATCGTCGCGCCGCCTGCGACCACTTCGTGAGCAAACTGATAGAGGTCTTCTTCTTTGGAGAAACACGCTGTATCCAGAATTGGGTACAGCCTGGGAAGCTTCAGCATGGAGTTACTTCGCGTGCGCCGACTCTTTGCCCGCAGCCAGGAAACGCTCAATGAAGCCGGTGTCAGTTTTCCCCGCGACAAATTCGGGATCGGCGAGGATTCGGCGATGGAGCGGAATCGTCGTATGAATACCTTCTACCACAAACATTCCCAGCGCACGCTGCATACGGGAGATGGCTTCCGTGCGGTCTTTGCCGCGCACAATTAATTTCGCGATCAGTGAATCGTAGTAGGGCGGGATGACGCCTTCCGCATAAGCAGCTGTATCAATGCGAACGCCGGTACCGCCAGGCGGATTAAATACTGTGATCTTCCCTGCCGACGGCGTGAATTTTTCCGGGTGCTCCGCATTGATGCGGCATTCAATCGCATGGCCGCGCGGCACAACCGGCCCTTGCAAAACGTCCTGTAAGCGAGCGTCGGCGGCGATCATAATCTGGCTCTTCACGAGATCCACATCTGTGACCATTTCCGTGACCGGATGTTCCACCTGAATGCGGGTATTCATCTCGATAAAATACAGTCTTCGGTCTTTATCCATCAGAAATTCGATGGTGCCGGCATTCATATAGCCGATTTCGGAAAGAGTCTTCGTCAGGATGCCGCCAATCTCATCCCGCAACTCCGGTGAAACCTGAGTGGATGGCGACTCTTCCAGCAATTTCTGGTGGCGGCGCTGAATGGAACATTCGCGTTCCCCAAGACTCACGACATTTCCGTGCTGGTCGGCCAGGACCTGAAATTCAATGTGCCGGGGATTCTCCACATATTTTTCCATGTACAGGTCGCCATTCCCAAAGGCGCCCGCAGCTTCCGATTGCGCAGCTTTAAATAAGGCCGGGAGTTCCTCTTTTGAGCGGACGATGCGCATGCCACGTCCACCGCCGCCGGCAGAAGCTTTAATAATGACGGGGAAGCCGACCTGCTCGGCCCATTCCAACGCTTCGCCTTCGCTGCTAAGAATTCCTTCCGAACCGGGAAGAATGGGAACGCCAGCCTTTTTCATGGCCGCGCGGGCCTTTTCTTTCTCTCCCATCAAGCGCGTCACTTCCGGAGGCGGCCCAATAAATTTAATGTTGCAGGTCTCGCAGACCTCCGCGAAATTGGCGTTCTCCGCCAGCAATCCATAACCGGGATGTATCGCATCCACGTTGGCAATTTCCGCCGCGCTGATGACTCCAGGAATATTCAAGTAACTTTGCGAAAGCTGCGGAGGGCCGATGCAAATCGCTTCGTCGGCGAAACGCACATGCAACGAGTTCCGGTCGGCTTCACTGTAAATGGCGACCGTGCGAATGCCCAGCTCTTTGCAAGCACAGATGATTCGCAAAGCGATCTCGCCGCGATTCGCAATTAATATTTTTTTAAACATTCGCTCAGTCGTTTGGGAATTGTTTATGTGCGCGGCCGTATGGTAAAGAGTTCTTGCCCATACTCGATAGGCTGGCCGTTGTTGATGAACTTTTTTACGATCTCGCCAGCTATGTCGGACTCAATCTCATTCATGAGTTTCATGGCTTCCACAATGCATAAAAGCTGCCCTACTTCCACAACGTCGCCGGCTTTTACAAATGGCGGCGCACCTGGCGAAGGCGACTCATAAAACGTCCCGACGATCGGCGACTTCACAATGTACAGTTTTTCTTCGACCACCGCAGGAGCTTCCACTTTCTGCGGAACCTCTGCGGCTGGCGCACCTGCTGCGGACTGCACGGGCAAATGTGCCGGGGCGGGCACGGCAGCTATGTATGTCGGAGCCGATCCAGGAACGTTGCGTTTAATACGGACCTTAACGTCGCCGCGTTCTAATTCAAACTCGGCAATATCTTGCTCTTTTAAGAACTCAATGAGCTCTTTGATCTCTTTTTGATTCATGAAAATGGATTGGAACTATTTCGACTTCAGTTCAAATGACTTCAATATAGAGACGAGGACACTGCAGATCTGCCCCGCTCAAAGCTCTATCAAATCTTTACTGGTGGGAGTCAATACTTCACACCCACTTTCGGTGACAAGAATCATGTCTTCGATTCTTACCCCGAACTTTCCCGGCAGATATACGCCCGGTTCGATGGTCACAACCATGCCAGGCCGAAATACTTCCGTTTGCCCTGCGGCTAAGCGGGGACTTTCATGAATCTCAATGCCCACGCCGTGACCCGTAGAATGCGTAAAATACTTTGCCAAATCTTGCTTCTTCAGCAGTTTACGCCCGGCATCGTCGGGCGCTGCGAAGGCAACTCCGGGCTTTATCGCTTCAATCGCCGCCTGTTGCGCTTCTTTTACCGCTTCATAAGCATGCCGGGCTTCTGGAGAAGTCCGGCCTAGGGCTACAGTCCGCGTTTCATCGGAACAGTAACCTGCGAGTATAACACCGAAATCGCACACCACGAATCCATCGGTAGGAAGAGAAGCGTCGGATGCGCGGCCGTGGGGCAATGCAGACCGTGCGCCTCCGGCAATAATTGTCGAGAAGGACATCTCCGATGCTCCCGACTTGTGCGCCAGGTATTCCATTTCCGCAGCAACTTCGATTTCCTTTATTCCGGGATGAATATTCTTCAGAATTCTCTCAAAAACATCCGCGCCCAAATTTACAGCTTTGCGAATCAATTGAATTTCTTCTGCGTCTTTGATGGCGCGCATGTTTTCAACCAGCGGCAGTGCAAACTTCAATCGCATTCCTGAAGGCAGATTGTCTTTAAGTCTTTTGTGCGACGAAATGTTCAGGTGCTCAGGCTCTACGCCAACAGTCCAACGCTTCCCTTTCGCATGTTTCTTGAACCATTCCGCGGCCAGGAGCAATGGTGAGCTTTGGCCAATCACAATCTTGGCGCCTTCTACTTCCGCATTGGCTTGCTCTGTATAACGCCCATCGGTAAAGAAGACGCATTGCTTTTCCGTCGCCAACAAAAGACCGGCGCTTCCCGTAAAACCGCAGAGATAACGCACGTTGGGAAGATGTGTAATAAGAACCGCATCCAGACGGTGGGTACCCAGCAGATTTCTCAGCGTATTTTGTCTTCGCTTGTAGTCCATTTATGAAGTGTAACAATGGACACGTTGTCGCGGAAATGAATGCACCAAAGACGAAACCGCCGGTTCCAGTAAGGAAACCGGCGGGTCGTTTTACTGCTAACTCATTAAACCAAACTATGTTTGGATCACGCGCGGAGTGATGAAGAAAATCAGCTCCTGGTTCGAAGTCGTGACCTGTGTGTGTTTGAACAGGTTTCCGAGGTACGGAATGTTTCCGAGCAACGGCACCTGATCGATCTGTGTTGAGTTCTGCGTCTGCACCACACCACCGATCACAACGGTTCCACCGTCGGTGACCAGGACCTGCGTGGTTGCCTGCTGTGTAATCAACTCCGGGTTGCCCTGAATCGCATGGCTGAAGTCAGGAGTTGTATTTTCCACGTCCACGTTCAGGAAGATGGTTCCTTCCGAAGTGATCTGAGGAATTACAGTCAAGCGCAGGAAAGCGTCGACGTAGGTAACGGTCGGAGGACCGCCCAACTGTGCCTGCGTCACGATCGGAACACGCACGCCCTGCTTCACCACCGCAGAGATGTTGTTCTGCGTGACTACACGAGGACGAGAAAGAACTTTAAGCAATCCGCGGGATTCCGCCATCGTGATGATGGCATCCACCTGAACGTGATTGCTGGCGTTGATGAATGAAAGACCGCTGGTCGGACCGGTCGAAGCCAGGTTCGAGAACAACGGAATCTGAGAAAGTGTGGTTGCCGTCGGAGCAGAAGTTCCAACAACCGGATAGAACGGAGTCAATCCGAAAGTTCCCACTGGAGAGGTCCCTACGGAACTGGCGCCGCCTAATGCAGATGAACCGTTGTTGTTAGCTACACCGAAACCAAACTGTGTACCGATGTCGCGAGCAAAGCTGCGGGTTGCAGCCACGACGCGAGCTTCAATTTCAACTTCCTGAGTCTTACGATCGAGCTGGGTGATCAGACGATCGATTCCAGGAATGACGCTCGGGATGTCCGAGATGATCAAAGCATTCGTACGATCATCCGAGATTACATCTCCGCGTTGCGTCATGAATTTCTTGAGTGTAGGAACAATGTCCTTGGAGTGAGCATAGCTAAGGAACCGTGTCACGGTGACCTTGCTCACAGCCATCGCTTCAGCTTCTTCCTGCGCGCGGCGATCTTCCGCTTCCTTGCGCAGAGTTTCCACGGTAGCGATGCGAAGAACGTTGCCTTCAAGCTGGCGGGCCAGGTCGTTGTTCTTTAGAACGATGTCCAAGGCCTGATCCCACGGTACGTCATCCAGCACGATTGTCAGGTTGCCCTTCACGTTCGGATCAAGAACCACGTTCAATCCGCTGATTTCGTGAACGAGACGGAAGAAATCTTTCAGGTCAACGTCTTTCAGATTTACAGAAATCGGTTCGCCTGTATATTTCGCGCCAGATTTTTCGGGCTGCTGCATCTGAGACTTTTGCTCAGCAGCAAGATTCACAGCCGGTTGCGGAGCATTCTGGATCGCTGCGCTGGTGGCCGGCAATAAGTCGGTATCAGGCTTCTCGGCAAATTTCGTTGCCGCGGCGACTGCTTTGTCTCCCGGATTCACGACAGCAGGCTTAAATGAAGGTTCGAGAACGGCGAAGTCGGAGGCTTTCGCAGGAGCGACAGCCTTCTCCGTGGTCTTTGCCGTCGCCGTCACAGGCGCTGCAACAGCTGCCGGAACTTTCGCTTCGGCTTGCTGCGTAGCGGCATGCAACTTAAGCACGACGTGATCCGCGCTTCCCGGCACGATTTCATAGGTGCAGGGCTGGAGCAGATCGACGACGATTCGGCTGGTGGGGGGTTCCTGGCCATTCTCGCCGACTCGAATGTCTTTGACGCCGTCCCGGCCCACAAGAATGTGGTTTAGGGACGTTGCCAGGACAGTGCCGGGCAGGTCAACGACAATTCGCGCTGGATTGTCGAGCGTGGTCACAGTGGGCGCTAGCTGGCCTTGCGCCGTCACTTCGACGCTCGTTCCGCTGTCGCCGTGAATGACGTCCACTTTACGCAGGGTGGCGCGTTTGCCATTGGCCGCGCTCCCTGTCTCAGCTGCCACCATCAGGCTAGAAATCAGCAGCAGTATGAAAACCGTTACCAGTTGCTTTCGCATTTCGCTTCTCCCCACAGGCTCGCCTCTGCTAGCCCCGTGATCTTGCTTTTTCAAATTCGCGCCCATAAATCCGTTTCTTTAAACAGCAGGTGCTTGAATTCTTTTTGTTATGTCCCGGGTCAACGGCTTACCCAGTTTGTCTTGATAGGTTTCCTTGAAGATGATCGAGTCTTCCGTAATCTTCTCCACATAACCATTGAAAACCGGATCGTTTTCGCGCAGGAAATAAGCTTTGTCCAGTGCGTTCACGACCACAGCGATCATCCCGCTGTCAGCCTTCACAACGCCACGTACAGAAATTTGATCAATCGCCAGGCACTTTTTTCCAATGCTGCAGCCGGATCCGCCTTCGCTTTCAGCTACGACTGGACTTACAAATGGATCATGTCTTCCGGCAACATTGATGTATTTCGAAGTTTCCTTCTTCTCGCTGTTGTCAGCTTTCTCGGCTTCTGCTTTCGGACTGCCTTCGGGCTTGCTGGTGTCTTTCACATCCACCTTTGCCGCTACGACTTCTTTCGCGGGGGCCGAAGTTTTTAGCTTGGCGACCGGTGCTGCCTTCGCTGCAACTGATTTCACAGCGGGAGTAGTCCCTGTCTTAATCGCAATTTGCGCAGGCTTCGCTGAGACCGTCTTCACGACAGCTTGCGCTGGTTTTGCGGAAATATTTTTCGCGGACTGCGATGCAGCAGGAGCAGTATGATTCGTTGCCACCTGCGCGCTCGGTTTCACGACCGCTTTAGGAGCCGTTGCCGGAGCCTTCACTGCGACCGTAGCCGGCTTTGCGTTCTGTGTCGCCGACGCAGTGCTGTGCGCTGTCGCGCTGGCTTTCGGATTTACTTTTACCGTCGATACGGAAGACTTCACCGCAACTGCGTTCGGTTTCGCGCTCTGTGTTTTTACGGCAGCGCTGTGAGCAACAGGCTTTGCAGCGGGAGTCTTAGCACTGGTTCCCGACGCCTGATTTAAGCTGGCCTGCTTTTGCTGCTGAACACTTTGCACATTCGCTTGCGTGCTTTTAAGCGTCGTCGCGGGGTTTTGCGCCCACGCACTCGCGGTCATCAGCAACAACGTCAATGTCCCGATTGCCTGCTTCATAAGCTCTTCCTACCTTTTGTTGGCCTGTGCCGGTGCAGCTGGCTGCAGGTCATGGCTGAAAAATGTAGTCGTTAAACATGTCACCGCTATGCTCTCGTTCGGAGCGTATAGATAGGTGTGTTTTGTTTTCGCGTCGGATGCTTTCTTCGTTGTCGACATCAACAAGTTGGAAATATTCACGATCCGCTCTAACTTGCTGACCCGGTCGAAGAAGTTCATGACTGAGTAGTACGGACCATCCAATTCCATCTCAAACGGCGCCGCTGTGTAATATTCCTTGGTCATGAGCGGATTCGACGTGTAGCGGCGAATCTCGATACCGGCTTTGCTTGCCTCGGCATCCATCATGCGCATGAAATTGTCCGCTTCTTTTTCGTCCGGAACGATGCGGCGTTCAATATCGAGCTGCTGTTTCAAGCTCGCGAGTTGATCCTGCATTTGCGTCAACTTTGGACGATAAGATTCGAGTTCCTGGTTCTCACGCAGCTTTGCGTTCAGGTTCGACTGCGCAGTATCGTTTGTCGCACGCTGGCTCTTGAACACTGTGAAATACAGCGCTCCCGTGACGACCAGCGCTCCTAGAACGATTGCGCCCCACTGCTTGATGCCCGACATTTCACCGAAATTTTCCATAAATGTCCGTCCTACGACTTAGCTTTTTCGCACGTTAAAGTGAACTGAAAAGCCTGCATGTCTTTAACTTGTTCGTCCTGGTAAGTTTCCTTGATCTCGATATTGCGGAAATATCCAGTCTTATTCAGGTTGGTAATTAAATTGGCGACCGCATCTGTGCTCAGTGCCATTCCCTGAATGTTTAAATTCGGGCCGGTGTCATCCATCTTGCTGAGCCAGACTGCTTCGGTACCGTTCACAGTCGTGCCGACTGTGTCGAGTAAATTGACCGGTCCTGTCTGGTTCTTGCGCAGCGTGTCGATTACATCCACGCGACGCTGATAGTTATCGGCCTCTTGCTTTTCACGCAAGTATTCCGCTTTCACGTCGGCCAGCTGCCGATTCTTCACTTCCGCAGCTTTCATCTGTACGTCGATCGCCGCACTCTGACGGTTCAGGTTGTACCAATACCCGAAGTTCAGAAGCCCTGCAAACACGAGCACGATCAGGATCTTGATCGTTGGCGTTCCGCCGGGGCCTGAAGATTCCATCACCGGAGATGAACCGCCGCCGCGTTTGTTTTTCGCCTTCGCGACTCCTAGCAGGTTGATTTTGATCATAAATTTTCGAAACTCCTTAAGGCCAACCCTACTGCGACTGCCATCTGGCCCGCGTTCTGTTCAATCAACTCCGCTCCCAAACCTTCCGTCGGAGGCATAATCCGCTGGAAGGGGTTGAAAATTTCTACTGGCAACGAGAATTCCTGGCGCAACGCTTCCAGCAACCCTGGAACTTTCGAAGAACCGCCCGCCAGATAAATCTTTTCGATGTGCTCGCCTGCCGCGCTGGCACGGAAGAAGTCGAACGTCTTCTGAATTTCCAGCACGATAATTTCTGTTACTTGCTGCAGGATCGGCGTCTTTGCGTCTTCGCTAACCGTGCCAACCTTCTTGCCGAGCTTTAGCGCTTCCGCGTCGTCGAAGCTGAGGTCCAGTTCCTTCTGCAAGGAATCGGTGTACTGATGTCCGCCTACGCTAACGTCGCGCGGGAACAACGGAGTTGTGCCCTTCACGATGTTGATGTTCATGACGCTGGCGCCAAGATTTAAAAGAGCCACAACCTGGTTCGGTGCCGGCTCGTAGTTGTACTCGTAGCAATTCTGCAGAGCCAACGAGTCGATGTCCACGATAGCTGGAGTCTTGCCCGCCATCGAGAGTACGTTGGTGTAATTGAGGATCTTGTCCTTTTTGACGGCCACGAGCAGTACATCCATGGTCGGGCTGCCTGCGTCTTCGGACAGAATCTGGTAGTCCAGATTCACATCGCCGAGATCAAAAGGAATATTTTGCGCGGCTTCTTTCTCCACCGCTTCCGCCAGTTCTTGATCGCTCATGGCCGGCATGGGAATGCGTTTCACAATCACGGAGTGTCCGCTTACGGCGGTAGCCACGTTCTTTGTCTTGATTTGGGTATCGGCAAAGAGCTTGGAGATTGCGCTCGACACCGTTCCGGAGTCCACGATCATGGAGTCCACGACGATATCCGGAGCCAACGCTTCCAACCCAATATGTGCAACCTCGATTCCGTTGCGCCCCTTTTTGAGCTCAACGGCCTTAATGCTCGAGGAGCCCACATCCAGACCAACTATCGATTTCGATCCGAATCCAAACATGTGCCCGCCTTTACAGTTGCCCGGCAGCCTTAGCGGCTACCTTCGGTTTCTTCTTACCATTCACTTCTAATTCGTTGGACTTCTCTTCCATCCACTGATCGAGCTTCGACTTCTTGAACCGCCAGCGGTTTCCCAGCTTGAAAGCCGGAATCTTTTGCTCGCCTACGTACTTGTAAAGTGTGTCCGCGCTCACTCCCAGATACTGCGAAGCCTGGCGAATATTCATCACTTCTCGCGAGTCAGCCATAGTCCCTTTTCGCTCTTCTCCGGTTTTGCTGCATGCGCTGTTTTTCGCATTGCCGCAATCCGCGGAAAACATCCACTCAGAAAATGCATTTGAGTGAATTTCGTGGACTGAGAATATCTCAACCCTGTAAAACCGAGCCTGAGCGTAGAACTCCGTGTTTTTTAAGGTTTTTGCCTTGTTTTCTGGAAATTCACTAGACGACACTTGTGGGCCTTATCCACCTATTGTGGTCTTGTACGCTTGGAATACAATCTGTAGATATTTACCCTGGGTTTTCGCGAGTCACATAACCAAAGTACTTTGGACGGTACGAAGGTAGTAGTACGGGCGGAGCGAATGGAAGAGATACACTCTGCGTAGAAAATGCAAAATACCCGTGAAAAACAAAGGAAAAGCCCCATTTAATGCCGGCTAAATGGGGCGAAATCCGTTAAAAACTTGCTGATCACTCATTTGAATTTGTGCTTGGTGCGGCGGCATCCGGCGAGGATGCATAGCGAACCATCTTGCTTTCATCCCCTGCAATTTGCTTCACCAACTGGTCCACAGCATCATGAAATGCCTTGCCTAGTGTGGAGTTTTCGAAGTCCGATCCTCCGCTGCCAATGCTTCCTAAAGTGGTACTGGCATTCGCTCCGATTTTGTTGGATGAATTCTTCCCGGTTACGCGGATGCTTTCGATTTTCTTTCCCGTAGTCGTGCTGTAGAGATCGCCTTGTAAAGTGATGACCGCATGCTGCGAATGCTTGCTGCCTCCAACACTTTGCCCAAAAATGGAAGGGCCAGAAACATTGTGGTCCGAGGAATCGGTCGTAGCTTCTACTACAGTTCCAACTAAAACCGCGTCTACTTTATGCGTACGTCCCATGGTCACGGCTTTTTCTTCATCGACGTCTTCCGCGGTCACGCCTTCATCAAGTTTTAAAACACGGCCCTCAAGATCGGTGGAATGGGCGAGTTCCGCCTGGACTGCCCGGCCAATCTCCCCACCGGTCTCATCCGATCCAGTTCCAGTGTTGTCCACAAATGGAAGAACTCCGACCTTGAATTGATACTTCATGTCCGCCAGAGAGCCTTGAGCGCTGGCCGTTTGCGTTAAAAAAATGCTAATGAAAGATAGTGTCAATACAAATATGAGTTGGTAGAAATTTCGTCGCTGCT
>DASXCC010000099.1:0-10169 GCA_036491415.1 Terriglobales bacterium | reverse complement strand
GTGCACGCGGCGCGATAAGCTTTTGCGACTTCCTGCGTTTCATCGTAAAGATACGGAAAGGTGTAGCCAGCCTGCTTGCTTTCTTCCGCCATTTTTTCAGGACCATCCTGCGGATAGTTGGTCGCATCGTTCGAACTGACGGCGATAATGTCCACGCCGCGCGCCTGATACTCCTTGGCGAAGGCCGCGAATTCTTTGCGGATGTGCTTCACAAATGGACAGTGATTGCAGATGAACGCAACCAGCAACGCCGGCGCATTTTTGAATTCCGCTAGCGAGGTAATTTTTCCGCTCGGATCGGAGAGGTTAAAGTCGGGCGCGCTCGTGCTCAAGGGAAGCATTGTGGAAGGGGTTTCAGCCATAAAGTCCTCTGTCCTCAGTCCAAAGTTAGCGGATTCTTGAGGTGGGAGTCTACCCCGTGGGTCGGGATGACATGATTTAGCTCGATACAGCCTCCGCATTGAACCCTTCCACCACCACGCTTGGCCGCTCCCCGCGCGTGTCGGCGTGCTTTACTTCCGTCTTAATTGTGCGCTCTTCGCCGGGCATCAAGTTGAAATAGTTGTCCTCATAGATGACGGGAAGAATGCGGTCGCCGGATTTTTCTCGCACGACTTTCAGGCGCGTCATAAGCGACGGATGCGCGGAGAGATTCTGCGCGTGGGTCGTTAACTGCCACAGGTCGCCGTGTTTCGTTACAGTCGTATTGGTTTTAATGCGCGCTTTTGGCAGTTGTCGAATCGCGCGATAGTTTCCTTCCTGCATCGGCCGCAGGTAGAGGTTCCGCGAAACGACATCATTCCCGCGCGACAGTGTCAGCCGCACAAAATGCACCGGCGTAAGGCCTTCTGGATAATCCATCGCGAAGCATGTTTCGGTACTGTCTTCCATACTGTCGAGCGTAATGTTTTTCTTCCACTTCAACGATCCATCCAGGTTCAGAACTTCCGCCAGCGCAGTCAGTCCGCGAAGATCGCCGGCGTTGTAGTTCACCACCTGCACGAGATCCGTCACGCGGTTCCATTGAATATGCAGCGGTCCACATACATTCCTGCAGGTGAAGTAAGCAGGCGTGGGATCGAAAAGATAATCGTAGGTTTGCCACAACAACGACTGCCAACAGGCGTGGCTCATCCAAAGGAGGAGGCCGAGGCGATTTACGCTCTGCGCTTCGAACTCGGCGCGGAAGCCGTCGCAATCTAAAAAGTGCGCGAGCCAAATCCATTCTTCCAGATTGTCGGCGCTGCTGTAGGCCTGCTCGACGCGGTCAAAGAACGTTGGCCCGCGCTCCGACCTTCCCTCGGCGCAGTCGTGCAACCCCCACTCCAGACCCGGGGGCCAAAGTGCGGCCGGCGAAAGATAAGCGTTGACCGTTTCAAGCGAAGGAACATTCCGCATACCGATTTCGCTGTGCAGCTTGGTGTATGCGGCATTCGTCGGATAGTAGGTGAGAGGCATCACCGAATATGGGCCGCCTCCGTTTACTACGCCATCGGCGGAACTCGGAATGAAGTGAATGCCGGGATGCAATTCCGCCAACGTGAAACGAATTCCGTCATCAATGGCTTTCGGTGGAAATCCTTCGTTCCGTCCGCAATAGAGCCCGATCGACGGATGATTGCGAATGCGAAGTACGGTGTCTTTCACATTACTCAGGAATAAATCATCGTCGTCAGGATTCGGTCCGTCCCAGGGATTCGCCAGCCAGAAGTCCTGCCACACAACTACGCCGTATTCATCGCAAGCGGCGTAAAAATCTTCATCGTGAACCTGGCCGACCCAGTTGCGCACCATGTTGAAGTTCATCTCGCGGTGATAACGCAATGCGGCATCGTATTCACGCTTGCGGAAGCGAAGCATCGCCTCGCTAAAGCCCCAGTTGCCGCCTCGAGGAATGAATCGCCGGCCGTTGATCCAAATTCGCAGCACGCCGTTATCGTCAGCGTAGGCCATTTCACGAATACCGGATTTAAAAGACTTTGTGTCGGAAATGTTTCCACTATCCAGCGCAAACTCCAACTTCACATCGTAGAGATTTGCTTCGCCATAGCCGACCGGCCACCATAGCTTCGGATTGCGCAGAAGCAAGTCCGGATATGTGGACGGGTTGAACTTTATGCGTTTTTTCTCGCCAGCGGATAAAGACACTTGCTGCGCGAACTTCACATCGCCGAAAGTTCCGCGCAACGTTCCTGTGACTGAGTTCGTTGTGTGATTGAAAACTTCAGCTTCGATCGTTATCTCCGCACGCGACGTATCAGGGAGCGGGAGGCTGGCTTTAACAAAGGGATTTTCAACTGTGACCGCTGCGGTTGTTGTGAGATACACGTCGCCATTGATACCGGTATTTCTTCCTCGAATGGTGGGAATCCAGTCCCAGCCGACCGAAGAGTGGTATGTGGGATTGTCAGCGCCAAGCGCGCCGCCATTGGGGCCGCCGCTCTCCCATGTTTTCTGTTTGCAACTGCCGGGCGTAGCGTTTTTAATGATGCGAACGGCGAGCGCGTTCTTGCCGGATTGCAGCTTGCTCGTGACATCGAATTGGCCGCCGGCAAATGCGCCATCAATGCGGCCGAGCTGTTCGCCATTTAAAAAGATTTCAGCTTTCCAGTTGATGCCGTCGAAGTTCAGCCATGCCATGTTTCCCGCAGCGATCGCGGGTGCCGTGAACTCGCAGCGATACCAGAAGTCGGAATAGAAAAACGAATCCGAAACATACAATTGATTCGCGCCGTAGCCCGGGTCAGAAATGGCGCCGACATTCAGATACGAGGTGAGCACCGTGCCGGGAACGGTGGCGACGACCCAGTCTTTATCTTCAAAGCTTGGCTTGGAGAAATCATCTCCGCCACCTTGGGTCAGCGAAGCCCGCTGCACGCGCCAGGGATTTTCCGCAAGATCCAACCGCGCGTTCCCTTTCAATGCGGCTTCGTTGTGCTCTGGAGAAAGGTGCGCTGGCGAAAGACGACGTGGCTGCGCAACCGGGCCGCCGCGTCCGTACACTTCGAGTTCGCTGAGTACGTAGCCATCCGGCGAGGTCGGACGCTTCATCAGCACGCGGACGTAGCGTCCGTGCGCGGGCTGCGCCAGCTTTACATCGGTTAGGGCCTGCACGTCGGCGAACTTGTGCAGATCGTGCCAGTGCTCGGCGTCATCGGAAGCTTGAATTGAACCTTCCGCCGCGCGGGCGATCCAATACAGTTTCACGCGATCGAATTCGCAACGAGCTCCGAGATCCACGTAAACCCATTCTTCTCTGAGCCCGGCGCTCATCCACGCGCTGGTAAAGTCGTACGGTCCGCCGATCTGCACACGCTGGCCGCGACTGTGGAACTCCACTTCACTCACGCGCCATGCCGTATACATAAACTGGCGGGTGTTGGAATCGTTCACTCCAGCGAGCGCGAACTCCACTTTGTAATAGCGTCCGCGGACAGGGCTGGCGAATGCGATTGAGGCCAGCAGCGGCGGGCCCATGCGCAGATAATCCGGCGGAAGGCCTTCGGTGGAAAGCAGCGGAGGGTTGGATGTTGTGCCGGCTGTGATCCAATTTCTTCCGTCCTCGGAAACGGAAACTTTAAAGCTGAGGTCCGCCGGGTTGATGGAGCTAGCCACGGTGACCGCGATGTCTATGCGATCCACTTCCGGAACGCTCTCGCCGCCGAGCTGTATTTGCAAGGAAGGCATGCCGCCGAATAGCTCGATGGAACTGGTGCGCGTGTGGTCGAGAATCAGCTCGCGCTCCTCCTTGGCAAAAACTCCCCCGCCACTGGTGGAAGTCGCGACCCATGAAGGCATGCGCGTGTCTTTTATGCCATCCGTGACCAACTGCGCCGTCAGGTTGTAGTCGTAACTGCTGGAGTGGTATGCGGGACGAAGAAACGCCAAGTTCCGGTAGGTCGTGCGGTCGAGCGCCAGCTTAGGGCTGAAATTCGCGCGAGGATCTCCGGGATACACGCCGATGCCACGGGTAAATTCCTCGTGCGTGGTTGTGGCGGTGGAGTTGTGTGCGCTCTTCGGTGCAGGTGCTTCTCCGCTGGCAGCTCCCGTTGGATCGGCCGAGTTCGGTTTAGCAGATGTTGGAATTTTGTTAAGTGCAACGGTTGCGCCGGCGATTGCAGAGTTCTTGAGAAAGGTGCGCCTTGAAGTGGACACGAGTCTTTACCTTTGGATTTTTCGCGAAGGACTTTTGTACCACCGAAGAGGCAGGATCACAAATGGAAATAATCCGCTGCCTGGATCCAAGAGTAGTACGAAGATGATGTCTTAATGCTAAGAGGACGGAGTAAATCCGAAATAAACCCCCGGAAGATTGATTGATTTCATGCCCGACGAAAAATCTACCTCGCCTCCTCCACCAAACTCTGCAACCGCATTTCCAGATACATGAATTGTGATCATTACTGGAGATTTCTTTTCTACGCTGAACGGCATGGTTAGTTCCAGATAATCGACCTGGTCGTATGATTTGGTGCCGCCATGGTGAGTGCAGCCCGCGTTATGGTCATCGTGAATTCCGGTAGCAGGTTGCCCCGCGTCCGTAATCATGTGACCAGCAGAATCTACCTGCTGCGCCGAAATCGTCGTCTGGAAATCAATATAAAAGAAGCCCCCGTATCCGCATGAGGCGGGTATCGACCATTGCACGCTGCCGTTATATGCCGCTAAAGAGAAAATCCCCAAAGAGCCGGCTTTGTCGGGGTGTCCATAGATAGTTGAAGAACGCATCAATCCTCGCCCCTCCATGATCAAGTTTCGTTTGCCAATCGAACTTTAAGTACACTCCATCATTTGTGTTCGCCCCCGGAGTGATCGTTGCGTTCTGAGGCATATTTTCGTCGGCTATATTGGTACTTGACGGGATCGCAAGATATCCCAGCGTGACGTCTTCGGGAGTCGGTGCAGGAGAGCGGAACTTTGGAGGAAGTTTTGTTCGTTGTAGTCGTTCTCTTAACTGCTTGTGCCGTGCTGCAACAGTCTTTGCGTTCGCATTCACTCGGGCCTCAAGTTTTTTTACGTCTTTGTCAGCAGCCGCTGATTCTTTTTCCTGCCGCTGACGAATTAAATCGTAGTCAACGCCTGCATTTTTGAGTGCTTTTTCTACATCTTCAAACGATAATGGTCCCCAATCTTTGCGCGTCGCATGTGACTGAGCCGTATCTCTCGTTCGATATCTCGATTGAAAGCTAAACGTTCGCGTAATTCTTTGTTCCCAAGGGTAATCAACTTACGTTCCGCATTTGTTAATGCCATATCGTTACCTCGTTTTAATTTGGGAGCACGACCCGGAGAGAATTGCGGCACCATAATAACAAGTTTGTTTCTTACGCGCAGCGTGGCTGTGGATTAAAGTCGTTTAGTGGCGTCGATAATTCCTCTAATTGAAGTAACTATTGTTATTAGCAGCCGGGCCTGTAAGCCGAATTTTGTCTGCGGGATTGCTCCCACAGGACGGCCATTCCTCTGGGCCGCGCATTACTGCGCGGCTCTAGCGACCTACCCGAAGGTTTGACGCACCGAGCCGGCACGTGCCGCGGCCGAAACCGCGTCTTCCTCCCTATTTGGTCTTGCTCCGTGTGGGGTTTGCCCTGCCCGCTGCATTACTGCCGCGGCGGTGCGCTCTTACCGCACCTTTTCACCCTTACCCCGGCGTTGCCGCCAGGGCGGTATATTTTCTGTGGCACTTTCCGTCGAGCGGACTTGAATCCACCCTCCCGGACGTTATCCGGCACACTGCTCTGCGGAGTTCGGACTTTCCTCCCTTATCCTTGACGGACAAGAGCGGCCGTCCGGCCCAGCTGCCAACTGAATCATTATAAGGGGAGTAGTTCGCAAGCTATGGCGAGTTTCGACCTTAGAGTTTCGATCTTAAGAGTTTCGATCTTAAGATTTGCGCCCAAAGTTTCGACTTGTCGTTCCAGGAGCACAGAGTGAACGAGGAATCTGCGGTTCGAAACAGGCCAAAAGTGGGGGGTGCTTACAGTCGATTCGTTGAGCCTAAACCTGTTGAACCTGAACTTGTTGGACCTTGAACTTGTTGAGCCTGGACGAATCTAATTGCGGCGTTTGTAAAGAATAGAGAATTCGAAGCCAGGATTTGCGGGAAACAACTCGGCGATTTTGCGCAGGCGTTCGGCCATCTGCGCCGGAGCAAGAAGAGGATAATCCCGCTCACGCAGATCGTAATAATCCACATCCAAAAATAGCGAGAGCAGGTAGATGGAGATCGCGTCAGAAAACGTGGCGGCAAAGTATTCGTTTTTGTGCTTTTCTGTTTCGGGGCCCTGCGCTGTAGCCAACTTGCGCGACTCCCATGCATCGAGCGACGTTTCGCCGCGAACGTTACCTTCCACCTGCTTCCAGACCATATCGCAAAACTCGCGCGAGACCCCGGCGCGTTCCACCAGCGCATGACCGACATTGATGTAGAACTCAAAGGCGACGGAAAATTTATCGTCCATCAAGCGAGTGGAAATAAACACACATTGCGAACCTCCGAGGTCGAGGTTGCGATGGCACACGGCGTTGTCGCTGAGCGCTACATCGTAGCGATCGGCGATCACCGTTTCGTCTCCCTGGTTCACCGTGAGCGGAACGAAATAATAGGCGTTTCGCTGCAGCGCATTGGCAATCGAGCCAGGCACAGCCGCCACCATGCGTTCAAGGTCTGTATTGGTAAGTGTGATGTCGCCGGAAACTGCATAACAAACTCCATTGGGCGCTTGCGAGACAGGTGTAAGGCGTACCACTTCAGCGGGAGGCCGCGTAATCGCGGACACAACTTGCGACATCCTCTTATTGTATCCCAGCAAGCGCAGACGCGCCGGGAAGGCGGAATAGTATAGTTAAGACACCATTTATGAGCGCCTATGGCCACAAACCGCGCTGGTATTTGATCCCGGTACGGGTGCTTATTGTTACGGCTTTGCTGACACTGTTGTCGTTCGCAGTAGGCTTGTTATTAGGTATTCTCGGCATGGTTCTACGCGGGCTCATTGTAGGATCACGCCCGAATATGACCATCGCATACCGGCATATCGCACTGCCCGTCGCGATAATTGCGGCTACGGTGGTGTTTACCGGATCCATAGTGATGGAGATTCGCCGCTACCAACAGGAGAAGGCGCTCTTCTCGATTGAGAATGCCGAATGACTGCAGAAAATCCCGTATCGCAGAGTTCGCACAGAGTGTATTGGCGAAGAAAAGCTATGCAAAGAACGCTGAGGATAAAACAATTATGATGCGGCCACGGATCGCCATTCCCATTCCTCATTCCAGTGATCCGAAATATGCCGAACGCGCTTTGCCGCAATATGAGCATGGGATTGAGGCTTCCGGCGGCGAGCCGGTCAGAATTCCTCTCGACAAAACTCCCGCGGAAGTCATGAAGTTGATCGAGCGGTGCGACGGCGTGGTATTGCCGGGAAGTCCTGCCGATGTGGATCCCGCGAAATACGATGCTGTTAAGCATGCGAAAACCGAGAAGGCCGATCCGCCTCGCGATACCGTGGATGAGTTGTTACTCCAGGACGCCTATAACATGCGCAAGCCGGTGCTCGGAATCTGTTATGGATTGCAGATCTTGAACGTGTATCGCTCGGGAACGCTGGTGCAGCACATAAAATCTCCGATCAATCATGAGGCGGGAAAGAAGGTTGCCATCGCACACGACGCAACCATCGATTCCAGTTCCAAATTAGCTGGAATTGTTGGTGCTGAGATATTGCCGGTGAACTCAAGCCATCATCAATCTGCCGAGCAAATCGGCGACGGCTTGAAGATCGTCGCGCGTTCGCCGAAGGATGGAGTTGTGGAAGCGATCGAAGGGACGGCCAACGATCATTTTGTTTTGGCGGTGCAGTGGCACCCGGAAAGATCGTTCGATGACGATGCAGCCTCGCGGAAAATTTTCCAGGCGTTGATTGATGCGGCGCGTGTATGCCACCGGAAGTTAGAAGGTGAATTCGAAGCAGTATAACCTAAGCGGCTAAAGCCGCTTTTTTACGTGGCCTTTATCGCAGCGCTAAAGCGTTTGCGCCACCCAGGTCGCCAGCCGAAATCGATTAAGATTATTTCCTGCGCCGCGGCTTTGCGCTTCTCTTTTCTTTCGTTAACAACACAACTGAGTTGGCTATCGCCGCGTTGTCGGTCCCTACACCTTCCGGCGTTTTTGCCTTCAATCCCACACAGTCCGC
This sequence comes from Terriglobales bacterium, assembly GCA_036491415.1. Classification (GTDB taxonomy): domain Bacteria; phylum Acidobacteriota; class Terriglobia; order Terriglobales; family Acidobacteriaceae; genus JAICKN01. Next base: position 1,973 of record DASXCC010000099.1, on the reverse strand, counting down.
AGGAATCTGCAAAAGCTTTGCGACTCTTTCACGAATGGCCGCGGCATACGGGCCGATTTTTGGAGCGGCAAGAATTAACGTGGAATCCACGTTGGCGATGGAATACCCGGCGGCGTGAACGCGATTCAGGGCTTCTTTCAGAAAGATCGCAGAGTCGGCGCCTTTCCACTTGGCGTCCGATGGAGGAAAAAGCGAGCCTATGTCCGGCCCCGCGATCGCGCCAAGTAAAGCGTCAGTGAGTGCATGAAGAAGAACATCGCCATCGGAGTGGCCAGCAAGACCGCTGTGGTGGGCGAGTATTACGCCGCCAATGAGTAATGGAACGCCGGATTTAAATTCGTGCGAATCCCAGCCGAAGCCGATGCGAATGGCCAGCGGAGTAATAGGTTTGGAAGTTTTTTTGGTCGGCATCGAGTCAGGACGCAGTCTTGAGATAAAACTCAGCTAACTCCAGATCGGCTGGAGTGGTGATCTTAATGTTTTTCGGCGATCCCATGACGACGGCGACTTCCTGTCCGGAACGTTCCGCGAGTGAAGCTTCGTCGGTGCCAACGAAGCCATCGTTGGTTGCCTCATCGAAAATCTTGCGTAAAACTTTGTAATGAAATCCCTGCGGGGTTTGTGCCATCACAACTTTCTCTCGCAGGATGGTGGATTTAATCAGCGCTCCGTCGGCGGTACGCTCGACCTGTTTGACGGTATCCACGGCAGGCATTCCGGCGATAGCTGCGCCATATTTTTTCGCGCCCTTGATGACTTCTTCAATAATTTCCTGCGATACGAGGGGCCGCACGGCGTCGTGAACGAGGACAATGTCTTCAGGCGCGGCGGAAACCAGAGCCAAGGCATTGGCCACGGATTGCTGGCGATGCTCGCCGCCCACCACGTAATGGATGGTTTTCTGCAATACGTCTTTGGCTTCGCTTTCCAGGCGCGCGCGAAATCCGGAGATTTCGTTTTTGCGCAGAGCTATGTAAATTTCATCGACATGCGGATTCTGCACAAACTTCCGCAATGTATGAATGAGGATCGGGGTTCCGCCGAGATCCGTAAACTGCTTGGACGCTTTCTTTTTAGCAGAGGACGTGGACGACATGCGCGTCCCCAAACCTGCGGCCGGAATAATTACATAAACCTTCATCGCGGGCTGTAAGTATAAGGTCTGGAGACAGATCAGTACAAATCAGGGCTGCGATTCTCAATATACAAGTGAAGAATTCGGGAATTCAGGAGTTCGCTGTAGGACAGCATTTCCCGATTTAGAGAATTTCTTGCCAAGTAGAAGCACGCCGGCTTCGCAGGCTTATTTCGGAGGTCCGCAAATCCTCATTCAACATGGACTTACAAATCTTCAAAGGAAGCAGGCGATTTGGCATGTCCCGTGCGATAGGGATAAAGGGTAGAGATAAAGCAAGACTGGCCCGTGCGGCGAAAGCAAGTGATCCGCATGTTGCGTTGGAGGTAGAGAAGTGAGAATCAGGAAGCATGGTTTGTTGGAGCATGGTTCGTTGAAACATGGTTCGTTGAAAATTGTTGGGTTCTGTACGGTGATAGTTTTTGTTGTCGCCCTCTGCATGAGCATATTGTTCGTCAGTGCGACAGTCGCATTCGCAGTAAACCGGTCGATACATGCTTCTGCTTCGCCTGCTTCAGCGGAAACGCAAAACGCGCCCGCAGAGCAGAATCCCGCAATACAAAATCAAGTCATACAAAACCAAGCAACGCAAAACGCAGACCAAACCACGCCTCCAGTCGCAGATCTGAAAACGTTAAATGGAATGGTGACCGATTCTTACTGCGGGGCGCGGCACGTCCGAAACTCCAATCGCAGTTCCACGGAATGCGCGCGAATTTGCATACGCCGGGGCGCCGGCTATATTTTAGTGAACAGCGATGGAAGTTATTTGCTGCACGGCCACAAATCGATGATTAATCCATTTGCCGGCCAGCGCGTGAAAGTGGTCGGAACGCTG
>DASXCC010000098.1:0-47889 GCA_036491415.1 Terriglobales bacterium | reverse complement strand
GTCCGGGTATACGTTGTTGGCGATGTGGAACATCCCGGAGCTTACGACATCAGTTCTCTCTCGACTGCGTTGAATGCTTTATATGTCGCAGGTGGCCCAACCTCGCGTGGATCGTTACGGCATGTGCACCACTATCGCGGCGATAAGTTGGTGCAGGACATCGATGCTTATGATTTGTTATTGAATGGCGTTCATGGGCAAATGGAAAGTCTCGCTTCGGGCGATACGATCCTTGTGCCGCCAATGGGTTCAGAAATTACGGTGCAGGGAATGGTGCGCCGTCCCGACATTTACGAACTTGGCAGCGAGAAGAACCTTGCTGAAGTATTGCAGTTGGCGGGTGGTGTGCTGCCATCGGGAACTCTACGACATGTAGATGTAGAGCGCGTAGTCGCGCACGAAAAGCGGACCATGCTGCAACTTGATATCCCTGAAACCAGCGACGCGGCCGCAGTGACGCAATCCCTGGAAAATTTTCAGGTACAGGACGGCGACCAGATCAGAATTTCGCCGATCCTTCCTTACGCGGACAAAACGGTCTATCTCGATGGACATGTTTTTCATCCTGGAAAATATGCTTATCGCGATGGGATGAAGATTACGGACCTCATCCATTCCTATGCAGACTTGCTTCCAGAGCCTTCACAACGGCATGCAGAAATTATTCGCCTGGAGGCCCCCGATTATCGTCCTGAAGTGATTGCATTTAATCTTGCCGACGCGATGTCAGGTAAAGCACAGGATGTTTCGCTGGAACCCTTCGACACGGTCCGAATTTTTGGCCGCTATAACTTTGAAGACTCGCCCCTCGTTACATTAAGCGGTGCGGTTCGTGAGCCCGGCGACCACCTTACAAACGGCGCGACGCATTTGAAAGATGCGGTGTATCTTGCCGGCGGACTTACCGCCGATGCAAACCTGAAAGATGCACAGGTTTATCGCAGAACCGAAAACGGCAAACTGAAAGTGCTTAGCGTTGATTTGGCGAAGGCGCTTGCCGGAGATCAAGCCGATAACATTATTCTTCAGCCTAAAGATCGTATCTTTATTCCGCACGATCAACAGAAGACCGATCCCGCCACGGTTCAGATCGAAGGCGATGTAATTAATCCTGGGAGATATCCGTTAGGCGATGGAATGACCGCCGCGGAACTGGTCAAGCTCGCTGGCGGATTCATGCGGAGCGCCGATACGAATGAGGTTGAACTTACCAGCTACGACGATTCCAGTGAAAAAACGAACCTCAGCAAGAACCGCACCATTCAGATTGCTGATGCTATGGCGGGCAATGCGGAAGCCGATATTCGTTTGCACGACGGCGATGTTCTATCCGTGCGCGAACAACCGGGATGGGACGACCGGGGCGCTTTCATTACCATTAAAGGCGAAGTGGTTCACCCGGGGAGTTTCGGCATTCATGAAGGCGAGCGTCTGAGCGAGGTGCTAAAGCGCGCAGGAGGTTTTCGCCAGGATGCATATATTTACGGCGCGATTCTTGAGCGCAAAGAAGTGCGCGATGTCGAAGACAAAGATCGTGCAGACCTTATTGCGCGCGTGCAGCAGGAAGGCGTTGAGTTGAAATCGTTGCCAGAAACCGACCCGGACCAGAAGATCGCGAAGACTGCGGCGCTCCTGCAATGGCAGGCTGCGTTAGAAAAATTGCAGAGTACGCCTCCTCCTGGACGGTTGGTGGTGCACATCACCGGAAAGATCAAGGATTGGCAGAATGGACAGTGGGACGTACGACTGCGCCCCCATGATGTACTCGTCATTCCTCACATCCCCGACTACGTGATGGTGAATGGGGCCGTGTATAACCAGACGGCGGTCACCTATCGCTCAAGCAAGAATGCCGCATGGTATTTACAGCAGGCTGGCGGCCCCACAAACATGGCCGACAAAAAAGCGATTTTCGTGGTACGTGCGGATGGCTCCGTGGCCGGTGGCAAAAGTGGCCTTTTCAATGGAGGTGCGCTCGATGCTGAAGTTCGCCCCGGCGACATGGTCGTCGTTCCCGAGAAAGCTTTGAGCGGAACCAGCAAGTGGCGCCAAGTGTTGGAAGCTTCACAACTTGCTTCAGCTGTTGGTGTGGCAATCAGTTTGTCGGGCGGATTCTAGGTCAATCTCCGAGCCATATGGCCCGTCTGAAAAATTGTTGGCAAATATTCTCGTTACTTCTATTCAGCGCAATATGCTTACAGGCTCAAGCAGCCAGTCCTAATAATGCAGCCAGTTCTAATAATAAGGAAAGCGATGTAGTTTCTGCGCCTTCGGCAGTCGCGGTTGAAAATCAATTAGCAGGGGCGGAAAACAAGCGCCAAGCATCGGATGTGCTCCCTTTTGACGGCGATCCAAATAATGGCGATCAAAAAAATACGATTGGCCCGTCTCTTGTGAAACATCTCGTGTGGGACCAAAAACAATTTGTGATCAATGGACTAACGCAATGGGATGCTGACAAAGCAAAGACAGCGATTCCATTCGCGGCTTTTACTGGAGCACTCATCGCAAGCGACAGTTGGCTTTCCCGACAAACGCCAGAAGGCAAGGTCAACGCCAGCCGGACATTTTCCGACTACGGAGTTTATTCGCTGGTGGGAGCAAGCGGAGGCGCTTGGCTGTTAGGCAAATTGACGCACAACGATCATCTACGGGAAACCGGATTTTTAGCAGGCGAGGCAGCGATTGGCGGCACCGCCGACACATACGTTCTGAAAATTATCACGCAGCGCCAGCGGCCGAATGAAGGTAACGGCAACGGCCACTTCTTTCAAGGGGGCCGATCGTTTCCATCAGAGCATTCGGTAGCAGCATGGTCGATCGCAAGTGTTGTTGCCCACGAATATCCCGGGCCGCTTACAAAATTCTTTGCCTATGGTTTGGCTTCCGCCATCATGACGACCCGCGTAACAAGTAGAGAACACTTTGCCTCCGATGTTGTTGTCGGCAGTGCGCTCGGTTGGTACATGGGAAAAGTTGTTTATCGCGGACACCATGATCCTGAACTCGGAGGCGAACCATGGGGCGGAGCCCACTGGAATGAAGAGCACACGCGACAGCGCAATTCAATGGGATCGTCAGATGTTCCACTCGACAGCTGGATTTATCCCGCTATCGAACGACTCGCAGCGATGGGATACGTCAGCACCGCTTACGCGGGGCAGCGTCCGTGGACGCGTCTACAATGCGCGCAGATGCTCGAAGAGGCGGAAGACAATGGAATGACGATAGAGGACGCCGCGCAAATCTATAGAACTTTGGTAGCGGAGTTTGCCCCGGAAACGCGGCGCCTGAATGGGAATGAAAGCATGGATGCAAGCCTGGATTCAGTCTATGCAATCGCGACTGGAATTTCCGGACCGCCGCTGCGCGACAGTTTTAATTTCGGGCAGACTATCGTGAATGACTTTGGCCGTCCCTATGGAGAAGGCGCGAACACTTATGACGGCATAACCGCACATGCTGACGCGGGCCCATTTTCCATTGCCATGCAAGCGGAGTATCAACACGCGCAGTCAATCCCTGCTTATTCGCAATCCACGCAACAAGCAATCGCAGCGGCAAATTTTTCCGGGGTTTTGACGAATGCAATTCCCTCCATGAATCGCTTTCAACTGGTTACAGGAACTGTCGGGCTTACATGGCATAACGCTAAAGTTTCGTTTGGCAAACAAAGCTTGTGGTGGGGACCGGGCGAATCTGGAGCGTTGCTGATGAGCGACAATGCGGAAGCGATTCCCATGTTCCGCATCCAGAATGCCGAGCCGTTTCGTGTCCCGCTACTTTCAAAATTGCTCGGGCCGGTGGATGGAGAATTTTTTCTCGGACAACTCTCTGGGCATGACTGGGAAATTAATTCTCCAACTTTGGTCGGCCCATCGATTTCCCCGCAGCCGTTTATGCATGGAGAAAAGCTCAGCTTCAAGCCTAGAAAGAATTTGGAATTCGGTATGGGCATAACTGCCATGTTTGCCGGGCCGGGCTTGCCATTCACCTGGGCGAATTTTCTGCGCACATACTATGTGCATTCTCCGAACGCCGCGACGAATCCTGGCAAGCGGACTTCTGAATTCGACGTTAGTTATCGCATTCCGCATGCCGCCACGATTTATTTGGATTCGATGGTAGTGGATGAATTCTCGCCGATCGGTTCTTCGCGTCCAACGTTGAACCCGGGCATTTATTTTCCAAAGCTGCCAAAATTGCAGCACGCAGAATTGCGTATGGAAGGCTTGCACGAACCGCTTACGGCAGAGTTTTCTCCGGGATTTGTTTACTTCGACGCGCGCCGCTATCTCGACGGTTATACCAATAATGGTTTGCTGATGGGGAGTTGGATTGGACGCGCCGGCCGCGGAGGTCAAGGATGGTTTACGTACAACTTCTCACCGCGTACAAAACTAAAGGCTGGCTATCGTCATCAGGAAGTCTCCAAGGATTTCATCGGCGGTGGGCGATTGTTGGACTACTCGATGAGCGGTGAAGCTCTGTTGTCTTCCACGCTGACATTTTCAGGATCACTTACATACGAACAATGGTTCTTTCCGGCGATCGCGCCGGACCGCAAAGCAAACACCACAGCGTCTGTACAACTAACGTTTTGGCCTCACTGGAATTTGTCGCGCTAATTATCCAACAACCCCATGAATCCTAGAAGACATACCGCGCCGGAGTTTGACCGCCCGGACATCAGTGTTCCTATTCGTCAACCCGGGTACGAATCCCCGCAAGAGCCTGAACGAGGGTTTATTGCTGCGCAAACGTTGTGGGAGCACAAAAGTTTTCTGCTTACCGTTACCGTGCGTGCCATGTTGGTGTTCCTGATATTGGCACTCGTATTGCCCGCGACCTACGATTCGAAAACCGAACTCATGCCTCCTGATCCGCAGTCTGCAACGGCTTCTATGCTGGCCGCATTCGCTGGGGGAGCATTGGGTGGCGGCGGTGAAAGCGGAGGAAGTGGTGGTGGCGGAGCATTGGGTATGGCAGCGGACATGTTGGGACTTAAAAGTTCTGATGCGTTGTTCATCAGCATCTTGAAAAGTGATGCAGCGTTGGATGATTTGATTAATCGCTTCGATCTGCGCAAAGCCTACTGGGTATCGACCTATAAGCAGGCGCGAAAGAAACTCGCTTCTCGCACCACGATTGATGAAGACAAGAAAAGCGGCGTGATTACGATCATTGTCAGTGATCGCAATAAAGAACGCGCTACGGCCCTGGCCCAGGCGTACCTCGATGAACTCAATAAAATGGTAGCCACGCTGAATACTTCGGCTGCGCACCGGGAGCGAGTTTTTCTGGAAGGCCGCCTGGTGGTTGTGAAGCAGGAACTGGATGCCTCTTCAAAGGATTTGAGCGAATATTCAAGCCAGCACAGTACGTTGGACCTGAAAGAACAGAGCCGCGCAATGCTGGAAGCGGCGGCAACTCTGCAAGGGCAGCTAATCGCCGCGCAATCAGAATTGCGTGGACTGGAGCAAATTTATACGCCCTACAATGTACGCGTAAAAACCGTAAGGGCGCGTATTGACGAATTGCAACATCAATTAGAAAAACTGGGCGGAGCTCCTACGACGCCGGAACCGGATCTCGACAGCGAAGAGCTCTATCCATCTATCAAACAGCTGCCTCTTGTCGGTTTGACTTACGCTGATCTTTTTCGTCGCGTAAAGATCAATGAAACCGTGTATGAAGTGTTGCGCAGGGAATATGAATTGGCGCGGGTGCAGGAGGCCAAAGAGATTCCCGTGGTCAAAGTGCTGGTACCGGCAGAATTTCCAGAAAAACGTTCTGGCCCGCCGAGGCCTTTAATTTTCTTCGGAGGCATTGTTCTTTCATTACTGCTGGGATGCGCATGGGTCCTGGGAAAAGACGCGTGGGCGAAAACTCACGACGAAAATCCCAAGAAGCTCTTTGCGAAAGGTGTTGCCGAGGACATTGCAGAGAACCTACGCTGGGAGCGCGCAAAAGAACTTCCCAAACGAATTCTCCCCCAATCTTTCTGGCAGAAGAACGGGCATAATCACAACTCCAATAATAACGGCCACCATTGAGTGATCGCGAAACCTGACTTGATTCGCTCAGAACTATGAGTACCGCAACTCTCCGGCAATTCGGAAGCTGGTTCGATCTCCCCGAAGATTTTATGGGCTTTGCCGCGGTCACGGTCGCCGTGCTCTGCGTGATGAGCGCAATCTATGCTCCGCAAGTTCTTGCGCTTTCTATTGCTGCGCTGTTGGCCATCGTCTTTTTTGAAAGTCCTTTCGGATTATTGACGGTGATGGCGTTCTTGATCCCGTTTAATTTCGTTGTGGTGGTTGGGCAGGTGCCGCTTGCAGCAGAGCTTCTGAAAGTAGCCATCTGGGGGCCATTCCTGCTTTTTCTAATCACGCGGCGCAAGCGCTTTGTGGTGAGCCGTTATAACATCTTTTTTATCGTGATCGGCGTTCTGCTGGCGTACTCATGCGTTACCGCAACCGATTTCGCATATACCTTCAAAGAGTCGCTGCGCTTGATCTCGAGTATTGGACTGGTTTATCTCGCGGCGAATTTGATCGATACAAAGGAAAAACTTTTTATCATTCTGAAAGCGATTGGGATTTCCAGCCTGATTGTGGCGGTCTATGGTTTGTATCAATATTCCATCCACGACTACGGTGCGTTGTTCTGGATCATAAACCCCCGCATTTCGACGGACCTTGCCCCCTCGCGTGCAGACTTTTGGGAATGGCGAAACCGGCTGATGTCGTTTCTAACTTCAGAGATGGAAGCCGGCGACTACATAGCCTATTGCATCCCTCTTGCAGCAGCCCTGGTAGTGACCACGAAGCGTTTCGGCGAGCGAATGTTGTGGCGCGTAACGGTCGTCTTTTTGCTTATAGCGCTTCTGCTTACTTTTACTTTTGGTTCGTGGATCGGCTTTGGTGCTGCGCTCCTTTACTTTGCCTGGATCTTCCGCAAAAAACTTCGCCTAAAAATTATTGCCGCGGGCGTTGTCATATTTGCTACGAGCGCAATAACGTTTGCGCTCACCAATCAAGCTTATTTGAGCGACAAGATTGAACAGGTTGCATGGGACTATGCGACTCGGTTGGCATTTTGGCTCGTTGCCTGGAAAGAATTTCTTGACCATCCCATTCACGGCGGAGGGCTGGGGTCTTTCGGGCCTCTGGTTGCCGAACAGCATTTCAGCTGGCTTGGCGCCATCTGGGCTGATACGACAAGCCCGCACAACATCTACTTATATATTCTTTCGCAATTCGGAATCGCCGGTTTTCTCGCTATCTTCGGAGTCTTCGTTTACGCGCTGTGGCTCATGATTCGCATTGGCCGCGGACAATTTGGACAGGCCGACGGAGATCTTCGTGGGATTGCTTTTGCGCTCGGCTTCGCCATTATCGTGTTGCTGATCTCAGGTTCCGCAGATGATTCCACTTTGTTTGGTCCGCACACAAGCTATTTAATCTGGTTGCTCATCGGCTTGACCGACGTCGTCGCGCGATTCTCCAAAAGAAATCAGAACCAGGAGAAGTCTCTTGCGGCTTAAGCACGTGGGCCTTCAGGGATTCGGATTGCTGGCGAAACGCGGTTTCCTGGCGATTGCTTTCCTGATTGCGGCTCGGGTACTCGGACCTGAGCGATTCGGAGACTTTACCTACATCACAACCTGGATGTTGGTGATCAACCTGATCGCCGCATTGGGCTTGCCTTCCGTTACAACCCGTGAAGTAGCTTGCCATCCCGAGGATGCCAGGGCAATCCTGCGATCGACCTTATGGCTGCGCTTCACTCTTGCCTGTGTAGGTGCATTGCTTTTTAATGCACTGTTCGAGCTGACACCAATCGGACACGCGGGGATTCTGGAATACGCCGCCGTGCTCTCCTTGGTTTTGCCGGCGGTTGCGGTTGCTGATCAATTGGCTTCTTACGTTTTGGGATTTAACTCGCACCGTCAATTTGCGTCAATCAATATGCTTTCCTGGGGAGCGTATCTTGCTGCGACCTGCGTCAGCCTGTTGGTGAGCAAAAACCTAAATACCATTTTTGTATCTCAGGCGGTCGCCATTTGGATTGCGGCAGGTATCCTGATTGTCGCTTACCGCAATGAGTGGTTGAAGACTCCCTCAGCGCAACATTCGGTCACGAGTTTCCTGTTACGCCAGTCAGCGCCGATCGCGATTACAGGTATTCTGGGAATTCTCTCTTTTCGTATCGGAACATTTCTTCTTTATAAGTTCCTGGGCGCGGCTGAAACGGGGATTTATACCTCAGCTTTGCAAGTCGTGGAAGGAATGCAACTGATTCCCATGGCCATCACGGGAGCGCTTTTTCCCACGCTATGCCGCGTAGTTAACGATCAGAAGAAATTTACTTCATTTGTGGAATGGTTATTTCTTACGCTGGCTTTTCTTGGTCTTGGGGCTGCTGCGACGGCCTCCGTCATAGGCCCGCGTTTGGTCGTTTTTATTTTCGGATCAAAATTCAGCGCCGCTGGTGGATTGTTGACGATACTTGTTTGGGCGCTCGTGCCGATGTTTTTACACTTTTCGCTTACATACGTTCTGATTGCAACGAACCGCCAGAAAGTATTCATTTTTGAAAGCGCAGTTTATTTGATTGTCAGTTTTACTGCGAATTTTGTTTTCATTCCGCGCTATGGAATTATGGGCGCCGCTTACGCAGCTCTTATTTCTGAATCCACGCTATTGCTGATGCATTTGGTATTTGTTTTCTCCCGCTTGAAAATTCGCCGGACTTTGTCCTGGCTCGCGGTACCCGCGGCCATCGCGATATTCGTTGTGTTTTTCGGCGCCACCTGGAAAGAGGGAATCAATTCCGTGCCTACGAATGCGGGCATGTTCGGAACTGTATCGGTTGCTCTCTTTGGTGTTGCTTATTGGCTTTATCACAATGTTTCGGCTAATGCTTTCGCGTTCTCCCCAGAAAGTTTCTGATGGCGACTCGAGCTTACAAAATTCCTCATAAATCTCTGCCGGCACGAGAAGGTGTGCGTCCGCTGCGACGCGTGTCCCGGACAAAATGCTGCCTATGCAATGCTGATGGGAATGTACTTTATACCGATGTTTATGACCGCCACTGGAACGTAGAAGGTCAATGGAATTTGCGGCAATGTCCCAATGCGGAATGCAAGCTTGTTTGGCTCGATCCGTGCCCTGTGCCCGAAGATATTCCGTTAATGTATGCGGAGTATTTTACTCATGACGGAGGATTTCAGGGAGCGGCTGAAGATCTCCGGAACCAATTGCTTCCTTATATATCGTCCAATAAAACTAAGTCACGACGGTTTTCAGCGGACCAAATTTATTGGGGCCTCTCGCGGATTTCTGTCTTCCGAGATTTTGCCGCAGGAACTCTGATGTGGTTGCAGGACGCGCCTCCAGGCGAAGCATTGGATTTTGGTTTCGGTGCGGGACAATTACTCATACGACTCCGCGATTTGGGATGGAAGGTGGCTGGGGTTGAGTTCGATCCGGAAGTTCTGGCAATGGCGCGCGAAGAATTCGGGATTGATGCACGTGCGAGCATCCTCGATTTTCCTGCGAATAAATTTGACGTCATTACCCTCAGCCATGTGATCGAGCACGTCCCTGATCCCATCGCAACTCTGCGCGAATGCGCCAGCCGGTTGAAACTCGGCGGTCGGTTAGTGCTGGCCACTCCCAACACGAACAGTTTGGGACATAAACGGTTCGGTGCGAATTGGCGGCCTCTTGATCCCCCACGACACCTTAATCTGTTCTCTCCGGAGAATCTGACCCGTTGTGCGGAAAAAGCCGGCCTCGAAGTGGAAACGGCGCGAACCAGTGCACGCTCGGCATGTTTCAGCTGGTACTCCAGCAAGTCGTTGATCCAGAAAAAAAAGAATGCGGGCAGATCCGAAAAAGCAGGTATCGGCGTGAAAGCGTCCGGAGCACTCTTCCAACTTTGGGAGCACTACCTGGTAAAGAAAGACGAAGGCGAAGAAATTGTGCTGGTAGCGCGTCGTACCCAAGAGAAGAAACTGGTTTTCTTATGAAAATTGCCTACGTCGCGGGTTTTGCCTGGGAGCCAAAAGGGACGGTGCGTTCCCGCACTTTTCCGTTGGCGGCGGAAATGGTGCGGCGCGGCCACGAAGCCACTATTTTTATAGTTCCTTATGACAATCCAAAATATTCGGGAATGGAGTACACACGCGACGGCGTGCAGATTTTAAATCTGCAAGTTCCGAGCAAGCTTTCTCCAGCGTATGCTGCGATTCCCGGAAAGTTGGCTGGGTGTGTGACAAGCACTTCGCCCGACGTGGTCCATGTATTTAAGCCGAAAGGTTTCGCGGGAATAGCATTAACAAAATTTTTACGCCATCAAATTCCGGTTGTCCTCGACTGCGATGATTGGGAAGGGTGGGGCGGATGGAACGAAGTAAAAAAGTATCCATGGCTTGTCAAGGAATTCATCGATCGACAGGAACAGTCACTCATTAAAAAAGTTCCGGTGCTTACTTGCGCCAGCCGCGTACTTACAGACCGGGCGTTACAGATGGGGCGTGATGCGAGGGATGTCTTTTACCTTCCTAACGGGATTTCTTCTCAACAGTTGCAGCTGGCGGGCAATCTTTTGCGGGTTCCTGTTGCTGACCGCAAGAAAGCTTTGGGATTTGGCGATGCGCCGATTATTTTGTATGCAGCCCATTTTGATGATGAGGAAGACGGCGAATTGATCTGCGGCGCAATCTCGCAAGTCGCATCCCGGCACAAGATAACGGTCGCTCTGGTTGGGGATGGTCCTCGATTGTCCGGAATGGAAAATGTTTTGCAGCGCACAGGTGCAATTGTGCGGAACTTCGGCGAGTTGAGCTATGAAGAATACTCGTCGGTTCTGGCTGCTTCGGATATCGCAGTATTTCCCTATCGCGACACGGCTATCTACAGAGCAAAATGCTCCGCACGAATCATCGACTACATGCTGTATGGGAAAGCCGTCGTGACCTCCGCCGTAGGAGAAAATAATAATTACATCACTCACGAAGAAAACGGTTTGCTCATTCCCCACGATAATCTTTCTGCTTTTGTACATTCTTTGAACCGCTTGCTCGAAGGACCCAGTCTCCGTGAAAAATTGGGAGCCAATGCGCGGCAGCGTGTGTTACAGAAATTCCTGTGGAGCAGGGAATTAGGGAATCAGTGTGAGTCGGCTTATCGCCGCGTATTCGAGAAAATTCTTCAGACGCAAGTCGCAGCAAATCCGATTTGCGCGTAGTTGCAATTCATTTCAGATTTAGCCCATGTCACGAATCCTTTTTTTTGTTCCTCATCCGGTGGAAGACGCCGGATATCGTTATCGCATCGAGCAATTCGTTCCCTTTTTTGAGGCTGCCGGACATCAATGCACGATCCGTGCTTTTTCCACAGCAACGCTCTATCGTGCACTAAGGTCGAAGGGGAAGTTTCCGCAAAAAGTACTGCATATGCTGTATTGCAGTGGACGGCGACTGTTACAAGTTACAGATTTAGCACGATTTGATTTAGTAATTATTCAGCGAGAAGTCTTTCCATTCTTTGTTCCGCTGCTGGAAAGCTGGGTGCTATTTGCGCATCCAAGAGTCATATTCGCGTTAGACGATGCGGTCTACCTTACACAGCCGAACGCAGAGGAGCTGAATCATCCCGTGTTGTACAAACTAAAATATGGACGCGGCGTGGAAACCGTGATGCAACACAGCAAGCATGTGATCGCCGGGAATCGCATCCTCGCCGAACACGCGAGAGGTTTTAATACGCATGTGTCCATCATTCCAACTGTGGTGGATTGTGATCGCTATCGATTCACGTCACAAGCTGAATGTAGTACGGTAACCGTCGGCTGGGTCGGCAGCCGATCCACTGTTTCCTATCTGAAGCAGATCGAACCAGCTCTGCAAAAGCTCGCAGCGAATCATCCGGAAGCGAGATTTCGTTTCATCGGGGCGCCCGGATATGTTCCAAAAATACCAAATTGCGAATCGCTTCCCTTTCGGCTGGAAAGCGAACTAGAAGACATTGCCTCGCTCGACATCGGCCTCATGCCGCTGCCTGATACAGAATGGGCGCGTGGCAAATGCGCCTTTAAGGCAATTCAATATATGGCGTCTGGCGTTGCCACTGTCGCTTCTCCTGTGGGTATGGCTTCTGATCTTATTCAGCACGACTCTAACGGCCTGCTCGCTACAACGAACGACGAATGGTTCGAGAATCTGGACAGACTGGTTTACGAAGTTGGATTGCGTAAGCGACTCGCTGTCGAAGCGCGAAGAACGATTGAACAATCTTATTCGCTGCAAGTCTGGGGACCGAAGTTTGCCGATCTTATCTCGCAACTTGTACATGCGAAGAAACAATCAGAATGTGCAGGCACTTTTGTGCCGGATTCATGATGCAGTCCGTATATGAACATTCAGTACTCGGTGGGATATTTTTGGAGGTGGTGAGTGAAGATATTTATTGATTCTGCTGATCAGCGTGAGATTCAACATTGGTTGGCAGAAGGCATCATTGACGGGGTCACGACTAACCCAAGCATCATGCTGAAAGATGGCATATATGACATTGAGGCTGGTGCGAAAAAGTTGTGTCAGATTGTGGGAGAACGACCGTTCAGCATCGAAGTGACGACCAATGATCGAAAGCGAATGCTGGACCAGGCGCGGGTGTTCGCGCAATGGGGAAATAACATTGTGGTGAAAATCCCGATCGTAAACGAGTCCGGTGATTCATGCCTGGGCGTGATCAATACACTCACAACCGAAGGTGTTCGTGTGAATGCGACCGCCATTCTTTCTTTTAATCAGGCCCTGTTGGCCGCGAAAGCGGGAGCAACTTACGTAAGTATTTTTGCGGGACGTGTGGCGGATGAAGGGAATGATCCCTCGATTGTGATTCGCAATGTACGGCACTGGATCGAAGACTGGGGCTATGCCTCAGAAATTATTGTGGGAAGTGTCCGCGGGGTGATTGATGTACAAAATGCGGCGCTGGCCGGCGCGCACATCGTGACTGTCCCTCCACAATTTCTTCCAAAAATGATTGACCATAAATACACACGTGAAACTGTCGCGCAATTCGTGCGGGACGCGGAAAAAGCGCTCAAAGAAATTGCTGAAGTTCGGCTGCGAGCATAATTCGCCTTCGCATATTTAATTTCATGTCATCTTCGAAAGTTGCTATTGGTCAGGCAGGTGGGCCTTCGTTCGATTCCATACGGAATGCTGCGCCTGCAACGTGTGTCAAGCGAGGCCAGATTCTTGGCAGCGCTTGGTTCAAGACTGTATTGTTTTCCGTCAGTGACCTGCTTTCAATATTTCTTTCGCATGAAATTGCGGAGAGACTTACTCTACGCTGGCTCAGAATTCCAGTAGCGGTATTTGATCCGCCGCACTACTCTCTTTTTTATCTGCCGTTTTTGGTTTCGATCTTTTTTCTGCTCGGAGGTTACAAGCAGTTTGACTTCCGCCGCCCGGAAAGAGAGTTGGAGCTTTGCGTTAAAGCAATTTCATTTTTCTTCCTCGTTTTATTGACTGCAAACTTTGTCGTGTTTAAGTCGTGGGAATTCTCGCGATATCTCATTGTCTGCTGGTATATCGCAACCCTGGTGCTGACAACCTGCGCAAGATTTATTTTGCGTGGGATTTATAGCCATTTGTGGCGAAGCGGAATCGCGCGGCAAAATGCTTTGGTCTTCGGAAGCGCTGATCGGCTGAAGGCGTTGCACGAAAAGTTAGCCGTGCAACGGCATCGTCGCTATGAGATTGTCGGGGCCCTGGTTCCCGGAAGTCAAAAGGAACTCTCCGGTATACATCCTTGGGCGATCCTTGGCAGCGCGGACGATTGGGAAGAAATCTCACATGAACATCACGTGCAATGGATTTTGCACAGCGCTCCGGAAAGTGAAAACTCCCAGACGAAAGAAGTGCTCAACATCTGTCGTCAGCATGGCATTGGTGTAGAGCTATATTCGGAAATGTTCAGCGATCCCGAATATCTATACGAAAAGGATGAGTTTTCTGGATACTTTCGATTTTCTTCGCGCCCCCTGTGGGCACAAACGGCCCACAAAGGAATAAAAGTATTGGGAGAGACTTTCGTTGCCGGTGTGGGATCTTTTCTGACTATCCTGATGATCCCGTTCATCGCTTTACTTCTCAAGCTGGAAGATGGAGGCCCCGTATTTTACCGTCGCGAATTCGTCGATTGTGACGGCAGGATCTGCTACTACTTAAAATTTCGCAGCATGATTCAGCGCGCGGACGAAACTCTAAATAAGAATTCTGCATTAAAAATGCAATATGCAGAAAAGCACAAGTTGCAGGAAGATCCGCGAGTGTTACGCGTCGGGAAATTTCTACGCAAGTTCAGCATTGACGAGTTTCCGCAATTCTTCAGCGTATTGAATGGGCGCCTGGCATTGATCGGTCCACGGGTCATTTCTGCAGAAGAACGGGGGCGCTATGGTGAATCTCTTTCGAAATTACTTTCCGTGAAACCCGGCATGACAGGTTATTGGCAGGTCATGGGGCGTCAGAATACTGACTACGATGAGCGGGTCCGCATGGACATGTTTTACATCGATCATTGGTCACTGTGGCTTGATCTGGTAATTTTCGGCAAGACTTTCTGGAAGGTACTTCGCGCTGAAGGCGCTTGTTAGACGCGGCCATCCTTAAGAGGAGCAAAATGAGAATTCTGGTTACAGGTGGTGCGGGCTTTATCGCTTCGCATGTCGCCGACGCATATATCGAGGCTGGTCATGAAGTCGCGATTCTAGATGATCTCTCGCGCGGTCATCACCGCAACATCCATAGCAAAGCCCAGTTTTTTCAGGGAGACATTCAAGATCGGAATTTCGTGAGTCAAACGTTTGCGGAATTCCGTCCGCAAGTGGTGAATCATCATGCGGCGCAAATGGATGTACGGCGGGGCGTGCGCGAACCGATTTTCGATGCACGGGTAAATATTCTTGGCTCAATCAACCTTTTGGAAGAGGCCATTGCTCACAAGATCCAGCACATCATCTATGCGTCGAGCGCGGGTGCCGGATATGGAGAACCCGACAAATTCCCTGTTGTGGAAGATTATCCGATTAATCCCATTACTCCTTACGGCATAAGCAAGCACACGATGGAGCATTATCTTTTTACGTTCTCGCATTTGTACGGCTTCAGCTACGTGGTGCTTCGTTACGGCAATGTGTATGGGCCGCGCCAAAGTTCGCAAGGCGAAGCTGGAGTCTTCGCGATCTTTTGTGAGCAGATGTTAGAAGATGTCCAGCCTGTGCTCTACGGGGACGGCAGCAAAACCCGAGACTATGTATACGTTCAAGATGTTGCGGTTGCGAATGTCGCCGCGCTCAACAAGGGACACGGTGAGATCTTCAATATTGGCACCGGAGTTCCAACGATGGACCTGGACGTATTTACTTCGGTGCGCGATCTGTTAGGAAAGCCTGCCGTAAAGCCGCGGCAACTTCCGGTACGCCCCGGGGAGATCCAGGACATTTATCTTGACATCAGCAAGGCGCGACGGATTCTCGGTTGGACACCGAAAGTTTCTTTGGCGCAAGGCGCACAACTAACTGTCGAATACTTTAAGAACATTGCTGCTCAATCCAGCAAGGTTGCTTG
This sequence comes from Terriglobales bacterium, assembly GCA_036491415.1. Taxonomy (GTDB): domain Bacteria; phylum Acidobacteriota; class Terriglobia; order Terriglobales; family Acidobacteriaceae; genus JAICKN01. The sequence continues at coordinate 32,234 of DASXCC010000098.1, read as the reverse complement.
AATTAAATTCCAGCGGCTCCGAATCCAAAAAATGCAACTCACCAAAATGCAACTTAAAGATAAAGTCTGTTTGATTACCGGAGCGTCCGGCACTATTGGCCTTGCCATAGCAAAGCGATTTCATCAGGAAGGCGCGAAACTTGCGCTTCATTCGTATGCGAATTCCATCGCAGCAGCAGAATTACAGAATCAAGTTTGTGTAATGCAAATAAGAGCGGACATCACGAATTCGCAGCAAATTCAGCGGTTAGTGGATGAAGTAATTATCAAATTTGGGACTCTCGACTGTCTGGTGAACTGCACTGGCATTCTTGGGCCCGTGGGCGCGACCGCGGAGATTCATGAAAAAGATTGGATTGATGCGATCAACATTAATCTCATAGGAAGTTTTTGTTTAAGCCACGCCGCGCTGAAGCCAATGCTCGCGAAGCAGCGCGGCAAAATCGTTCACTTTTCCGGCGGCGGTGCTGCCTACGGGCGTCCTTTTTATAGCGCTTATAGTGCCAGCAAGGCGGCGCTTGTTCGTTTTTGCGAAAGCCTCGCGGAGGAAGTCAGAGAATCTAACATCGATGTGAACACGATTGCGCCCGGTCCCGTGAACAGCCGCATGTGGGATCAATTGCGTGTGCTCGCGAATCCCGACGAGAAGACGGTTGCCGAACTGAAAAAAATGGAAGAGACCGGAGGTGTTCCTCCTGATCGCGCGGCGGATTTGGCTGTGTTTCTCGCCTCGGACCGTTCGAACGGACTTACGGGCAGATTGATCAGCGCAGTATGGGACGATTGGAACAGCTTTGAACAGCGTATCCCGGAACTCATGCGCTCCGAAGCTGGAACATTGCGGCGTGTGCCCCTAGTTTAAATCATGATTGGAGTCGCCATCATCGGAGCGGGGAACATTGGTCGCATTCGCGCCAATGTCATCAAAAATTCTCGAGCGGCGCGAGTATGTGCTGTCGCCGATCTGGATTTTACGCGTGCGCAGGAGCTTGCCCGGGCTGCAGATGCGCAGGCAATCGAGGAGTGGAAGGATGCGATCCGCTCCCCGGATGTCGATGTGGTAATCGTTGCGACGCCGACAAAATTTCATGCCGAGGCCATACGCGCTTCACTCGAAGCGGGCAAACATGTTTTGTGCGAGAAGCCGCTTGCCCGCTCAGTGCGTGAAACGGAAATGTTTTCGCACCTTCCCGAATCCAGTCAGCTCATATTGAAAACTGGATTTAACTATCGTTATATGGCGCATGTGCGCAAAGCAAAAGACATTGTGGATTCAGGAGCGCTCGGCCCGGTATATTTCCTTCGTTGCCACTACGGACATGGCGGGCGTCCGGGGTACGAGCAAAGTTGGTGCACCGATCTCGATCTTTCGGGAGGCGGCGTACTGCTTGAACAAGGAATTCATATTCTCGATCTCACGCGTTATTTATTAGGCGAGCCTTCACAGGTGCTGGCAACGGATTCGCGTTATTTTTGGAATTTTGCTGCGGTTGAAGACAATAGCTTTCTTCTTTTGCGCACGTCTGTGGCGCAAACTGCCGAAATTCATGTCAGTTGGACGCAATGGGTCAATTTATTTTCACTGGAGCTTCTTGGACGCGACGGCTACCTGCATCTCACCGGACGTGATGGACATTACGGTCCGCAAAAACTAGTCTGGGGGAAACGGCAGGCGAATCATGGCCGCCCGGAAGAACAAACATTTGAATTTTCCGGGCACAACGATTCATGGGAACTCGAATGGCAGGACTTCGTGAATGCTATTCAAGTTCGGCGGCAACCAATGGGAAATCTCAGCGATGGCATTCGAGCGCTGGAATTAGTTGAAGCTGCCTACAAGAGTTCGCGCGAACAAAAGTGGATTGACGTTGCATCAAAGAAAACGACTGTCAGGAGTGCCGCTTGATTATCACGAAAACCCCGTTTCGCGTAACCTTGGGCGGCGGCGGTACGGATCTGCCTTCTTTTTACCGCGAACACGGAGGCTATGTGCTCGCTGTCGCGATCGACAAATACATGTATCTTAACGTCAACACACCTATTCTGGATGACGGCATTCGCGTGCAATATAGCCAGACCGAACAGGTGCAGCATGTAAATGATGTGCAGCATACCCTCGCCCGGGAAGCGCTGCGATTTTTTCAGATTGAGAATGGAATTGAAATTGTTTCTATCGCCGACATTCCTTCAGGGACCGGCCTGGGATCTTCCAGTTGTTATCTCGTCGGATTGCTGAATGCGATGCACAGTCTTACGCAGACGCCCACCAGTCCGCAACTGCTTGCAGAGGAAGCCTGCAATATTGAACTTGAGCGCCTCCGCAAACCGATTGGCAAGCAGGACCAATATATGGCGGCATTCGGCGGGCTGACTGCGCTTGAGATTTCACCGGCTGGCGAAGTGAAAGCTTCGCGAATATGTCTGAGCACCGATCTGGTGGAAGAACTGGAAGGAAATACTCTCCTCTTCTATACAGGCGCTGCGCGCGATGCCATCAGCATTCTAAGCAAGCAGGACACTGCGACACAAAAGAAAACCGGGAATGCGATCGAGTATCTTTGCGAAATAAAAAACATTGGTACAGAGATTTACGATTGCATTGTGCATGGTAATTTGCACCGCTTTGGGGAGTTGCTCGATTTGCACTGGCAGATCAAGAAAAAACTTTCAAATGGCATCAGCAATCCGCAAATCGATGCTTGGTATGAGTTGGCTAAAAAGAATGGCGCTATCGGCGGAAAAATTTCCGGCGCGGGTGGCGGTGGCTTTCTTCTTCTATATTGTGACGGCAATAAGGCACAACTGCGGGAAGCCATGCGCAGCGCGGGCCTTCGTGAATTAAGTTTTCGCTTCGAATTTGAAGGCAGTAAAGTTGTCTTTGACATGATTTCGCGCGATGGACGCTTGGCTCACACGCTGCGGCAGGAACGGAATATGAACAAAACTCCAATCCCGTGGCCAACTTCTTCCCTCGACCAATCTCTTGCTCCCGCAGTAGGTGGAAATGGAAAATCGGCCCGCAGTATTTCTTGATCGCGACGGCGTTATCAATCCAATGATCTATTATGCGGACCATGGATTTGTGGACTCGCCATTCACGCTCAAACAGTTCAGCGTTCTTCCACACGTGCCAAGAGCAATTCGGTTGTTGAACGATCTCGGCTTTGCTGTGGTGGTTGCGTCAAACCAGCCGGGAATCGCAAAAGGGCACTTCGAAAAAAATCTTCTGCGAAAGATTGAAGAAAAAACCCAGGATGCTCTATCCAAAGCAGGTGCGCGTATCGATGCGTTCTATTACTGCATTCACCATCCTCAAGCCGTAATAGTAGAACTGCGCAAGCGCTGCGCATGCCGAAAGCCGGGCGCGAACCTGCTGCGCAAAGCTGCGCGGGAGATGAAACTTTCTCTCGCGAATTCCTACATGATCGGCGATGGGCTGACGGACATAGAAGCTGGCATACGCGTTGGATGTAAAACCATTTTCGTTGGCCGTTGGAAGTACGAACATTTTCAGTTTATGCATTCAGAAAATGCGAAGCCGAATTTTATCGCTTCCGATTTGTGGCATGCGGCGCGTTTGATTGAACAGCAATGTCACGCGCAAACTCATTCTTCCCCGCCCATGAGGATGAGGAGCACGAAACGGAACCTTGTGCTTGCCAGCCGTGTTGAAAGAGCTGCGTCATGAGCCAGATTCGCAAGGCTGTGATCCCCGCTGCCGGTTGTGGAACGCGTATGTTTCCCGCCACGTATGCCATTCCCAAAGAAATGTTGCCGGTTGCTGGCAAGCCACTTATTCAATACGCCATCGAAGAGGCGGCGGAAAGCGGAATTGAAGAAGTAGTTCTGGTTTTATCGCAGGGAAAAGAAACGATTATCGAACATTGCAGGGCACTGAGGTCTTCAATCTCTTTTGATCCTGCGCATTCTGCAAAATTACCAACCATCCAAGTTGCCTGGCAACAGGCGCCCCGGGGATTGGCGGATGCAATTCTCACCGCGCGCGGCTTCATTGGAGAAGAATCGTTTGCAGTCATCTTGCCGGATGTATTAATTGACTCTAAAACTCCCTGTACAGCGCAACTTGCTGAGTGCTGTGACGCGAATGCGAGATGTGTGATTGCCATGCGAGATGTTGATTCAGATAAAACGGACCGCTTTGGGATCCTTGAGCTCTCTGAAGAAGAAACACACTCGCAGCAAACTTTTCGGATCAAATCTCTCATAGAGAAACCGGGGCCAGATATGGCCCCGTCTACCTATGGCATTTACGGGCGCTACATTCTTCCTGTCGAAATTTTCGACTGCATCGAAGAAATACAGCCCGGCTTCGGGGAAGAGCGACAACTCACCGATGCGCTGAATCTTCTTGCAAATAAAATCCCGGCATTCGGATTTCTCTTCGAAGGAACGCATTATGATGCTGGCAATCATCCGGAATTTCTCGAAGCGTCGGTGGTGTATGCGCTAAAAAATCCCGCCGCATATCCTGATCTTTCCAATCGTCTGGAGGAGTTTCTGCGGCAACACAATCCTCAACCAGCACTTTCCCGACTGGCGTCTTAATTTTCATCATTACTATCCCCTGAGGTTTTCATGAACTATATCGCGCAATATATCAAGGAAGCCGTTCAAATTCTCGAACGCATTGACCAGAACGAAGTTGAGCGCATGTTGTATTTGATTGCTGGCACCAAAGAGCAAGGTGGACGAATTTTCTTTCTGGGAGTGGGTGGAGGCGCAGGGCATGCATCGCATGCGGTGAATGACTTCCGCAAGATCGCAGGGATCGAGTGCTATGCGCCGACCGACAATGTTTCGGAGTTAACGGCGCGCATCAATGACGATGGTTGGGAGACGGCCTATCGAGATTGGCTCGCGGGCAGCCGTTTGAATTCGAAGGACCTGCTGTTTATTTTCTCTGTCGGCGGCGGTGATGCGAAGCGCAACATCAGCTCGAACCTCGTCGCCGCGTCACGCTACGCCTTGCAAGTGGGCGCAAAAATTTGTGGTATTGTCGGCCGCGACGGAGGCTTTACCGCCCGGGTCGCCAATGCTTGCGTTATAGTGCCAACCGTAAACTCTGAAACCGTGACCCCGCATACCGAAGCATTTCAAGCAATTCTGTGGCATATGCTGGTTTCAGATCCGCGGTTGCGATCCCATGAAATGAAGTGGGAATCCGCCGTTACGGGTGCTGCGGTACGCGCAGCTTAAAATAATTTTCGTAATGCGATGGGCCTTCTCCCCGAAGGCCCATTCAATTTTATTTACCGACCATCCGGTAGCTATCCGAAAAACTGCTTCCAAAATACCTTCTGTTTCATTGACTTAAATCCCCATATCTGCCGGTCCTTTAAATATCTAAATAATGTGCTGCCTGTGATTCAAAAGGTCCCTTGTGTATCTGCCTTCTGTGTAAGTATCTTGCAAAGAAGCCATAGCCGGGCCCAACAAAAACATTCATAATCAAACCAGACAACACCGCTGTTCAGCACAGTGCTCTAAACTAGAAGCAGTGTCTCCAGTACCGTTCACGCCGGACGGAGAGGAGTCTGAGTGAATACAAATACGCCTGACCTTACGACCGGGACCTCGGAATACGTGGGGGAACAACAAGCTGCAGGCGCAATGCAAATTGCGCAACCTTATCAGCTTTATTCGCAAGAAAATCAGCAGACCTGGCATCGGTTGTACACGCGCATGGAGCCGCTGTGGGATAAATACAGCGCGCCCGCGTTTTTAGAAGGGCGCAAAAAGTTGGGGCTTCGCGCCGATGCGATTCCGCGATTGGAAGAAATAAACGCGCGGCTTTCCACTTGTTCTCGATATCATGCATTTGCAGTCAGCGGTTTCCTTTCCTCCTTCGCATTTTTCGATGCGCTGAGCCGATGGGAATTTCCCACAACAATCACAGTGCGTCCCGCCTCGACTGCCGACTATCTTCCTGAACCCGATATTTTCCACGACGTTGGTGGACATCTGCCGCTGCACACATTGCCAGAATTCGCGGCTGTCTTGCAGCGATTCGGAATGTGCGCTCACAGTGCTGCGGAAATCTGTTCTCATTTAAAAGATCGCAATGAAGCGCGCCGCCGCGTGAAGAGTATTGTTCGGGGAATTGCGCGCGCCTTCTGGTTCACGATTGAGTTCGGACTGATCTGCACCCCAGGTGGTCTGCGCGCTTACGGCAGCGGATTGCTAAGCTCCTTTGGCGAACTTCAATATGCCCTGGATTCCCCTGAAGTTTGGCGCGCGCCATTTCAATTGGAATGGGCCATCCAGTCGTGCGTGGATTACAGCCGCTATCAATGTCTGTTGTTCATTATTGATTCCTTCGATCAATTGTTTGCGGAGATCAATAAGTTGGAGCAATGGATGAAAGAGGGAAAGCTGAATAATTTGACCGGAGGCGAACGCGAGATCAGCGATGAAGAGGCTGATTTGTACTTGAAGGTCGCCTGAACGCAGCCATGCGAGAAAGCGAGGGTTTGTGAAAGCTCATCTGGAATCAACTATGCCGGTGGCCGCGGAAGATTTCTTGCCGCTCAACGGCACAGATTACGTCGAGTTTATCGTCGGCAACGCCAAGCAATCCGCATATTACTATCGCGCTGCATTCGGTATGAGTCTGGTTGCTTACCAGGGGCCGGAAACCGGATTGCGCGATCGCGTTTCCTACGTCCTGCAGCAAGGCAAGATTCGATTCGTCCTCACGACTCCTTTATTTCCTGACAACGACCTTGCCGATCACGTGCGCCGCCACGGAGATGGTGTACGCGACATTGGCCTATGGGTTGATGACGCGGAGAAAGCCTGGCACGAGACAACGAAGCGTGGAGCGAAAAGTGTTCGCGCGCCATTTGTTGTGGAAACAAAACCCCAGGCCAACGGAAATAAAATGCACGACTCTTCCAAGGGCTCCGTGAAGATGGCGTCCATTGCGATCTATGGAGACACGATCCACACGTTCGTGGAGCGGAAGAACTTCTCCGGCGCATTTTTGCCCGGCTTCGTTGCGATCGAAGAGGACCTTGTCGCGCGCCCCACCGGCTTGCTGCATGTCGATCACATGGTTGGCAATGTCGGTTGGAATGAGATGAATCATTGGGTGGATTTTTACCACAACGTGATGGGATTCACTCTGTATCAGCACTTCGACGATGAGGACATTTCGACGGAGTATTCAGCGCTCATGTCGAAGGTGATGGCGAATCAAAATGGACGCATCAAGTTCCCCATTAACGAGCCTGCCGAAGGCCGCAGGAAATCACAAATCGAAGAATACCTTGAGTACTATCACGGCCCGGGCGTGCAGCATATTGCCATGGCTACCAACAATATTCTTGAGACGGTCGGCAAACTGCGCGACCAGGGCGTCGAATTCCTGCGCGTACCGCATTCTTATTATTCCGAACTTCAAGGGCGCGTCGGCCGCATTGATGAACCCGTGGACGAATTGGAAAAACTCGGCGTCCTTGTGGACCGCGACGATGAAGGATACATGCTGCAGATATTCACGCGTCCGGTGGAAGACCGGCCAACGTTGTTTTTCGAAATCATTCAACGCAAGGGCAGCCGCAGCTTCGGCAAAGGAAACTTCAAAGCATTGTTCGAAGCAATCGAGCGCGAGCAGGCTCGCCGGGGAAATTTGTAGCAGCAGCGAATCGCACGCACGTTGATCGCAGATTTTGAAATTGTGACGAGGGGGGAAATGGCTACAACAATCGAGACAACCACGACGTTGCAGTACAATTCCGGATTCGGAGCTGAGTTTGCCACGGAAGCGGTGGCCGGCGCGCTTCCGCAAGGGCAAAATTCCCCACAGCATCCTCCACTCGGCCTGTACACGGAACAATTGAGCGGCACATCATTCACGGCGCCGCGGCATTTGAACAGGCGCACGTGGACGTATCGTATTCAGCCTTCGGTGGTGCATGAGCCTTACCGGGAATTCAATCAGGGAATGCTCCGCAGCACGCCATTCGAGGAATGCGGGACAACGCCAAACCAATTGCGTTGGAGCCCGATTCCCATTCCGAAAGAACCAACGGATTTTGTTGACGGCATCCGCACTCTCGCGGGGAACGGCGACAGCTATATGCATAGCGGCGTGGCCATCCATTTTTATGTGGCCAACCGTTCGATGAAAGACCGCTACTTCTACGACGCGGACGGCGAACTGTTGATCGTCCCACAACTCGGGAAACTTTTGCTTCGTACGGAACTGGGCAATCTGGAAGCGGCCCCGAAAGAAATTGTTGTGATTCCGCGCGGCATCAAATTTTCGGTAACGCTTTTGGATGGCGAAGCCCGGGGCTACATTTGCGAGAACTACGGCGCGATGTTGCGCCTGCCTGATCTTGGTCCGATCGGCGCGAATGGATTAGCGAATCCCCGTGATTTTCTGACGCCTCGCGCGGCGTTCGAAGATTTGGCCGGAAATTTTCAGGTGATCGTAAAATTCGGCGGCCGTTTGTGGGAGTCCACATACGATCATTCGCCGCTGAATGTGGTCGCATGGCACGGCAACTACGCTCCTTATAAATATGACCTGAATCGCTTCAACTGCATTAACTCAGTTAGCTTCGATCATCCCGATCCCTCGATTTACACGGTGCTCAGTTCGCCGTCGGAACTCCCGGGTACCGCAAATTTTGATTTCGCAATTTTTCCCCCGCGCTGGATGGTCGCCGAGCACACATTCCGCCCGCCATGGTTCCACCGGAATTTTATGAATGAGTTCATGGGCCTTGTAAGCGGAGAATACGATGCGAAGGCCGAAGGATTTTTACCCGGTGGCGCAAGCCTGCACAATTGCATGAGCGGTCACGGCCCGGACGCTGAGACGTTTGAGAAAGCTACCAAGGGAAAACTCGCGCCCCAGTATCTCGATACGGGTTTGGCTTTTATGTTTGAGACGCGATTTATTTGCCGGCCCACGAGTTATGCCATGAGCATCTCAGAATTGCAGCATGAGTATTACACCTGCTGGCAGGATTTGAAGAACCACTTCCAGCGGTAGGTGGAACCAGGAACGAACTCTAATTTTGCGATCTGAGATTCAAACGCGGAAAGTGCCAGCGACGCTGCACTCCTTGCTGGACGGTGTGATTGATTACGCCGGGCTTTTTCCTCCCGCGGATCTTTCGCTTGAGCAAGCGCTGCAAAATTATTCGGAGTATCGTTCCAGTCCCAATGCAAGGATGTTGGGGCGTTTTATTGTGCAGGCTTCGCGCTTGTCCGAGCTCGGGGTGTTGCTGCCTCGATTCGTTCGAGGTAGTTCTCCATGGAAGATCAGCGTCTTAATCAAAGATTCCGATTTGGATATGGAGTGTGTGGCGAAGTTCAATCGCGACTTAGGTGAATTTGCGATTGTCGACTCGATGGAGTTCGCGCCTGAGTTATTCCAAAGAATTGAAACCATGCCCGCAAATCTCCGCAACGAATTCCTTGTTTATTACGAAATTCCTCTCAATACTCCCGTCGAACGATTGCATGCTATTGAGGGAAAGGGCGCGCGCGCCAAGGCACGTACTGGGGGTGTAAAACCGGAAGCGATCCCAGGGGCGCATGAGCTGGCGATGTTTGTTACCAATTGCGCGCAAGCAGGAGTTCCGTTCAAAGCCACGGCAGGATTGCATCATCCCATTCGTAGCATGCGAGCGCTTACGTATGAGTCAAATGCCCCTAAGGGAAAGATGCATGGGTTCCTGAATCTTCTTATGGCTGCATGTCTTGCTTGCGCGGGAAAATCGACGGATTTAGTCAGAGAGGTTTTGTCTGACGAGAATGCATCTTCGTTTTCGTTCAATGCGGCAGAAGCTCGATGGAAACAAGAATCAGTTTCTGCATCCCTGCTGCAGAAAACTCGCGAAGGATTGTTTATTTCCTTCGGCTCCTGTTCTTTCGATGAGCCAGTAGAAGATCTCATGTCGCTAGGCTGGCTATGATTTACAAGCTGAATGAGACGCACGATCCGAAAGCGAAATCATGGGTGCAATCGGCGAACGTGGAAGGCGCGCCATTTCCCATTCAAAATTTGCCTTTCGGCGTTTATCAACCTTCCGATGGCCGCAGCCGGATTGGGGTAGCGATCGGCGACCGCATTCTTGATGTTTATGGAGCGATCGAAGCAAAACTATTAGATCCTATTCCCGACGAAATTCGTAAAGCCTGTCAGTCTTCTTTGTTGAATCATCTGATGTCGCTTTCGCCGAAGCATTGGTCGGAGCTCCGCAGCCGCCTGTTTCATTTATTGCATGAGTCTGCATCTCCGCAATTTCAAGAACGCTGCGCTGCGTTACTCTCCGAACAAAAGACGGCCACCATGGAACTCCCGTGCCACATCGGAGATTACACAGATTTCTACGCTGGCATTTACCATGCAATGAATGTCGGGAGCTTGTTCCGCCCGGAAAATCCTTTACTCCCAAATTACAAGTGGATCCCGATTGCCTATCACGGGCGTTCGTCGTCGATTGTCGTCAGCGGGATGCCGATCGCGCGGCCCAGCGGGCAGACGAAATCTGCCGATTCTGATAGTCCCACGTTCGGCCCGAGCAAACGCCTCGACTACGAACTTGAGTTGGGATTTTATGTAGGGCACGGAAACGCGATTGGCGCTCCCATTCCGATTGAGCGAGCTGAAGAACATATTTTTGGCATGAGCCTTCTCAATGATTGGTCGGCGCGCGATATTCAAACGTGGGAATATCAACCCCTCGGTCCATTCCTGGCGAAAAGTTTCGCGACAACCGCCTCCCCATGGATTGTCACCATGGAAGCGCTGGCACCCTTTCGCCATGCTGCATTCTCGCGTCCGTCTGGCGATCCCGCTCCCCTTCCTTATTTGTTCTCAGAAGATGATCAGAAAAATGGAGCTATCAACATTGCGCTCGAAGTTTCATTGTCCACGCAGGAAATGCGCAAGGAAGAGTCTGCGCCTTTCATCACCTGCCGCACGTCATCCAAACATTTGTATTGGACGCCCGCCCAATGCGTCACTCACCACGCGAGTAACGGATGTAACCTTCGTCCGGGCGATCTTCTGGGAAGCGGAACTATTTCTGGCCCTGGCAAAGACGAAACCGGCTCCTTACTCGAGAAAACTCGGCAAGGAAGTTCTCCGCTCGAATTACCGAATGCTCAGCGCTGTACATTTCTGGAAGACGGAGACGAAGTCACCATAGGCGGCTGGTGCCGTTCTGATGGCTATGTCCCTATCAGCCTCGGTGAATGCACGGGTAAGGTCACCGGCTAGAACTTAGCGACGCAACGGTGAGAGCGAAACCATTCTTGTGAGCTCATTTAATGCGGAGTATTAAATTTAATTGGCCGGCTTTGACGGCGTTGCCGTAAATTCGCCGGTTACGGCAAAGGGTTGCACGTCGACGCTCCCAGTAATCTTGCTCGCATCGTTCACCATAGCTGTGTAAGTGAGAGTCAGCGGTGTGCCGTTATATTCTGACTGGTATTTCCATGTGACATTATTGCCATCGACACTGCCGATGATCTGAACGTCCTTGTCTTGCGCTTTGCAGGTGCCGGTGAGCTTGTTGTCGGCCTGCGTAAATGTGCAGGCCTGGTCGCTCTCATTCCCAGCAATGCTGTTGTGTATTTGCCATTGTCCCGTGAGGTTAGGAGTTGTTGCGCCAAGCGCCGAGGCTGCGACCAAAACGATAAAGACGGCTAAAGATCTTTTCATAGAGTTACCTCTTTTAATTATGGATTGTGAATTGATCGAACACGCAGCGTATAGCTACCTTTGAGCTCCGAGGAACATGCTACTGCTTTTTCGTCATGCGGATATCGTTTTCCAACATTTCGTTTCAACTTCCTGGCAGAACGGTGCCCGATTGCTGTGATCTAAATTCCCTGCGTTCAGGGAACCAGCGCCAGCGGTCCTACCCAGAATGCAACTCTGTGATTCTCGGGATCGAGAATGCTTACCTGGCATTGGTATTCGCCGGGAGCGATTCCCGCAAGATTTATGTCGAAACGAATGGGAACGGTGCCGAGGCGCGCAGTGGATTGTGAGGTTAGCGCTTTAGCCGTTGTTTCGAATATTTTTTGCTGATTTCGATAGAGGCCCACAAATGCGATCAGCGGAATGGACGAATCGTTCGTTGCTGGTTGGGACGTTGCTGGTTGTGATATTGCTGAAGACTTTGGTGTAGTTGACGCCTGAGATCCAGCCGTTGCTGGAGCTTTTGCTGTTGCAGCTCCGCGATATGCTTGCAGGTACACATAGAGTTGACGCTGCGCGCTGAATACTCGCGTGACGCTGGGAATTATTTTGCGGCCATCTTCCACCAATGGATTGGCCGCGATATCTTTCATCGCTTCTTTGCCACGCTCCGCGTTGTAAAGAGCGTCTTTCATGTCGACGCGCTGACTGCTGAGCACAACGGAACTGATCGGAATGAGCCTGGTAACTTTATTCAGATTGGGAATGACAAATGTAGTTTGATAAGTCCCGATCCTTCCAGTTTCATCGTCGCGGGCGAGAAATTTGATCGAGTATCTTCCGGGGAAGAGCGTAATGCCCGAATCATATTCCACGGGCCGGTGCGCGAGTTCAGCGGCGGTCGCGTCACTGAGCTTGATGTTCACGTTGTCGCGCAGGTTTGTGACGGTCGCGCCGGTCGCCTCGTCTTTGATTTCATAGACGAAATCAATCAATGTATGCTCAGCCCCAAACCGTTTTGCCAGAGCGAGTTCGCGGCCGGGAATTTTTACGACGAACGGCACGAAGTATTCCGCGCGGTTCAACTGGAAATAATCGATTTCCATCGCGATGGTGAGATCTGTAATGGGATCGCCCAGCATAAGCGCTTCTTCGAGCTGACGCTCTTTCTCCACCGCCGTAAACTTATTGAATTCCTTATTCGCGTAGTAGCCGTGGCGATAATCGAGGCTTGCGTTGAGGTCAGGATTAACTGTGATCTGTATTTTCCGGAATCGTCCATTCTGCGCGGTGTCGGTCGTGTAATAACCAATGATGTAATAGTCGGAAATTGCACGCTGTGCCTGGACGATGCCGCGCGTTAAATCGTTGTTATCGAAGAATGCTTTGCCGCCGGTATCGGCGGCAAGCGCATACATGGTGTCCTGCGATTGCTCCAGTCGCTCATTGACGGCTTGCGCGGCGGCGCCGGAATACATATTGATGTTTCCTTGCGAGCCCTGGGTCGCGTCACCGAGCGGAGCTTGGGCCACCAGTCCGCGTGCGTCCACGGTCCAAAAGGAAATTCCCGCCCGCACTGCGGCGTCGATCGTCGCATGCAACTGCGCCTGATTGTCGACACCGTTCAGGCGGAGACCGCTTGCAAAATAAATGAGTGACTTCTTTTCGCTGGTTTGAGCAAGAGTTTTAGCCGCAGTTTCCAAAGCTGAGAGCTGACGGTCTGTATTGAAGATGTTGAATTCGCTATCATCCTGACCGAAGGCAGAGCCAGCATCCGCGCTGGAGGCGTCGCTGATGGATTCGATTGAGCCTTGCCCTTCGCCCACAACCAGGGTTTGCAGAATGCTGAGCAAGCGATTCCGGTCGGCCGTGAAATCCTGTAATACATCGACCGAGCCGCCGTTAAATCGCATGATCGAGATCAGATCCACCTCTGTCATCTGCGTTCGTACGAATGTTTCTGCTGCCTCCAGGGCATGCATTTGATCGTTAGGCGGCATAGCTGTCATGTCGAAGTACAGCGTCATGAGCCGGTGGTTTTTGTATTTGAAGCTTCCTGGATCCTCTGGCGTAATCTGTGCACGCGAAAGTTTTTTATAAATCGTAATCTGCTCTTCGTCGGAAGGCGTTATCGGCAACGGTGTGGCGGCTGTTGGCAATTCCTGATGTTCAAAAAACCGTATGGTTTGTGGGACGTCATCTTCTGTGACCGTAAAGTCTTTAGCGGTCAAGCCACCGATGAAATCGCCTTTTTTGTCTTTCACCACCACTGTTTCGACAACAAATTGAGAATTCGCCTTAAACGTATAGCTTTCATTTTGAGGCGCGGCTTCATTGGTGCCAATCGTCTGCGCGCGCATGGCGGTAGCCGCGAATAACGTCGCGAATAGAAGGAACGCTTTTACGCGGTGCGACATTAGAACCTCAACCTGCCCGTTAGCTGGACGCTGCGCATAGGATTTACAGATGCGGGAAGTCCGAACGTCACGCTGTTCGCAACTGTATTCCAACTTGTAAAAACTGCATGATTCAACACATTGATCGCATCCAGTCTCACATCGAGGTTGTATTTGTTTCGCAGCCGAAAGGTGCGCGCCAGGGATGCATTGATATCAACTTGATTGGGCCCAGTAATGGAATTGCGCCGTGCTGTTCCCCATTGTCCACTGACTGGGGATGCAAACGCCGCCGGATTTAAGGATCGGCCATTCGCGGTTTCATGAATTGGCACGCCAGTCACGTCAGGGCGTATGGTTCCGGTGGTGCCCGTTCCCGGAACGGTTGCTAAAAAAATGGGTGTCTCCGGTAAGCCAGTTCCGGCGGAGATCTGGCTGAGGATCGTCCATTCTTTTAATAGTCTCCCTTTCCATCCACTTATTAAGGTTCCACCGCCCAATCCCATTCCCGTGGTGTACTGAAATTGTGCTTTCACAAGATGTCGCTGATCGAAAGATGAAAGTCCACGCTCGCCGTTCAAATTGAGCCAGTTTTGCGCGATGATTGCAGGCGCATTGGGTTGGCTCGCAGCGGCCAGCAAATTTTCGCCATTCTGATTTTGATCTCCCTCTGTGGCCTGCGATTGTGCTCCGATTTGCGAATCATCATCAATCGACTTTGAATAGGTGTAATCCAGCTTTGCGGTGATGCCTTTACGCAGCCTGCGCCGCAGCTCGATCTCTCCGGATTCTCGAGTCGAATTCCCGTTTGAGGTGACAAAGACAAATCCCGAAGGACAAGTCGGGCAAGGATTCGCTGCGCCAATGGGGTAGGTGTTCGGCAGAAATTCCTGCATTCCTCGCGTCCCTTTGACGCCTCCATAGTTTGCGATCACCACCATCGCACCCGGCAAATCTCGCTGCATACTGAGTTGCCAGATTTGCGCGTAGCCCACGCGAAAATTCGGATCCACGCCAAATGTATCGACCGGATTGGTGGCGCAATTGGGAAATCCATTGGCCAGTGTCAAAGGACAGGCTCCGCTGTTTGCCACGCTGATATTTGTCGAAAGCGGCGCTTGCTGCGCCATCATCTCCGCCATCGTGAGATAGATTGAGGAATCACGATAGATTCCATAGCCGGCACGCACCACCAGAGTTGAGGCAGGAATCGGACGCCATGCGATGCCGATGCGCGGTTCAAACCCTCGCTTGTCAGGCCTGATTAAGGAGTCCGGATATTTAGTCCCAGTAAGTGGCCCGGCCGGGCTGCTCGCTACGATCGGCGCGACGGCTGAAAAATTTGGAGCTACATCCAGATTTACCAGCCTTCCGAATAACTCAGATAGCGGCGCGCCGTATTCCCAGCGAAGCCCGGTATTGATGCTTAACTCCGGACGCATTCTCCAGTCATCCTGCACATAAGCGTCATAGACCGGTTCGCGGAAATATTTATCGGGATTCCCGAATGCAATCGCGCTTGTGTCAGGAATGCCCAGCAAAAAATCAGCAAGATCAGCGCCGGTCGTGGACGATTCGCTCGTTGCAGCGCCGGTAAAGGTAAAAACTCCACGAGGGTTCTGCTGGGAAAATTCGTTGAACTGCTCCTTGCGAAAATCTGCGCCGAAGGTGACGGTGTGACGCCTGTGCGAGTGCGACACGCTTAGCGAGAACGCATCCGTCCGGTTGCGGTTGAATAGACTTTGCGCGTCAGCAAGGCTGGAGATCCCACTGCTAAAAACTACCGCCGGTGGCCCCCAGTTATTTGCCGACTGATCATTTCCAGTGATCCCTGCATTGTCGGAAATATTTTCGAGGTTTTCAAAGGCAGGATGAACACTCGTTCGCAAACGCGTGAAGTGATATCCGAGGACAACAAGATATTGATGGTGGTACAGATGCGACCAGTTAATTTTGCTCTCGATGCCAAGTATGTCTGTGGTGTCGCGAAAATTGAAAAGATTCGCGGCGTCGGCACGGGAACTCTGGAATCCAAAACTGCCATTGATGGCATCTCTGCGGCCGATCGTTTTATCCAGACGCAATTGCAGGATGTCGAGGTACGTGTTGCCGAGCACCTGGGTTTGATAGTTGTAACGCGAATTTCTCGCGAGGTTTGGCAGGGGATAAAGATTCAGCAAAGCCTCCGCTTGCGGACTCAGTGGAATGAGACCGGCAAAAGGTAATCCGGTGACCGGATTGATAATCGTTACTGGCTGTCCCGAGGGACTCAATAACGCTGAAAGATCGCCGCTCCTCTCTGCAGCATCAGGCACCAATCCCGATTGAGTGGCGGCATTACGGTCCCGTGTTCGTTCATAAGCCACAAAAAAATTCGGGCCGTGATACCAAAGGTGCGGAATGTTTAACGGACCGCCAAGCGTGAAGACTTCCGTCAGTTGATTGTAGGAAGCTTTAGGCAAACGTAATCCGGTGAGCGAGTATGGCCTTGCATTAAGAGCGGAATTATTAAAGATTGCACCGACACCGCCGTTATAGAGACCCTTCATTCCCGGCCTGTGATTCCCGAACGCTGGCGAGAGATTGAATCTTGAAGTGGAAGCATTGTTTACGCTGCCGTTGATGAGCAGTGCGTCTTCAGCTTGTTTTTCATCGGATTGATCGGCGGGTTGTTGTGCCTGCGTGGCGCTGAGCGTGCTGCTCGAAGCATTTTTCCTGGTTGCGTCGCCTTCGGGGGGCTGTGCTTGAGGTGCCGCTATCGTTGTACTTGATTCCGCATTGGCGAGAATCTGCGCGAGGTCGAGCATCTTCAGCTCCCAATTGCCTTGCGGCGTTGTGGGGCTGACGAGCACATCGCCTTCTAGGACGGCGAAGCCGCGCATCTCAATTCGGATCTTCCAGGCTCCGTCGGAAAGATCCGCAAACTGATACAGGCCTTGCTGATCAGTGACAGTTGCGAAATTCTGACTATCCTGCGTGACGGTGACGGTTGCGCCGGGCACAGATGTGCCGTTAAAGAAAACCTGACCGTGATATTCCGACGCGCTTGCCAACGATCCAACGAGGAAGAGCGCAAGAACAATCAGAATCCGAAATCGTCCAAACGCTCGCCACATATTCCATTCTTGCATCGTGCTAATTGGCCGATGGTTTCTCGAGGTGGTCAAGCACCAGGGTTGGCACCGGTGCTTTGGTCGATTCCAGCTTCAGACCAATTTGTTCCTGGAGAGCCGTGAAAATTGGTGGCGGTGCATCCGCGGCATCGCTTGGCGGAGGTACCTTGATCCCCATTCCGCTGAACTGTGATTCATCAGGAGTCCATTTCAATAGAAAACCCCATCTTCCCTGTAAGCCGGTCTGGTCGACCACAGGGCGATCAAACACGGCGGATTGCAGCAAGCCGCAAAAATCTTCCATGGTGGCATTGTTTACGGTAAGTACACCGAGTTGCCGGAAAAACAAACCTGGCAAACCATTCGGATCACCTGCGGTGAGCTTGTGCCCTCCTTTGCCTACGCTCAATACATAGGCGGAGAGTTCCCGTTTCTCACGATGAAACTTCATTTGCAGGCGATCTGTCAGCAATTTTTGAATCATCTCTTTCATCTGTTCAACGCTCGGCATGCCGGGCGTGTCCGGCTTCGCATCAATGTCAAACTTATCGGTGCTGATCCAATCTGGAGCGTTCACAATCTGTTTTGCCTGCATGTTGTAGGAAAATTCGATTAAATCAACCACGGTTGTATTTACTGTCTTCAGACTAGTTCCCTGCAGCGTGATTACTTTGCCAGGCTGGTCGGGCTTGCTGGGTTTGATTGTCGCTACTTCGAACGTCGGGTGCGCGTCTGCAGCCATGGGAAGAACTTTTGGCGCCGGCTCTGGAATTACCCATTCTGTTGCGGGTGTCGCTCGCTCCAACACCAGTGGAATCGTACCCGGCCCTTGCTTCCAAATCCCGGCAATCGATTTTCCATCCGCCGACATTTTGCCTTCGTAACTGCCGTCTATGAAGGTAATGGCATATTTAAAAATTCCATTCTCGAAACTGGCAGATGTAGATGGGATCGGCTGTCCCCCTTGATCAAGGCTATACAGCGTAGCCTTCATTGCGGAGCCAGTTCCAATGACTTTGACAATCGTGCGCAGGTCTTTCCCGCCGGGAAGATGAAGTGTCCCCTGCCAGGTATCTTCGATTCCGGTTTTTGCCGGCGCCGTCTGTGCCGCGGCCTTCATCATGCCGATGGTGATCGGCGTTGCAATCACCAGCAGGGCCACAACGAACAATAAAGCTTTCCGGGTCATATCCAGTTTTCGTGTACCTTGCTCGCCTAAGATGCGCACAATTCTTTTCTTCAGTTCTGATCCTGTAACTCCCGATACACAACTCACAGGCGCCTCCATATATAACTTGCAAACATTGAGAATGCCTTCGGCGTAAGTCGTCGCTTCGCGGGACGATTCCAGCACTGCCTCATCGCAAGCTCTTTCTCGTTCTTCTAAAAGTTTGCCTTTGACCCACCACACTGCGGGATAGAACCAAAAGATTGCTTCAACGAATGTGTGGCATGCGGCTGTCAGGTTATCGTGTCGCCGAACATGGCAGAGTTCGTGCGCGATGACAGCATCAAGCTGAGCATCGCTCAGCTGTTCCTGAATTCCTTCCGGGAGCAAAAGGACGGGGCGCAGAATGCCGAAGATTCCCGGTTCAAGGTTCAGACGCGTCGAGCGCACCGGGACCGCGTATGCCAGCGGCATCGGCACTGCTGATTGCACTGTCTTGTGAATCCGCCGCCATTGCCGGCTCCAACGCAGCAGCACAAAGAAAACTCCGTCAATCCAAATAGCCAAAAGCACAAACGGCCAATCGTGTACGTAGCTGCTTAAAGTCACCGCATGACTTGCTGCTGTTGCTACGCTCTGAGGAGTTTTCGTTGCCATCTGTTTGGCGGTAGAGATTGCAGAGAAAGGTTGTGCGAAGTCCCACATCACATCTGTCAAAGCTGGCTGCGCCGCGACTGCAAAAGCCTTTGAATGCAGCCATCCCCCTGCGTCCATCAGAATGGAAAAGGGAACAAGAAATTTGAGGGACGCCAGCATCCACAAGCGATAGCGAGTGCGCGCTTGATTTTGGCGCAACAAGATGGTGAGCAACCAAATCGCCAGAAGAAAACACGTTGACTGCCAAAGATGGTTGACGAGAGCCATCATCCAATGTGCATCGGGTAGTGCTGGAAACACCATCATCTCTTTGCCTTCCTCTTCGAGTTGAGCAAAACCTGCTCCGCCTCTTTGATATCTTCCAAAGACAACTTCCCTGACTCAATCAAATGCGCCATCACCGGTTGGGTTTGCCCTCCGAAGAATCCCAGAAGGTCGTCAATCAATCGCCGTTGCGCGGCTTCCCTGGAGACGGCCGCACCGAAGATGTGAAAATTTCCCACCTTCTTTACTCTTAGAACGGTTCCTTTCGCTTCCATGCGGTAAATCGTTGTCTGGACCGTTGTGTAGGCCGGTACGCGCTTTCCCTGGAACGATTCCTGAATCTCCCGGATGGACAACTCTCCGCGAACCCACAGGCTTTCCATGATTTGGTATTCGAGTTTTGACAATTTCGTCATGCCCAGGTCCGATCTCCTATGGTTGTTTTAGTTTCTACTACATATGTATGTTTTATGGCAAGGAATCTTTATGGATAAGAAGAAAGGGATCTTTATAGATGAGAAGACAAGAGTGAAGTAAAATCTTTGCAGGCAGTCGCCGTGCTTTGTTTGAATACTAATCAGCAAGTTGTAGTAAGCTGATTTCCCGAAATCGGCTTGCGTTGGACCCGCGTGATCCAACGCTCCGATCAGTATTCATGAGCGTACCCGGCATAGTCCGTAGTTGGAAATTCCCGAACTTCCTCAGTTTCAGTCTTTCCTTTTGCTGGGTACTTGCGTTCTTTATTGTCTTCCCATCCAGGATTCACGCAACGGAACAACCGCCGGCATTTTCCGGATATACCAAGCGGACCTGGCAGGTGCGGGACGGTTTGCCGGAGCAGACTGTCCAATCTTTTGCGCAAACGCCGGATGGATATTTGTGGATCGGCACGACCGGCGGATTGGTGCGGTTTGATGGCGCCCGATTTGTTGTGTACGACCATGAGAACACTCCTTTGATTACAGAAAACAGCATCTTTTGTCTGCTCGCTTCCAAGGACGGAGCTTTGTGGTTAGGTACAGAAGGCGGCGGGCTGATCCATTCTCAGAATGGAATTTTTCGATCGTATTCCGCCGCCGATGGATTGACGAATGGATTCATCCGAAAAATATTTGAAGACAGCAAAGGGGCTATTTGGATTGGCACCGACAACGGTCTTTTTAAATTTCTAAACGGACGTATTGAACGCGTGGATGGCGTGGGCGACGTGCCTCTGGTGGCGATTCATGCCATTGCGGAAGACCACTTGGGGAGGCTCTGGGTGGGCGGTTCCAGGCTTTTGATGTTTGATGGCGCCGGAGTGCATGAATATCAATTAAAAGGCTTGGCGAGTCAGAATCGGGTTAAATCCATTTTAGAAGCGGCGGATGGAACTATTTACGTCGGCACGGTTTCCGGATTGCAACGAATGTTGCAGCTCGGCATTTTCGAAAAAGTGAATGGCTTCAGCAACACCGTGCGAGTGTTGCGGGAAACATCCGACCGGGCATTGTGGGCCGGTACGATTGGAAGTGGCGTTGTAACCTCGCATGGAAATGCATCGTTCTCTTTTTCCGCATCATCATTTCTTCCCAGCAATACTGTTCTGGATATCTTCGAAGACAAAGAAAAAAATGTTTGGGTCGGTACGCAGGCGGGGATGTTACGCCTCAGCAAAACACCCGTGAGCGTAGTTTCGCTTCCTGATGCAACCGACTCTGACTTTGGAACTATTTATCAGGACCCAGAGGGAGTTTTGTGGGTAGCTTCGACTCATCTGTACAAGCTTTCGAACGGTGTTGCCGTGCCTTATGCGTTTCCAGGATTGTCAGGGGTAAAAGTTCGAAATCTTCTGCGTGCGAAAGATGGAAGCTGGTGGCTTGGCACGGATGGAAGCGGCGTGTACAGGCTAAATAAGGACCATTTGGAGCAGTTCACAACCAGGCAGGGGCTTACGAATAATTTTTCGCGAGCTCTTCTGGAAGATCGCTCCGGAAATATATGGATTGCGGCCGATGAGGGTGTCAACGAATGGACGCCGCACGGATTCATCAACTATCAGGTGAAAGACGGATTGTGCTACTTCAGCACTCGCGTATTGTTCGAAGACCATGCTGGAGATATTTGGGTCGGCACGGACCGCGGAGTCAGTCATCTGCACAACGGTGTGTTCGAGAATGATCCGGCGACAGATGCTTTGAAGCAAGAAAAAGTCTGGAGCATTCATGAAGATTCCGACAACGGTTTGTGGTTCGGCACACGAAGCGACGGATTATTTCGCTACAAATCAGGAAACGTCACACACTATACAGTTGCACAAGGGCTCGGCAGCGATAGCATCTATCAAATTCTGGAAGATAAAAAAGGGAACTTTTGGACAAGCGGGCCCAATGGCATCTCCCTTCTTAATCGTCATGAACTGGATGCGATGGCGGACGGTTCTTCGCAGCATTTGTCGATCCGTCTTTATGGATTGGCTGAAGAAGGTGGGAACACCGAACTCTACGGGGGGACGCAATCCGCCGGTACGCTAAGCCCGCATGGGGATGTTTGGTTCCCTAGCAATAAAGGGCCAATTCATATTGCGCCGGAACAAACTTCGCGTATTCCACTTCCTCCAGTACGCATCGAACAGGTTTTAGCGGACGGCCGGGCAATTCCTGATCTGCAAAAGATCGAATTAGATCCACGAAATAGCAGGCTGGAAGTTTCGTATGCGCCAATTCTTCTAGGTTCGCAAGATGAAATTCGTTTCCGCTACAAGCTTGAGGGCTTCGAAGAAAATTGGAATACCGCCGGAAGCCGCAGAATCGCGTATTACACGAATTTACCTCCGGGAAAATATACGCTGCGCATTGCTGTATTTGCCGCGGATGATTCTTCACAGAGTTCCGAAGTGACGTTGCCCATCCTTCAGAGGCCTCATTTCTACCGCACGCCGGCGTTCATCGGCGTTTGCATTTTGATGTTAGGCCTGCTGATTTGGGGCTTGCACCGTTTTCGATTGCGTCAGATGCATGGGCGCTTCCATGCTGTGCTCGAAGAGAGAACACGCTTGGCGCGCGAGATGCACGACACGTTGATTCAGGGATGCGCCAGTGTTTCTGCGCTGCTCGAAGCAGTGACCAGTCTCGGGCAAACGGACGACAATTTAAAACGCGATCTGCTTGGTTATGCCCGCACCCAGGTGCGAACCACGATTGATGAAGCGCGGCAAGTTGTCTGGAACTTACGCCGCGGTGACGAGTCAAGCAACGACATTGTGATGGCACTGGGTAAAATGTGCGAGCAGTTGAGTAAGGAATTTAGTATTTCCGTTGAATGCCATGTGGAAGGGGAACCGTTTCCTTTAAATCAATCCATCAGCCATGAATTGCTGATGGTGGCGCGGGAGTCGGTTTATAATGCGGCGCTGCATGCTCATCCCAGCAAGGTCCAGGTGCATCTTGCTTTCGGAAAAGATGAATTGATATTGGAGACGCAAGATGACGGTTGTGGTTTTGATTTTGATTCATCTTTAATGGCTTCAGACCGCAAGCATTACGGAATTTTGGGAATGCAGGAGCGCATGAAGCGCATTGGCGGTGAATTTGAATTAAGTACGAATAAAGGAAATGGCACTCGGGTAAGAGTGCAGGTACCACGGACCACGTCGATCGTGCAGGATTTAGTCCCAGGCGACTAATAAATGAAGAGTACAGAGAAGATCAAAGTATTAATTGTGGATGATCATCCGATCATGCGCATAGGGATCGCCGCCATCATTCAGGCAAGTTCTGACATGACCGTCGTGGCCCAGGCTGGAACAGGAAAGGAGGCGGTAGATTTATTTCACCGTCACTCCCCAGACCTTACGTTAATGGATTTAAGGCTGCCGGGTATGAGCGGAGTGGAAGCCATTCAGACGATACGGGCCCGCGATCCGAAGGCGAAGTTCGTGATCCTCACAACCTACGAAGGTGACGAAGATATTCATCAGGCGCTTGAAGCAGGAGCCAGGGGATACATCATCAAAGGCATGCCCCATGAAGCTCTCATGGATGCACTTCGCCGTGTTCATGCTGGTCAGCGATTCCTGCCGATGCCCGTCACAAAAGCTCTTGCCGCGCGAGCTCCCAATTCAGATTTAAGTTCTCGCGAAAAAGAAGTGCTTTCGCTTTTGGTCAAGGGACAAAGCAATAAAGAGATCGCCGGAACTCTGGGAATTACCGAGGCCACTGTTAAATGTCACGTCAGTGTGATCCTGATGCGTTTGGATGTCGGCGATAGAACCCAGGCTGTCGTTGCCGCTTTACAGCGCGGATTGGTGCATTTGTAAGCGTAATTTTGTATACAATTTGCCGCCTCAAGTCATTGAATCAACAAAGTATATAGAAGTCCAACTTTCGTCTGATTCATTCAATCGGCACTGATAGTAGATTCCATTGCCAATGTCAGGTTCCGGTTTCATCCATCGTTTTGCAAACTAAGGTTCGTGTCTAAAATGCAAGCGATTACATTCTGGTCCTCCGACAGCGCAGGTCAGTCGAGGGGAGAAAACTGCTTCGCATATGAAATCGACCACATGTTCAAAACCGCAATCGGATACGCAAGTTCTGGCGGCAAAGATGTCCTTGCACAAGAAGCAAAATTTTGTTGGAGAAGCATTCGTCGGCAGCGCGAAATGCGAATTTCTTGGAGGGGTTGAAATGAAACGTAATTTACTGCGCAAATATGGTTCGATCTGTTTGCTGCTGATTGTAATGTTCGCAACATCCATCGCGATAGCGCAGAACTCAAATACTGGGGAGATCAAGGGAACAGTCGTTGATTCCTCTGGCGCTGTTGTCTCCGACGTCGACATTACAATTCTCAATGTGCAGACCGGAGTGAGCCTGAATGCAACGACGAACTCGCAGGGCATTTACGATGTGCCCTCGGTTCCTATCGGCCGGTACACGGTCACATTTTCCAAGTCTGGATTTAGCAACTACGTGCGTGACGGCCTCACGCTGGAACTGCAGACAATTTCCGTTGACGGTACGCTCAAAGTGGGATCGATCAGCGAGAAAGTAGTTGTCACCGGGGAAGCTCCATTGGTTGAGACGGAAACCTCGGATCAACGTGTGAACATCAATACTGAGGCTATTCGCACTGCTCCCATCGTCGGAACCGACTGGCGCGCGGAAATGACGCAGTTGATTCCCGGTGTGAATGCCGGCGGCGGGGCTGGACAGGCAAGCGGGCAGGCGATCGGCGTCAACGGCACACAGGCGTACAACGTAAACTTTTTGTCCGATGGTTCTGCCGCGACCGCTCCCCGCGACTACAACAGCAGCAACTACTATCTGCCTCTCGATGCTATCGGCGAAGTCAGCGTTAATTCCGGAAACGCTCCGGCAGAGTACGGGAACGGACTGACGTCCATTAACGTGATCACAAAGAGCGGTACCAACCAATGGCATGGCAGCGCTTACGAATATTTGCAGAACACGTCCTTGAACGCCCGAGGATTTTTCAATGCGACTGGCCCGAAGGCCGTAGAGCATTGGAATACGTATGGTGGAACAATCGGCGGACCGATTATCAAGAACAAGTTGTTCTTCTTCTTTGCGTACCAGCGCAACCCAGCGTCTTCGCCAACTTCCGGCGTTTTCACGTATCCAACCGCCGCGATGCAAGCCGGTGATTTTTTTGGTGTGACCGGAGCAACTGGGGCCGCGTTTAATGCCAACGGCCAACTGCAAGGCACAATGGACCCCGTGGCGCTGAATTTGCAAAGCTTTTTGCCAGCAGCGAATGCGACTGGGTGGCTTGCAGGATGTCCTGGTCCAGTGAATGTCGGACCTGGTGTAACGCAAACCTGTCCTTTGACCAACAATTTTGTGTTCAACGGATCCAGTCCGAGCACCAATACCTGGTACACGGGCAAAGTGGATTACAACCTTTCATCGAAACAAAGAGTGTCGTTTAGCTTTAACTATCTTCCGACTTTCACGTCTTATGTTCCCCCCGATCCTCTTTTCCCCAATGACGCTACTTCTTATCAAAAGGGATATACCTACAACCTGACCGGGCAGCTTTCCGATACCTATACGATCAGTCCCACTGTGCTGAACGAGTTTCGTCTGGGCGCGAGCCGCGAACTCGATTGGTACCACCCCCCTTCTCTTGGAAACAATGATCCAAGCACGCTTGGCCTCGAGCCTGCTTTCGGCACTAATTCTCCGTCGAATGTATTTCCCAAAATCACGATTGATCAGGGAGCGGGAGTTGGTTGCATAGCGGAAGGTGCGGGTTGCAACGAGAACGGCAACATCGATGCCACTCTTGGAGAAGGGATTTATAACGTCGGCGATGTGCTCACGCTGATTCATGGCAAGCACACCATCAAAGTCGGCGGCGAGTATGACCGCCTGTACCAGAACTATACGAACTGGGGCGACATCAGCTCCGGCAATTTTGAATTCAACGGCAGCGTCACTGGAATTCCATATGCCGACTTCCTGGCCGGCGATGTCTATGGATGGTTCGTCTTCAACTCTGATCCAACGAGCGCTCACATGTGGAGTTCTGCGTTCTTTGGCAGCGATGATTTCAAAGTCACTCCTCGCCTCACATTGAACCTCGGCCTGCGTTGGCAGATGCAATCCGGATGGGGCGTGAAGAACAACCTGTACGGTGACTACGACCCGTTCCTTCCGAATTCTGCGGATGGCGGGCAATTCATGGGAGCCATTCTTTTCGGCGGACAAAGCGATCCGAACTTTGGCGGGAAACTTTCTGCAATCCAGAACGGCGATTATAAAGAGTTTGCGCCCAGAGTTGGATTTGCCTGGTCACCCAAAGACCGATGGTCGTTGCGGGCAAGCTACGGTATTTTCGATGCTCCACGCGATGCGGAAAATTATACCGATGGAGCTCTCGGCCTCGGTTTCAACCCCCACAACGTAGGCAACGGAGGTTTCGTCAACGGCAGTTCTCCATGGAAGTTGTCGGTCGGGCCGCCAGCTGGAACGGTCGTCTTCCCAACGGTACAAACAATTTCATCGGAGGTTTCCAACTTCAGCAGCGTGGAATACTATCCGCGGAATCTTCCCACTACTTACGTGCAGCAATTACTGGTGAGCGTGCAGCATGAGTTCGGTGGCGGAATTTTCGTGGATACGAGCTACGTAAATACCCGCGGCAGGAACCTGAATTTTGCAACGGACATCAATCAGGCTCCGGCAAGTATGCTGGGTTGCACAGGCTTCAATTGCGGCAATCCGAACCCTGTGTTCAATGCGATCCAGGCCCAGATCTATACCGGATATTCCAATTACAACGCATTGCAGTTCCGCTTCCAGAAAAGAATGTCGTACGGCTTAAACTTCCAACTCAACTACTCACTCTCAAAGTCCCAGGACACTGGTACGGGCAACGGTCACGGATCGGGTATCGATGTTTACCAGAATGCGTATGATCCTGCGGCCAACTATGGTTTGTCGGACTTCAACTCGACGCACACCGTTGTCGGACAAATCGTCTACGAATTACCCTTCGGTCATGGACGCAAGTTTGCAATGCATGGCCCGACGGACCAGATTGCAGGGGGGTGGAGAGTTGCAAGTCTCTTCCAGTGGCATAGCGGAGTCCCGTTCACACCTGTCATTCAGAGCTCGGTCGCGACTGGTGTTGATCCCGGATTAGCTCCATTCCTGGCCTCTGGAGGCGGCGCGAACCTGTTTCCTGATTTAGTGGGTGATCCGCATGTTGCGAATCCCACCATTCATGAATGGTTCAATCCCGCAGCCTTTGCAAACCCGGCGTCAGGAACATTTGGTAATACGGGACGCAATACTCTCATCGGACCAGGGTTTACTGATGTTGACCTCAGCTTGGCCAAGGAATTTACGCTGACTGAACGATTCAATCTGGAAATCAAGGCTGATGCGTATAACGCTTTCAACCACATCAACTATGCTAATCCGGATGGTGACGTGGGTTATAACGGTACCACGCTGGCTGACAGCAGCTCGGGAATGATCACCAATCCCGCGGGATTCAACGGCAACCGGCGCATTATTCAGCTGGGCGCGCATCTTAGATTCTGACATCTCTTTCTAAGAGGCAGTCGCCGAGTTGATTCGACAAATTGCGGGGTGCGGAAGATAGCCTCCTTCTGCACTCCGCAATTTTCTCAGCTTCTTCAAACGCGAAATTTCATGGGATCTTGCGCAACAATGAAATCAGGTTTTCAATTGTTCCGGCCATGAAAAACTCCAAACTGAATCGAACCCAGGAATTCTGCTGTGCGTTGTCGATCGTACTTGTCGTATTTATCGCGCACACAATTGCCGTAGCGCAAACACCCAATTCCCATGCGGCGCAGGTCCATGAGCACCTTCAGAAAGCCGCGGAGTATTTAAAAGCCAATGACGCGAACTCGGCGATCCAGGAATTCAATGCCGTACTCGCGCTTGATCCGAAAAATACCGACGCTTATACGAATTTAGGAGTCATCGCATTCTTCCAGCGCGACTATCAAGGCGCTGCGAAGAATTTACATAAGGCTTTGGCGATTCAACCGGCATTAGTCAAAGCACAGGCGCTGTTAGGGATTTGTGAAAGAAGAATGGGCGACCCGGCCGCGCATGCTCTGCTGGAAAAATCTTTTGCCAGGCTCAAAGACGTGCCATTGCGCATACAAGTTGGCATGGAACTCGCCGAGCTTGACGAGGATGAAGGGGATACGGGCGGAACCATCTCCGTAATGAAAACGCTGGTTGATATCGCGCCGGATAACGTTGACGTCTTATTTATGGCGCAGCGCGTTTATTCGGAACTGGCCGATGACACATTGAACAAGCTGGCAATTCTTGCGCCCGGTTCTGCACGAATGCAATTGGTGATTGCGGAGCATTTGATTAACGCTGGAGATTTGCCCAAGGCCATTGAGCATTACAGGAGGGCCCTGCAAATTGATCCCCGATTGCCGGGTGTTCACTTTGAGCTGGGAGAGGCAATCTTGCAGTCATCGCCAAGCGATCCTGCGGTGCAAGCGGAAGCGCAAAAAGAGCTCGAAACTGCGATCGCCAATGAAGGAGATTCAGCCAAGGCGGAAAGCGCGCTGGGCGCAATCGCAATGTCGCAATCGGATTCGAATAAGGCGGCTGCTTACTATCAACGGGCTTATCAGCTCGATCCGCACGACGTGCAAGCGCAGTTAGGACTCGCGAAGATCATGATGGCGCAGCAGAAGCCGCAGGAAGCCATTAAGTATTTAAAAGCTGCTGTCGAGTCCGATCCGCTGAATGGCGAAACGCATTACCGGCTGGGTTTGGCGTACCGCGATCTTAAGATGACCGACGATGCGGCGAAAGAGATGCGGCTGTTTCAGGAGATCAAGCAAGCCAAAGACCGCGTGCAGGAACTCTACCGGCAGATGAATCGGAATCCGGGATTACCTAATGACGATGTATCAGGAACGGAAGAAGCAAAATAGTCGGAACAGTCTTACCTTTGTGGCCGCTGCCCAAAGCTGGTCGCGTGGGGGCTGCTGCAAAACTCGGAACCTGTTTTCCGCGGTGCTGACTCTTGCTTTACTTGCCGCTGCAGGTTGCGGCGGCGGTGGAACAGCAACCCCACCAATTACGACCGCGCCCACACCAAACCCAACTCCACCTGCTTCCATCACACCTACGGTTCCACCGAACCAGCCCGTGAATATCACGCCATTGAATGGTGAAATATATTACGTCATCAATCAAGGCGATGGTTTGCAGGCTGACTTGGGGAATGGCTCCGCAGGGGCTGGCGCTTCCATCATCCAGCAGCCGAAAAGTTTTACGAACCTGAGTCAGCGTTGGACTTTTGCCGCGCAGGCCGATGGAACTTGGACGGTCCGCAATGCTGCGACAAGTCTCTGCTTCGACGCTTCCGCTGTGGCGCTCGTGCAAAATCCCTGTTCCGGCTCTACCACGCAGGAATGGACGCTTAGTCCTTCCACGAACGGCTACTACACCATTGCCAATAAAAGTTCAGGTTCGTCGATCGATGTAAGTTCGACGGCACCCGGCGTCGCGTTGGATTTGTCCGCACCCGGAGGCGCTGCGGCGCAAAGTCAACAGTGGTTGCTGCGGCCTGTTTTTTTTCGTGGTGTCGATAATGCACTTTTGGAAAAGCAGGAAGCGGCCCGCTCTGCCGCAGGGCTCAATTGGTGGAAAGATGGCGGGCAAGCAGAAGACATTCTGCAAATTCTTAAAAACCACGGCGTGAATATGATTCGCTTGCGGCCGAGTTCCGCGCCGCCCTATACCAATCCCTCGCAGACGGGATGTGCTGGAAATTTGTGCTACGCCGAAACCGACGCACAAGACTTGGACTTGGCAAAACGCGCGAAGAATCTCGGCATGAGCGTTCAACTGACGCTTCTTTTTGACGGTGGGAATTCCTCGGGCATTCCCGCCGCATGGGCAAACGATTCGTTCGCCCAGTTACAGACCGATCTTTATAACTACGTCAAACAGGAAATCATGAAATACCGCCAGGCCGGAGTCATGCCAGACCTGGTTTCCATTGGCAATGAGGTGGACACCGGATTTCTCGGCACCGCGAACAGCCCGACGGGCAGCAACTTCGGAAATTTCGCCACGTTACAAAAACAAGGCATGCAAGCTGCACAGGATGCCGCGGCGGACACCTCCATTGGCGCCGCCATCCCGGCGTCATTGACATGCATTCACATCACGCCCGCGTGGAACCTTACAGACTTTCTTACTCTCGCAAACCAAAACGGTATTCCCTACGACGCTATTTGCCAGAGTTATTACCCCATCTTTCACGGGCCGCTGACTGACGCGCAGGCAGCCGCGTCGAATCCGAACAACAAACCAGTCGAACAGGATGTGCTGATTGCCGCCGCGAACAATATCGCGAAGCCTATCTTCATTATTGAGGCTGGCGAGCATTACGAAAACGGTTTTCAGAGCAATGATCCCTGGTACAGTCCGCCGAGCGAGTCCATGCAAACGCAATTTCTGACGGACCTCCACATGGTGCAAGAAGGTCTGCCGAATCATTTAGGGATGGGCTTCGAATACTGGGACGCGACGGGCGTGAACATCGTGAATCCGAATAATGGACTGATTAATGGGGACAACCAGCCCGATGCGATTTACGTTTGGAACGGTCTCACTCTCTTTAATAATGCGGATAGTTCAGGAAGCACCAATGTGAATGATCCGGATTACTCTACGCCGCTTCCCGCGCTGGATGCGCTCGGCGCGCACTAGATTTTAATGCGCGGATACGCTGTACGGAATTTTCTGACGGATTTCTCCGCCTTCAACAATCGTATAAATGAAATCTGCGGAGAGATTATTCAACTCGTCCTTGCGTCCGCTTGGCCAGGAAATCTGAACGGTTTTGACCGTTGTGTTTTGTCCCACTCCAAAATGTAAGCGCAGATCATTCTGAGAAAGATAACTCGCGCCGGAGCGTACTTCATCCAGTTGCGTAACATCTCCAGCCTTCACGGTCACCCGTGCGCCGATCGCTGCCCGATTGCTTTTAGTGCCGATCAATTTGAAAGTCACGGAATGGTTCGTAGTGGCTGTGGTATTGAGCAGCAACGTTGGAGGCTCGCCAACATTCAAGATCAATACGTCCATCTTTCCATCATTATTAATGTCGCCAAAAGCCACGCCGCGGCGCGCCTTTATAGGCAACTTATCCAACCCAGCGGCTGCTGTGATGTCATCGAATGTTCCGTCTCGGTTGTTATAGAAGAACTGCAGTGGCTCGCGGTAACCAGGTTCACCCGGAATTTGTTCGATCTGCGGATACACATGTCCGGCGGCAACAAAAATATCCGGCCAACCTTCATTCGCGAAATCAACAAACCCCGTGCCCCACTTCACATAAGGAAAAGTCGGATTCGCCATATGCGTGCTCGCGATGATGTCGTTGAATCCTTGCGCGCCCATGTTTTTGTATAAGGCGTTCGGCTGCCTGGTGAAGTTCGTCACGTAAATGTCCAGCAGACCACGATGATCGAAGTCCGCCGCATCCACGCCCATGGAACCTTGTTCTTTGCCATCGGCACTGAGCGCGGTCCCAGAAAGCATGCTGACGTCTTCAAAAGTTCCGTCATGCTTGTTGTCGTATAAGTAGTTCGGCCCCGCATCGTTCGCCACATACAAATCCGGCCAACCGTCGTTATCGTAGTCAAGCCACAGGCCCTGCATTCCGTATAAATGATTGGCATCATCCACGCCGGCTTTCTTCGAGACATCCTCAAACGTCCCATCGCCGCGATTGTGGAAGAGAAGATCGGACTCCCCCGGCAGACCTTGCGGACCGCACTGCACCATCACGCCTCGGTAAAGGCATGTCTTGTCGTGGCCGAACTCCGGCAAATGATTGATGTCCACGTGAACGTAGCGAGGAACGAAGAGATCCACGAATCCGTCGCGGTCGTAATCGCTCCAGGCTGCACCAGTATTGAAGCCGGAGGAGCGAACGCCGGCTTTTTCTGTAACGTCTTCGAACTTACAGTTGCCAAGGTTGCGGTATAGCGCATTTCCGCCATAGCCGGTCACGTAGATATCGAGCCATCCATCGTTATCAAAATCCGCAACAGCAACGCCCATGCCCCAGCCTTTCCGCGTGAGGCCGGCTTGTTGTGTGATGTCGAAAAATTTGAGACTGCCGTCCGCATGATAAAGAGTGACCAGCAAATCGCCGCCATTTTTATAGCGATCCACGGTTGATCCATTCACTGTGAGGATGCTGAGCCGCCCGCTGTTATCGCAATCGATGAAGCCAACGCCTCCACTCATGGATTCGACGATGTAGCGCTGATCGGATGTCGAGACGTGGGAAACGTTGAGACCCGCTTGCTTACTGATGTCTTCAAATGTGAATGTGGGGCGGGAAGGAGAGATTTTTACGTTTTGACCCTCGAGACGCAAACAAGCAAGAGACGCGATAAATAGGACGAGGAG
>DASXCC010000097.1:0-59477 GCA_036491415.1 Terriglobales bacterium | reverse complement strand
ATAATTTAGCGGCTGAGTTACCATCAGTGGATTCCTAACCTGTTCTGCAAAAGAACCGGTGCCTGCAGCATGAGAGTAAAAGCATGAGAGTCGAAAAAGGTACGGTGCGTGCTCCGGAAATTGGGCACGTGTGGCTGAACTCTCCATCGCTGAGTTTCCATCAATTGCGCGGACGCGTCGTGCTGGTGGATTTTTGGGATTACACCTGCGTCAACTGTATCCGCGCGCTTCCCTATGTGCAGGCCTGGCATGAGCGATACAAAGATAAAGGCCTGACCGTGATCGGCGTCCACACGCCGGAATTCACCTTCGCGCAATATGAGTCCAATGTAGAGCGCGGCGTGCGCGACTTCGGGCTGACTTATCCCATTGTGGTGGACAGCAATCGCGAAATCTGGAAAGCATTTGCCAACCGCTGCTGGCCGTCAAAATATCTTCTGGATAAAGAAGGTTATCTGCGCTTCGGTCATTGGGGTGAGGGCGCGTACCAGGAGTGCGAAGAGGTGATTCAGGAATTGCTGCGGGAGATTGATCCAGCAATGGAATTGCCGGAAGTGTTGCCTCCTATGCGTGCGGAAGATAAGCCGGGAGCGGCTTGTTATGCGGCGACGCCTGAATTGTATTTAGGGCACAAGCGTGGGCGGATCGGGAACGCCGGCGGTTTTAAAGAAGACCAAATTGCGGATTACGCTTTTTCCGGCAAGCTGCAAGAAAACAAGTTACAGGAAAACAAGCTACAGGAAAATAAGCTGCAAGAAAATAATTTAGAGGAGAATTGTTTTTACGCCAGTGGCCGTTGGGCTTCGACAGTTGAATATCTAGAGTCGGCAGAGGCTGGCGAGCACAAGATCACCTTAAAATATTCCGCTGCGGCGGTGAATCTGGTAATGGCTGCACCGCGCGGGGTTTCCGTGGATGTGGAAGTCCGGCAGGATGGCAAGCCGCTATCGCCGCGCCAGGCAACGTCTGATACTCGCTTTCGTCCGGCTGCAAATGAACTTCAGAGTTATGTGACGGTCCAACAGTCCCGGATGTATTTTCTTTTGGACAATCGAGACTTTGGCGAGCACACGCTGGAATTGATCTGCCCACCGGGCGTGGCGCTGTTCGCATTTACCTTTACCAGTTGTGTTAACCCAGACAGCAGTCAACTTCCTTCCGGAGATTCAATCGCCTCATGAAAAGAGTCGTGGCTGCATTGATCGTGAAGGACGGAAAGATTTTGGTTTGCCAGCGAACGCGCCATCAGACCATGCCGCTGAAGTGGGAATTTCCGGGTGGCAAGATCGAAGAAGGCGAGCAGCCTCGCGACGCCATGTTTCGCGAATTGGAGGAAGAACTCGGCATCCAAGCGGATGTCGGCGAGGAAGTGGAGCGCATGCAGCATGTCTATCCGAATGGCTCAGCCGTGGAACTGCGGTTCTTTGTGGTGCAATCCTATGAGGGCGAGCTGGAAAATAAAATCTTCAAAGACCTGCAATGGGCTGTGCGTTCCCAACTATCGTCATTTGATTTTCTGGAAGCCGACCTGAAGTTGGTGAAAGATCTCAGCGAAGGGAAGTTGCTGGGCCATTTGATTCAGGCGAATCCCTAACAAAGCGATTCCTTGCCGGTCAAAGTGGCACGGAATGACAGATAAAATGGGCAATTGCAATGGGCGTTTATCCCTGAATATTCGAGTTATTGGAATTCTGGCCGCCACAATTTAGAATAGAAATCATGAACAAAGGCATCGAGTTCGGAAACTACGTTACCATCGAAGAAGGCAAGCGCGTTGTTAAAGACCTGACCTATGGCAGTCCGACGCCGGAAGGCGTTGTTCTTACCACTCTCGACAATGCCGTCAATTGGATGCGCAAGAATTCTATTTGGCCCATGACGTTTGGGTTGGCTTGCTGCGCGATCGAGATGATGTCGATGGGCGCCTCCCGCTTCGATATTGCCCGCTTCGGCGCGGAAGTGTTTCGTCCTTCGCCGCGCCAGTCTGACTTGATGATTATTGCTGGACGCGTCTCCAACAAAATGGCCCCAGTCATTCGCCAGCTCTGGGAGCAGATGCCTGAACCGAAGTGGGTGATTTCCATGGGCGCTTGCGCGACCTCCGGCGGCGTATTTAATAACTATGCGTTGGTGCAGAGCGTGAATCAGGTCATTCCCGTGGATATTTATGTGCCGGGATGCCCGCCGCGTCCGGAACAGTTGATCTATGCGATCACGCTGTTGCAGGACAAAATCCAGAAGGAACGCGGCACGATTCGCCGCGCGCTGAATATTTCGGATAATTAATCGCATCGCATATTTCTGTTCTGATCTTCTGAATTTGAATTCCTATACATTTGGAATGAGACATGAATAGCGGCTCAACGGCGGTCGTGCGTCCGGCAAAAACCATCCAGGGATCCGTGCGCCTGCCCGGAGACAAATCCATTTCACATCGTTATGCGATGTTGGCCGCCATCGCGGAGGGCACTACCAAACTCGAGAACTATTCGACGGGCGCGGATTGCGCCAGCACGCTCGGTTGCGTGAAAGCGCTGGGAGCGGATTGGAAGCGGGACGGCGACCAGATTTTAATTCAAGGCCGGGGCCGCGATTTGCTGCCATCCAACTCTGCGCTGGATTGCGGAAATTCCGGATCAACCATTCGCATGTTGAGCGGCATTCTTGCCGGACAAAACTTCACAACCGAGATGTTTGGAGACGAATCGCTTTCGCGTCGGCCGATGGCGAGAGTGATCAAACCTTTGGAGCAGATGGGCGCGAAGATTTCCTCGAACGATGGCGGGCGCCCACCTTTGAAAGTGACCGGCGGCAATTTGAAAGCGATTGATTACAAAATGCCGGTCGCCAGCGCGCAGGTGAAATCCTGCGTAATGTTTGCGGGATTATTTGCCGACGGCGAAACACGAATCGAAGAGCCCATCCGGACGCGCAACCACAGCGAAATTGCGCTGCGAGCTTTTGGAGTTGAGGTCAATACGGACAAAAATACTGTTCGCATTCAAGGTGGGCAGAACCTGAAAGCCATTGAAGCGCGGGTTCCCGGAGACATTTCCAGTTCCGCATTCTTTCTGTGTGCGGCGGCTTTATTTCCGGATTCGCAGCTTATTGTGCAGGATCTGCTTATGAATCCCACACGCGCGCGCTTGCTGGATGTCTTGATCGGTATGGGTGTGGGAATTTCCGTGAAGCAGCTTGAAGATCATCATGGCGAGCTCGTCGGAACTGTACAGGTGGAAGGCGGCAAGTTGAAAGGCGCCATTTTAAGCGGCGCGGACAGCGCGGCGCTCATCGATGAGATCCCTGTCTTCGCGGCCATTGCCCCGTACACGGAAAATGGCATCGAGATTCGTGATGCAAAAGAATTGCGAGTGAAAGAGTCTGACCGCATTGCCGCCGTCGCCATGAACCTGCGCGCGATGGGGGCAGAAGTCGAAGAACTGGAAGACGGATTAAAAATTCCCGGCGGCCAGAAATTGCGCGGAGCCAAAATTGATTCGCTCGGCGATCATCGTATTGCCATGGCTTTTGCCGTGGCGGCCTTGCGGGCGCAAGGGGAAACCACAATTATCGGATCGGATGCAGCGGTAATTTCTTTTCCGGAGTTCTACAACACATTGGGCCAGCTAACCCAAAGCTAGCCGGCTCGAATGACATTCCATTGCTGATGGTTAGTTAATGTGTTCTACGTGGTCGCCGTACTTCACGTATCCGTTCTTCTGGTTGACCTGCTCCACATCCTGATTGGTGATCTGGCGAGGAGTTCCGCTCGGCGCGGTCGCATGCGATTGTCCCATCGCTACAATCACGCTCTCCTGAAAGTCTGAAGTTGCCATGCCGGAGTCAAAACCTGCACCGCCGCGCGCTTCATGTTCACGGCCGCGACTTTCCTGACCACGCATTTCCTCACCGCGCATTTCATGCATGCCATAAGCGAAATCATGATGCGCATGGCCGGAGAATGCATCACTCGAAGCGCCCGCAACGTTTCCCCAAGTCGCGTTGGTCGCGCCGGATGGAGGAAGGTGATTGTCCCACGCAACAGAGGGAGTATTGACTAAAGGAATGAACGGGCCAACCAAAGCATTCGGGTAGTAAGAACCACCGATCACGCGTCCGGGGGCCTGGGCAAAACTCAAACCGGCAAAGAGCAGAACAGCAACTGAAGCTAAGAAAATATTGCGCATTATGCGCCTCCTGGGAAACACACCAAACTAATAATCAATCTAGCGCAATTCCAGAAGAATGAAAGTAAAAATTAAAGTAGAAGTTTAAAGATATATAGAGGGTGTGCAAAGTGTTTCAGTTTCAGAAAACTTTCTTTCAGCTTTGCCTCAGTTTCCGACAAAACGCGCGTATAAACTGCGCGCCACGCCAGCGTCGGTGGTGCCTTTGATAATGGCTCGGCCGTCGGGGAAGAGCGTCATTTCATACGGCTCACGCCAGAATTTCAGGACGAAATCATTGTGGCGGACGTCGCCGTGGGGCTGCAAACGCGCGCTCATTTCTGAAAGATCAACGGGACGATGTCGTTCGTGAATCTGTACGGAATTGCGTCCGCACAGAGTAATGTGTGGACGATTTTCTCCAGAGAGATGGATGAAGTTGTGTTCGCCGCAAGCGCGGCATCCTTTGCGCGGCGAAGATGCATTTAATTCCGCACGGTCATTTTTCCAGAGATCAAATGATAAGAGCGTTCGGCGCAGCTGATCCTCGGCGCCGACCAGAAATTTGATGGCTTCCGTGGCAGAAAGCGACGCGGCCAGATTCACCGCAGAATTCAAAATGCCAGCGGTGTCGCAGGTTTCTACGGCTCCTTGTGGAGAATCAGGGAAGATGCACGCGAGGCAGGAAGTCTTTCCCGGCAGAATATTTAATGTCACGCAGTAGCTACCGACTGCGGCAGTGTAAATCCACGGCAGCGACTTCGTAATGGCGAAATCATTTATCAGGTAACGAGTTTCAAAATTATCCGTGCCATCAAGGATTAGCTGCGTTCCTTGAAGTAAAGCTTCAACATTTGCGGGAGTCAGGTCGGCGACCTGGGGCTCAACAACAATTCCAGAGTTAAAGCTGGCAATTTTACGAGCGGCGGCAATTGCTTTCGGCAATGACTCTGCCGCATCAGCCTCGTCAAACAAAATCTGGCGTTGCAGATTGCTGGGTTCAACGTAGTCACGATCAATAATCCGAATCGTCCCCACTCCGGCGCGGGCAAGCAATGAGACCAAAGCAGATCCGGTTGCGCCGCATCCCACGATGGTCACGTGCGAAGCGGTCAACTTCTGCTGCCCAGCTTCGCCGATTCCCGCGAAAAGCACCTGCCGCGAATAACGTTCGTCGCGTTCCCTAGAGGTCATTAGCCATTGTTCCTGAAACCCTTATTATAGAAGCAAGATTTCTTTGGAAACACAGCGGTTGGCCATATGTACAACGCATCCTATTTAGGATAGGGAACTTTTGAACTGGGACGAACCTGGAATCCGGAAGCTCGCGTTCCTCCAAGTTGAGGAGCATTTTTGTCTGTAAGGAAGCAAATTCTCGCGATCACCGTCGTATTTGCTCTTGCAGCCGCAGCCTATGCGAGAGGCAAGGATACAGATACAGCAACAGACACTCCCGCTCGCCCCGCGGCGAATTCTTCGCAGGCAGACCAACCAGGTCTCCAACAAAATACGGAATCTTCGTATCAAGGACATCCCGTAAGGGACATTCAGTTTCCTAATTTCAATGACGCGGCTGAAAAAGACCGCCTACTGAAACTGATTGCCCAAAAAATTGGTCAAGGGCTGGACAGGGAGTTAGTACGGGCGAGCATCAATCAACTTTTCGGTACAGGCCGCTTTGCCGACATCAGTGCTGAGGTTGCAGCGAGCGGCGACGGGGTTTCATTATCGTTCGTAACCACGCCTAATTTTTTTATCGGTCAGGTTACGGCCGAGGGGAGTCAAGGTCAGCCGTCGCAGAATCAGATTGCGAACGCGGCGAAGTTGCAGCTCGGTGAGTTATTTACGACAGACAAACTCAACCGTGGTTTGCAGAACATCGAACAACTGATGCAAACCAATGGCTACTATCAGTCTTCGGTCAACGCGGAAGAAACCAAGCATGCCGACACACAACAGATCGATGTAGCTTTTCATGTGAAGACGGGAGCGCAAGCGAAGATCGGAATTTTGACGATTACCGGCGACTCCAAATGGAGCCAGGGACAAATTGAAGATATTGCCGGTTTGCATCCGAGGGATTCGCTGTCTTCGTCTCGAATCACCTCGGCCCTGGAAAAGATCCGCAAAAAATAC
Source organism: Terriglobales bacterium (assembly GCA_036491415.1). Lineage (GTDB taxonomy): Bacteria > Acidobacteriota > Terriglobia > Terriglobales > Acidobacteriaceae > JAICKN01. The sequence goes on along the minus strand of DASXCC010000097.1, from coordinate 53,175 downwards.
CAGAAACAAAATCACTGGCTGATTCAAGTCGCCGTCACGCAGAAAACATATGATCTCAAGGCGAATCGAGTGGATCTAACCCTCGATATTCAGGCTGGTCCGCTGGTACAGATTGCAGTGGAAGGCTACAGGATTCGGCGCAGCGTGTTGAAAAGGATCATTCCGGTGTACGAAGAGAACGCGCTCGACGATGACCTACTGAACGAGGGCCGCCGCAATTTACTGAACTATCTGCAAACACGCGGCTACTTCGATGCTACCGTGAACCTGCAACGGTCAGGACGACGCGCTGAGGTATTGAACATTACCTACGAGATCGATCCAAAATCGCGGCACAAATTGGCCAGCATTGAAGTAGCCGGCAATCACTACTTCACCTACGACACGATCCGTACCATTTTGCAGATTCAAACCGCAGGCCGAGTTCTTTCCAATGGAAAGTTTAGTGAAACTTTACTTGCCGCGGATGTTTCCTCTATCGAAGCGCTTTACAAGAACAACGGATTCGAAAGTGTAAAGGTAAGCAGCCAGGTAAACGACAACTTCCGTGGCATCGAAAACCTTTTGCAGGTGAGCTTTCAGGTCGAAGAAGGTCCGCAAACATTGGTGAATGAAAGAAAATTTGTGGGAAACGCCGCTATTGGGGAAGATAAATTTCCTGCACTGAATACATTACCCGGCCAGCCTTATTCGGAAGCCAACATCGCCGCCGATCGCCAGATTCTGCTGAACTTTTATTTCAATCGAGGATTTCCGGATGCTCGCTTTGAAGCTTCAGCGCAGCCTGTGGCCAATGAAGCGAACCGCATGAATGTACTGTTTACGATTCACGAAGGAGAACAGCAGTCGGTGGACCATGTGCTGGTGAATGGATTGAACTACACCAAGCCCTTCGTCGTGCAGCGCCAACTGCAGATTGATCATGGCGATCCACTGAGCCCAATTGCCATGCTACAAACGCAACAGAGTCTCTACAATCTGGGGCTCTTCAGCCAGGTGGATACCGCGGTGCAAAATCCAACTGGTACAGAGAGCCAGAAAAATGTACTGGTGCAAATGCAAGAGGCGCAACGCTATACGTTTTATTACGGCTTCGGATTTGAATTCCAAACTGGACAACCACAAGGCGGTGCACAAGGCGGTACGGGAGTCAGCCCGCGCGTGTCATTTGAAGTGTCGCGGTTAAACTTCCGCGGCCGCGATCAGACGCTCACTTTCAAAACAGCCATCGGCAGCCTGGAGCAATTGGCGCTGGCCAGCGCTGACCTGCCGCGATGGTTTGATAACCCCAACTGGAAATTCACGCTCACTGGACTCTACGACAACACCATCGAAGTCAGCACGTTTAAGTCGCAACGGCTGGAAGGATCATTGCAATCGGTGGAAACGCTGAACCCTGCGAGTACGCTGGTTTATAGCTTTACCTTCCGCCGCGTGCATTCCAGCAATATCGAATTGGATCCTGCGGAAGTCCCGCTGCTTTCCTTTCCTGTGCTGATTGGAATGCCGCAGATCAGCTACGTCCGCGACACGCGCGACGATAAATTGGGAGCCACCCGCGGCACATACACAAGCTTTCTTGGAGGCGTTGCGGCCAGTTATTTCGGGTCGGATACAGACTTCGGCCAAGTAGAAGTCCAGAATTCGAATTACTACGCGTGGGGCAAGAACCGTACACGGGACCGCAAGTTTGTTTTTGCCAGAACCACGACGATTGGTTTGGAGAATCCCTTTGGCAACACCATCAACCTGCAACCTGGGCAGACGTTGCCCGCGGACAGCCCACTGCAACTTATCCCCTTGCCGGAGCGATTGCTCATGGGCGGTGGCAACTCTCATCGCGGTTTCGGGTTAAATCAGGCAGGGCCGCGCGATCCGCAAACCGGATTCCCGTTGGGAGGGAGTGCCTTAGTGCTTAACAGCCTGGAGCTTCGTTTGCCGCCAATTTCGTTACCGTACTTACAGGACAATGTGAGCTTTGCCTTGTTTCATGACGCGGGCAATGTGTTCGCCAGCGCCGATGATATGTTGAATAGTCTGAAACGATGGCACCAACCGAATGCGGCAATTTGTTCCGACCCGGTGAATGGCGCAAATTGCAACTATAACTTTATGTCCCAGGCTATCGGGCTGGGTGTACGCTACAAAACGCCGATTGGACCTGTGCGTTTCGATTTTGCTTATAACTTGAATCCACCAAAGTTTCCCAGCTGCCAACCCACGACAGACGCGACAGTACCTTCATCGTATTGTCCTTTTAACCCTGATAGCAAAACCATTTTCGAGCCTCAGCAAGTAAGGCATTTCAATGTATTCTTTAGTATCGGGCAGACATTCTAATGGTTAAGAGATACGCATTCGCACTCTTCGCGGCGTTGCTGCTATGCACGCTTGATTTACATGCCGGGCAGGTCATTGATCGCATTATCGCCTCCGTCAATAGCCACATTATTTTGCAGAGCGATTGGGACGATGCCGTGCGTTGCGAAGCCGTCATGAACGGCATTCCGATGAATGAAATCACGCCCCTGAAGCGTAAAGCAGTGCTGGATCGCATGATCGACCAGGAGTTGCTGCGCGAGCAAATTCCTTCGCTGGAACATCCGTCGGTGAATGACAGTGATGTGCTCCATCGCCTGACAAATATTCGCAAGTTCTATGACACCACAGGAAATGATCAGCTGTGGACGAAAACGCTGGCGCAATATCAGGTGACCGAGCAAGAGATCAAAAATAAGATCGTGCTGCAAATGGAGCTGATGGATCTCGTCAATTCGCACCTGCGGCCCGAAATACAGATTGATCAGAAGAGCATCGAAAGTTATTACAATCAGGCGTTGCTTCCGCAGTTGCAGCAATCGGGAAGTCAACAAGTTCCGCTGGCGAAGGCGGCCCCGCAGATCAAAGAAATCCTGACCCAGGAGAAGATGAACCAATTGTTGGTTGCATGGCTGCAGAATCTTCGTGCGGGCAGCAAGATCGTGACCAACCCATCCGGGGACCTGGCGCAATGAGCGAACCCGCCGCGAACGGCAAACGTCGCGGCATCGGAAAAATCCTACTGCTTATCTTTGGATGCGGTGTTCTTTTGGTGGCCGCATTCGGCTGGTATCTCACCACTAATTCCTTTCAAGTGATGGTGCGGCAGCGGATTATTTCCGAACTGCAACGCGTCACTGGCGGACGAGTCGAAGTCGGCAGCTTTCATACAAACCCGTTTCGCCTGCGCATCGAACTCCTCAATGTAACGATTCATGGGCGCGAAAACGCCGAAGACACCCCGTATGCGCACGTGGATCAACTTGTGGCTGAGGTCAAGATAGTCTCACTGATTGAGCGGGAATTTGGATTTCGGACTCTGGTGTTAGAGCGTCCCGTCATTCACATCATTTTTTATCCGGATGGAACTACCAACGCGCCGCATCCTGGCTCGCAAGAGGCCAACAAAGCCGCGGCTATGGAGCAATTGTTTTCAGTTTCCATCAACAAATTAGAAGTTCGGGAAGGGCAGTTGATTTGGGACAACCAGATTGTCCCTCTGAATTTCCAGGCCCAGAATATTTCCGCCGACATGAACTATTTGTTCTTTTCGAGGCGCTATGATGGCCGAATTCTGATCGGTAAAGCCGACGCACGAATCAAGGATTATCGTCCGCTTGCGTGGATGGCGGACTTACAGTTTTCTCTGGGCAGCCAATATTTGCAGATTAAGTCTTTCCATGCAACGGCAGGGAAATCGCACTTCGACGCCACGGGTCGCGTCGAAAACTTCAAAGATCCTAAAGTGACTTTGGATTATTCCACGGACGCCGATATGGGAGAGATTGCCTCCATCCTTCACGACCGCGACATACGCCATGGGACTTTCCAAGCCAGTGGAAAAAGTTCCTGGAGCAGCGAAGATTTTTCTTCCAACGGTAAAGTTGCGATCACTGACTTCGATGGCAAGTTTGAATCCGTTTCGGCAAGTCGCGCGAGTTTTGCCAGTCCATTTATTGTCAGCGCTGAACGGCTTACTCTGCCAAAGATAGAAGCCCGATTGTTTAGCGGAGCAGTCAATGGCGAGTTGGACGTTGCGAATTGGCTTGCCCCGGCGCCCACGAATGAAAAAACAAAACAAAAATCTTTAGCAATGCAGCAGGGTACTGCGCGCTTCCAATTTAAAGATATTGACGTAGGAGATGTTGCGACCGGGTTGGGTCCACAAGCGGACCTTCTAAAGCGGATGAATTTTTCTGGCGATGGCGATGGCTCGGCCCAGCTTCGCTGGAAGGGAACTCCGAAGAATGCGATTGCGGAAATTGCCCTTGATGTAAGCCCTCCGCAACAGGGGAAGCCACGGAAAATCCCCCTGACTGCTCACATGCGAGGAACTTATAACGGGAGCTCCGAAGACCTGGAGCTTTCGCAATTCGACGCTTCCACGCAGAATTCCCAGGTTCATGCGACCGGAAGATTGTCGTCGCGTGCGGCGCTCAAAATTTCCGTACAGAGCAACAACATTGCGGAACTGCAACCGTTGATTTCGTCTTTGGGATATAAAAAAATCCCGAATTTCCGTGAGGGCAATGTTTCATTCAATGGAACAGCCGCCGGTAAACTTTCCGAGTTCTATATCACCGGGAATATGCATGCGCAGGACTTCACCCTGGCGGTACAGACTGACCCGGATTCGCCTCCGCATGAAAGCCGCTGGGACTCCTTCCATGCGTACCTGCAGTTTTCGCCGGAATTGATTGCGGTGCGGAATGCGAATTTGAAGACCGGGGATGCAGCCGTCAATTTCGATTTGAGCGCCAATTTGCAGGACGGACGTTTTTCGCCGCAAAACTCTTTCACATTGCATGTGGATTTGCAGAACGCCGACATGCAAAACCTGATGGAATTAGCTGGATATTCTTATCCGATCGCGGGCACGGCGGACCTTACCTTGCGGCTCTCAGGCATCCAGGCGGACCCGCATGGAGAAGGCACTGTCGCGCTGCGGGATGCCGTTCTCTACGGCCAGCCAATCCAAAGACTCAATGCGGATTTGCGTTTGATTCATCGGCAGGCAGAGCTGAACAACATTCATCTTTCTTCTTACGGCGGCACGGCCACGGGCGGTATGTTCTATGACCTGCACAGCAAAAATTTCCATGTGAATATGACTGGCGCCAACTTTGAGTTGGCAAAGTTTCCGCAGCCGGCCGAAACGCACATCCCGATGAAGGGGCAAATGGATTTCAGCGGTCAAGCGACTGGGACCCAGCAACATCCCACGATTCAATCCAATATTCACTTTCACAATTTGTTTTTAGGAAATGAAAGCCTTGGGAATTTGGCGGTCGATGCTTCCACGCAGGCAGGAAAGCTGCACATCTCCGGACAATCACAATTAGCCCAATCGCAACTTTCTTTCAAAGGGGATGTTCTACTCCAGGGCGATCTCCCCACGGTAGCCAGCGCCGAGTTTACCAACTGGGACACGAATGGATTGTTGGCTCCGTATTTAAAGGTACGACTCACGGCGCAGTCGAGCGTCTCCGGAGCATTGCATTTGCAAGGGCCGCTATTGCGTCCGCGTGATCTGGAAATAACAGGAAATTTCTCCGACATTTCGCTGGAAGCGGAAAATGTAAAGCTGCACAACGGGGCCCCGGTAAACTTTTCGGTTTCGAAACGTGTTTTCCGCGTGGACCAGCTTCACCTGGTTGGCGATGCTACAGATTTCAATGCGAGCGGGAGCGTGCAATTGGATACTCCGAATGCGATTGATATTCATGCCGATGGCAGCGCGAACCTCCATCTGATCGAAACCTTCGATCATGATTTCACTTCGCGCGGTAGAGTGCAGTTGAAAGCGGCAGCGACGGGAACATTGTCTCAGCCTTCCATTGATGGGCAATTGGAAATTACTCGCGGCTCGATTTCTTATATCAATCTGCCGAGTGGCCTGAGCGAAATCAACGGAACGTTGCTCTTCAATCAGCACGAGATGAAAGTGCAGTCGCTCACCGCGCGCACCGGCGGCGGATTGGTCACCGTCACCGGCTCCGCCAATCTCTACGAGCGCCAGCTACGCTTTGACTTGGGCGTCAAGGGGCAGGACGTGCGTCTGCGCTATCCTCCGGGGGTAAGTTCTACAGCGAATCTGGATCTACGATATGCCGGAAGTGTGGGCAGTTCCACGTTGTCTGGAGACATCACGGTCACCAAGCTTTCCGTTACCCCGGGATTTGATTTCGCCAACTATCTTGCGCGGAGCGAGCAAACGCCAGCGCTGGTTCCCACCAATACTTTGTTAAGTCATATTGGGCTGGATGTTCACATCACCACGACTCCAGAATTGCAGATGCAGACTTCATCCGTGCGGCTTTCCGGGGATGCCGATCTGCGCGTTCGCGGTTCCGTGCAGACTCCGGCGGTGCTCGGCCGCGCTGATATTCTTGAAGGCGAAATCTATTTCAATGGTGCGAAGTATCAACTGCAGCGTGGCGATATCGTATTTCTCGATCCGAGTTCCATTGTCCCAGTCCTCGACTTGCAGGCGAACACGCAAATCCGCGATTACGATATCACTCTGCGGGTTACCGGCGATGCGCGACGCCCTACTGTGAACTTCCAGTCCGAGCCGCCCTTACCCTCCGCCGACATTATTGCGTTGCTTGCGTTAGGAAGAACCAACGAAGAAGGCGTACAGCAGGGGAATGTTTCAGCACTCAATCAGGATGCCAGCAGCGTGGTATTGGCGCAGGCGTTCAACGCGGCGGTCAGCGATCGCGTGCAGAGATTATTTGGTGGCAGCCGCATTAAAATTGATCCGCAGGGGCTTAGCACGGAAACGAATCTTGCCCGTGGGCCCGCGTTGACCATTGAACAGCAGGTCACCGGAAATATGACGCTCACCTATACCACGAATATTTCTCAGACTTCGCAACAGATTATTCAGGCGCAGTACAACATCTCCCAGAATGTTTCGCTTGTCGGCATTCGCGACCAGAACGGCGTAGTCAGCTTCGATGTAAAGATACGGCATAGAAAAAAGTAGCCCGTTCGCGAATAATCGAGAGAATGCCGCCGGAAACTCTCGCCGATCCATTTCTTTCTCTGCGCCTAAAGATGGTGGAGTCGCAGATTGCCGCCCGCGGCGTGAAAGACCTGCGCGTCCTGAACGCATTGGCTGAGGTTCCCCGGCATGAGTTTGTGCCAGAGGTGTACCGCATTCAGGCATACGAGGACCATCCCTTGCCGATAGGGCAAGAGCAGACCATCTCACAGCCTTTTATTGTGGCTCTCATGATCGCAGCACTCCAGATTTCCTCCGCTGACAACGTATTGGAAGTTGGCACGGGTTCGGGATATCAGACTGCAATTCTGGCAAAGCTGGCCAATCATGTTTATAGCGTGGAGCGGCATGGAGAGCTGGCTAACTCTGCAAGATTGCTCCTTGACCGCCTGGGCCATCGCAACGTGACAGTGGATACTGGCGACGGAAGCCAGGGCTTGTTGGAACATGCTCCATACGATGTGGTCGTCGTTTCGGCGGCGGCGCAACAAATCCCCAAAGCTCTCGTGGATGAATTGAAAGACGGCGGACGTATGGTGATTCCCATCGGCCCGGCTGGCGTGCAGCAACTTCAACTGATTCACAAAACACGCGGCAGGGTTAACGTACAAACACTTGATAATTGCCGCTTCGTTCCGCTGATTTCCGGGTAATGATTTCGGCGTAATGATCTCCGGCTAAGCTCTACGGCTTCTGCGTCGGCCGAATTATTACTTCACTGACAAACGATTGCGGTGCCTGTGTCACCAACATGGCAACGACGTGCGCGATGTCTTCGGGTTGCAGCATCTTGTTGGTGTTTTTGCCTTTGGGCAATCCGAAGTCGGAATTCGTTGATCCGGGGCAAACAACCGAGACGCGAATATTATGAGTGCGAAGCTCTTCGGCAACGGAATAGCTTAATCCGTTTAATCCCCACTTGGAAGCTGCGTAGGCAGCGCCATTCGCAAGAGCGTTTTTGCCGGCAATGGATGAGATATTCACGATCTCACCGCGGCCAGCCTCGATCATTTTTGGCGCAAAGCTGCGAATGCAGTAAAAAACACCGCGCAAGTTCGTATTGATAATGGCGTCCCATTCCTTTGGAGGCATGGTATGCAACGGACCGCCGAAGGCTCCAACACCGGCGTTATTCACCAGAATGTCGGCGCGCCCGAATTTCTTTTCTACACTTTGCGCCAGCTGCTCCACGGAGCCCAAATCAGCAACGTCACATTCCATGGCCTCGGCTTTATTGCCCGCGGCCGCAATGCTTTTTGCCACTGCCTCTAACTTTGTGCGTGTACGCCCAACCAGAATGACGGTTGCGCCCATTTCCGCTAACTTGTGGGCGATACCCGCGCCAATTCCGCTGCCCGCTCCGGTTACAACCGCAATCCGATCCGTCAATGCCTTCAACATGGTGTGTTTACCAGTCCTTCTTGCAAGCTATCCCACACGACTATTTCCAGCATCTCACATATTATGGGGCGCGAAATGCGGGTTTAACTTGCGTTAAATGTGAGGACATACTTATAATCCGCACACCGGAAATTGTGTCCATTCTTGGACGCTAATCTCTTCGGTGATGTCATTATTTGTCGCTGATTCCCCAAAAGTTTAAGGAGCAAAAAGAATGAAAACCAGTTTAGTGGCGATTGTGTTCGCGCTTGCAATCAGCGCAGTAGGGCAAGCACAACAGCCAGCACAAAGCCAGAGTGGGGCTGCCTCGCCGCAAGCATCGGGTGCTTCGCAATCCTCGGGTCCAGTGATTAAAGATCCTGCCGAATATAACGCCTACATGGCCGCTATCCAGCAAACAGATGCGAATGCGAAAATCAGCGGATTAGAAGCGTTTTTGACCCAGTATCCCAATAGCGTTGTGAAGTCCGATGCCATGGAACTCCTGCTCGCCGCGTATCAGCAGACAGGCAATGAAGCCAAGACATTGGACATCGCGCAAAAGATGTTGGACGCAAACCCCAACAACGTGCGCGCTCTCGCGATCCTGACATACACCTACCGTGCGAAAGCCATGAATGGCGGCCCGGATGCCGCTCAAAATATAACCAAAGCTCAGGATTTTGGGCAAAAGGGATTGGGAGCCATCGATTCATTCCCGAAGCCGCAGGGAATGCCAGATGCCGATTTCGAAAAATTAAAAACGCAGATGATGCAGATTTTTGAATCTGCTGTAGGTAATGGCGCTTTCCAGAACAAAGATTATCCAACTGCAATCAAGAATTTGAAGGCTGCCTCCGACGCCAGCCCCACGGATTTCAGCTTGGTATACCCGCTAGCGCTCGCTTATTTGCAATCCACGCCACCGGACTACATCAATGGCGTTTGGTATGCCTCGCGCGCTTCGGTGATTGCGCCGGCGCAGTTTAAAGCGCAGATCCAGAAGTATGCTGAATCGCAGTACAACAAGTATCACGGCGGTGATGATGGCTGGAGCGACGTATTGGCCCAGGCGCAGGCGAACACAACGCAGCCTGCAGGTTTCACGATTAAGCCGGCTCCAACTCCGGCGGAACAGGCCCATACTTTAGCAACCAGCAAAACCCCGAAGGATATGAGCTTCGCGGAATGGCAAATGGTTCTTTCCAACGCTCAGCAACCTGATCAGGATACGGTTTGGAACGCAATCAAAGGCGTCGGCCTCCAGATGGAGGGCACTGTGATCGCGGCGACTGACACCGAATTGCAGATCGCAGCCAGCCAGGACGATATCGACCAGAAGCGCGCCGATATCATTCTGACTATGACCGGTCCTATTCCTGCGCGGCTCATGCCAAAAGTGGGTGCCACGCTGGATTTCGGCGGTACGCCTGAGTCCTACACCCCGAACCCGTTTGTAATGACTATGGACAAAGGAACGCTGCTCAAGGCCGCGGCCCCGGCTCCTACGCATCACGCTCCGGTTCATCACAAACCAGCGCACTAAATTAGAAACCACATAAATGAGGGCAGCCAAAATTGGCTGCCCTTTTATTTGCCTGAATTTCTAACTTTGACTGTTTGGTCTGGAGTGGAAAACCTACCGCATGGCCCGCTTATCGTAAGCGGCAACGCGCGCACTGCGTGGCGGACGCTTGGATCCGTCACGTAACTGGCGCACGTCAATGCGTAGTTCAGTGAGGGTCCGGCTAAGAGTGTTGCGATGCATGCCCAATGCACGCGCGGCACGGCATTGGTTTCCCTTGTTTTCCTGGAGGACGGTAAGGATGAACCGTTTCTTAAACTCTCGCACTGCTTCCGAGTAAAGAATGTTGCTCTTGTACATCTGCATAACCAGCGCTTCGAGTTGATCTTTCACAGGCTCTCTCTTTCCACGTGAATAAGCTCTTTATGTCTACTGCGATCTACCTGTTTCCGTAGCAGGCAGGCTGGCTGGCATTTGGTGCTGTTCGCGATGCAACAAATCAAGTCCCTGGTAAAAGCGCGCCCGCAGTTCCGCCGGAGCTACCCAAATTGCTGCCCGCCCCACAACCAGGAAATACGGCGCGATCGTCGAACCTTCCAACCAGCGCGAGGTCGGAGTGAAAGCCGCCATGCTTACCAAAATAATGGCGACCATCAAACAGCCTCGCAAAAAACCTAAAATCCCACCAAGGAAGCGGTCAAAGAAACTGAGTCCGGCTTCCTTTGCCAGCCATCGAGTAATGCGTCCCGCGATACCGGCGACAAGGATAATGCCAATAAAAATAATTAAAAAACTTGCGATATCGCCCAGCCACTCCGCTTTTACATGAGGAGCAAACCAAGCCGCCAGCCAGTGGTATTGCCATGCAGCTACCAGATAACCCACGACCAGACCGGCAATCCCGAATGCTTCGTGAAAAAAACCTTCCCCAGCTGCCTGAAAAACTGAAATTACAATCACTAACAGGATGATCCAGTCGGCTGCGCTCAACTAGGCCTCCTATTTTGTTGCTTGGGGCATTTACCCAAGCAAATCACGTCCGGTAATTTGGCGGTACGCCTCAACGTACTTTTCACTGGTCTTGCGCGCTACCTCTGGGGGAAGAGCAGGAGCGGGAGGCTGTTTGTTCCAGCGAATTTCTTCTAAATAATCCCGGACATACTGCTTGTCGAACGATTCTTGAGATTGGCCGTGGCGATATTTATCCGCAGGCCAGAAGCGAGAAGAATCCGGCGTAAGTACTTCATCCGCAAGGATGATATTTCCATCGATCTTGCCGAATTCGAACTTGGTATCGGCGATGATGATGCCCTTTGTGCGGGCATAATCCGCTGCCTTGCTGTAAATGGCGATGCTTAGATCACGAAGACTTTCGGCGTCTTTGCGGCCGATGATGTTGGCCATTTGATCCAGCGAGATGTTTTCGTCGTGTCCGCTGACTGCTTTGGTGGCAGGCGTGAAGATCGGCTCCGGCAGTTTGTCGGACTCTTTTAATCCCGCAGGCAATTGAATGCCGCAGACAGTCCCGTCGGCCTTATATTCTTTCCAGGCGGACCCAGAAATATATCCACGTACCACACATTCCACCGGGAACATTTCTGCGCGCCGCACCATCATGGAGCGTCCGCGAAGTTGATCAGAATATTTATTCGTCGTCGTGGGATATTGATTCACATCCGCGGTCACAATATGGTTCGCGACGGTGTCTTTCAAAAATTCAAACCAGAACATCGACAGTTGCGTGAGAACACTTCCTTTGTGCGGGATACCGGTGGCAAGAACGTAATCGAATGCCGAGATGCGATCGGTAGCAACAAAGAGAAGGTGGTTTTTATCGAGAGTATAAATATCGCGAACTTTTCCGCTGGCGAAAAGTTCAAGTTCAGGGAAGTCGGTATGGGTAATGACGGAATCGAGAAGTTCGGGGCTCATGTTTTAATTTTAATGCTAATGACAGGGGCGTATTCTAGCCCGTCAAAAATATTTGTCAACTCTTTCCTGCTCTCTAACAATAAATAGGATTCATCAAAAAATGCCAAACCGTTTGACATCGGGGGTATGCAGTGGATCATACGTCCAGCAAGGGATTCGAAGGATTCGCCTGTGGAAATTCTGAGGAGAAAAAGACGCCTAAAAAATGTACGCGAAGAAACATATTCTGCTTCTTCGCGCAAGAAAAAATATTTTTGGGACCTATAACTTTTAAAAATTTTGTGCCCGACTAAGCACTTTCCGCAAATCGTACCGAAACCAGTTTCGAAACTCCCGGCTCCTGCATCGTTACACCGTACAGTACAGGCGCAATGCTCATGGTTTTCTTGCTATGCGTAATGAGAATGAATTGCGTTTGCACGCTCATCTCTCGTACGAGTTCGGTGAAGCGGCCAACGTTTGTTTCGTCGAGCGGAGCGTCAACTTCGTCGAGGATACAAAAGGGCGCCGGTTGATATTGGAAAATACCTACCAGCAACGACAGCGCAGTGAGAGCTTTCTCGCCGCCGGAGAGCAGCAGAACGTTCTGTAGTTTCTTTCCCGGAGGCGAAGCGACAACGTCGATTCCGCTTTCGGCCGTGTTCTCTTCGTCCGTAAGGCGCATAAACGCGTGGCCGCCGCCAAAGAGTTTTTTGAAGGTAGCCTGGAAGTTGTCGTTAATTCTGGCAAAAGCTTCTTCGAACTTCTGCCGCGAGAAGGTATCGATCTCGCGGATCGTAGCCTGTGTGTTTTCAATGGATTCGAGCAGGTCCTTGCGCTGAGTTTCCAGGAAAGCATGGCGTTCGGCGGTTTCTTTATACTCCTCCAGCGCCATTATGTTGACCGGACCCATGGCTTCCAGGCGGGCGCGCATTTCGCGGTAACTCTGGTCTTCGATGGCCAACTGTTCGGCCGTGACCACCGGAATAGTTGTGTCAGCCATGAGCACTTCGCGCTCGATGCCGAGTTCATTCAGGCAAGTCTCGCCCATATATTGAGCGTCTGACTTCAATTTTGCTTCCGCTGCGGCCAGTTCGGCTTTGCGGTCGCGAGCCTCTTCCAGAATGCGGCGGGCCTCATGCAGGAGTTCTTCCAGTTCAGAGATCCGCGCCCGAACCTGCTCAGATTCAAACTGAAGCAAGCCGTCGCGTGCTTCACCGGCATTCCGCTCGGATTCCAAGTCGACCAATTTTGCAGCGAGGTTTTCGTTCTCAGCTTCGCGCTGCAATTTTTCCGCTTCGGAAGCCTGAATTTGGTTCTGAAGCGACAGAACCCGCTCGGCCATTTCTGCAACCAGAGATTCGATCCGATCGAGAACCGCAGTGGCGGAGCGATGCCGTTCTTCCAGCATGGCTACACGCGCCAATTGCTCGGATGCCCGTTGGGTTGAAAGATCACGCTGCTCGCGCAGCGAAGCCAATTGCTCCAATGCTGAAGCCGCAACCCGTTCTAGTTCAAGACGGCGCTCGTCAGAGGCGGTAATTTCGGTCTGGCGCGCCTGTATGGCCGACTCCTGCTCGGAGCGTTCTGCGCTCAGCCGTTGCAACTCGCGCTCGCATACATTGATGCGTTCGGCAACGCGGGACATTTCAGAGTCGAGTTGCTGCAAGACGTGTCCGGAGGTCATGACCTGTTTCTCGGCTTCGCGCTTTTCGCCTTCCAGACGGTCGAGCAGGGAAGTAAGGTCTTTAATTTCATGGCCAAGCGTCAACAGTTTCGTTTCGCCATCGCGCAGGGCATGTTCAAGTTCGCTAAGGACTTTCAGTACGTCGCGCAACTCGCGCTTCATAGAAAGCGGGCCTTCCGTGCGCTGCTTGCCTCCTGTGACCGTCACATTGTGAAAGCATTCGCCGGACTGCGAAAGGAAGAACGCATCTGGATTTCCCAGTGCCAGCTCGCGGCCGATGCCGGCATCAGGAACAATATAGCCATCGCGCAGTTTGGGAAGAATCACTTCCAGCGATTTGCCAAAACCATCCAAGACCTTGATGGTGTGCTTTAACGGCACAATCGAATGGTTTGGCATCCCGTGCTGCGCATTTTCATTTACCGTAAACGAAAACTTTGCCTGGGAATCTTCGGGATGGACGAGGAACGTGGCGCGTCCGTCAACGTCGGAGCGCAGAAGGCGCAGGCCTTCATCGACCGCATCCCATGACTTCACGACAATATAGTTCAGTTCATCACGAAGGAAGTCTTCGACGACGCCTTCGAATCGCGGTTCTACTTCCAGAAAATCGGCGAGGACGCCAACCGGAGCCAAACTTCCCTGAAGGCCGCCGGATTGAAAGAGCCTGCGCACGGATTCCGTGGAGTATCCGTGTTCGGCGATAACCGCTTCAAGCGATCCCTTTTTGCCCAATGCAGAGGCAAACTCAGCGCGCAAGCCATCCAAACGGATCTTGGCTCCATTTTCTTCATGGCGCTTGCTTTCCAGCACCTGACGGGTCTGGGAAATTTCTTCGGATAAAGTCGAAACTCTCTGGGAAACTGTTTCGAACGTAAGCGCCAGTTGACCGCGCTGTCCGCCGAAGGTTTCGACCTGATTGTTGGCCGTCATCATTTCTGCATATAGACGGTGGCCTTCGCGTTCGACGGTGCTTAACCGCTCCTGAGACTGCGTAAGCTGATTTTTCAGGGTGGATGTTGCGGAAACAACTTCGAGAATGGCTCCGCGGGATTGTTCCTGCTGTTGTTCCACCTCTGTCAGGGCGGTACGGGCTAAGACAGCTTCCTGTTGCAACTGCGCGCCCTCGGCTTGCGCTTCGGCAACGGATTGCGCGGAGGATTCCAGTACCTGACGGTTCGAATCGCGCTCGGCTTCGAGGGTGGCATAGCGGGTTTGCGCCTGGGCAAGCTCGTTTTGCGAGGAAGCGGAACGGACTACCAATTCAGCGCAACGCTCTTCATTATGACGATGCTGGCTGTGAGCAGATTCGCTATCCAGCTTGATCTGGTTCAACCGTTCGCGGTTCTCGCGCAGTTCGGTTTCGATCGCATAGCCACGCTGGGTACGTTCGGTTTGTTCCCCTTCCAGTTGCTGAATGGTTTCGGATTGCGAGCGCATCTGTTCGGAAACCGTATTCAGTTGGGAATCCAGTTCCGTGCTTTCGATATCCAATTGGGTGAATTTGCTGGCCAGAACAAGACGGAGCTTCGCCCGCATCTCTTCCCGCAGCTTGGCATAGCGTTCGGCCTTGGAGGCCTGACGCTTCAGCGAGTTCATCTGCCGCGTAACTTCTTCAAAAATGTCGTTTATGCGGTTTAGGTTTAGCTTGGCTTCTTCGAGGCGCGCTTCAGCCAATCGCTTTTTAGTCTTGAACTTGGTAATTCCGGCGGCTTCTTCGATGATGGCGCGACGGTCGGTGGGCCGGCTGCTCAGAATCTGTCCAATGCGGCCCTGCTCAATAAGGGCATATGACTCCGGTCCCAGGCCTGTGCCCATGAAGAGTTCCTGAATATCACGCAGGCGGCACAGTTTTCCATTGAGCAGGTATTCGCTATCGCCCGTCCGGAACAAACGCCGGGTCACAACAATTTCCCCGGCTCGCAGCTGTTGCTGGTTGAACTTACGGCGGCGTATTTTAAGGACTACTTGAGGTCCTGCGGGCTGTGTTGTTTCGCCTTCGGGGGCAGGTTCAGGCGTAACCTCTCCTTCTGTAAATGATGCAGAGTCCGCCGAGGCTTGGGCTTCGGACGCTTGCTCTTCCATTTCCTCAGTTTTTCCCGGCTGCGCTTCTTCGGTCAAGCGATCTACTTCTTCGGCGGCCCGGGCGCGAATCTGAGCTTCATCCCACTGATCCGACACAAGGCCGTCTTGAATATCCACATCCGTAGGATCGTTGACGTCAACTCCGTCGTACACCTGCGGGTCGATCAGCGTAAGAGAAACTTCCGCCATGCCGGTAGGCTTGCGTTCATTCGTTCCGGCGAAGATAACGTCTTCCATGCGCGATCCGCGGAGGGTTTTGGCCGACTGCTCGCCGAGCACCCACGAAATGGAGTCTGAAATATTCGATTTGCCGCAGCCATTGGGCCCGATGATGGCGGCAATGCCGTCGCCATGAAAATTCAGTTCGGTGCGGTCGCAAAACGATTTGAACCCTAGGATTTGCAGCTTTTTCAGTTTAAGCAACGGAGAACTCCTTCATGGGGCCGAAAACTGTAAGCGGATGCTTCGCGGGGAAGATCCACGATTGAAGAGAACTGGAAACGCCTTCTGTAAGTAAGAAGCGGCTGCTGTCTGCCTGGTTAACCAGCAAGGTTCCTCCGCGATGAAACTGCACAACAATGCGGCCCCGGCTGGAAAGGGCTTGGCACAGATTATGGCTAATGTAACGGTGATA
The DNA here is from genome assembly GCA_036491415.1 of Terriglobales bacterium. GTDB lineage: Bacteria > Acidobacteriota > Terriglobia > Terriglobales > Acidobacteriaceae > JAICKN01. The sequence goes on along the minus strand of DASXCC010000097.1, from coordinate 36,905 downwards.
TTGCGCCGGGGTCAAGTAAGAAAACACTATATCTAGTACCGGCTCGTCGAATACCGCTCTATTTTGCACACACATTGCAGCAAATGTCCGGAAATATCGTGATGAGGTTGGGAGGCGGGAAGAATCGGAGAGCGCAATCAGCTTATGCCAATGCTAAAACCAGAGCAAGGAAGATTATTGTTCATCGACGCCTTTTTCGCGCTTCTTGCGGTGCTTGGCAGCCTCTTCCTGCTCGGCCAATAATTGACGATGGTCGCGGGCTCCATCATCGACGGCATTCAATGCGGTCGTGAGGAAGAATTGATAGACCTCTTGGTTCTGCGCACCAGTAAGAGAGCTTTGCAGGGCGCGCAGCAGGGTCTGAAATTCCGTATCAGCGTCAATGACCGCCTTCAATGGCTTACGCAGATCATCCTTGCGGTCGGCGTAGGTATCCACGTTTTCGTCGAGTTCGTCGTAGATATCCGCGAAGTCACTCAGTCGGTCGTGAATTTCCTGGGCGTGGTCTTTCACTGCAGGATCGGTGCGGGATTTATCAAGGGCATCCAGACGCGCCCGTGCGAATTGTATGTAGAGTTTTAGCCGATCGTCCGGAGTTTGCGCAGCATCGCGGATCTGGTCAATTTCATCCGGATTCAGAACGTCATCGTGATGGTGCTGGGCCCAGCAAGCGCCTGCAAGCAGGCAACAGCAGAACAGGTTGAAGAGTGTCCAGCGAGAAATGCTCATTTCTTTTTCTCAAACATTTTAGCCAGCAGCTTGCTGCGCATCGCTTCTAATTTGTCCATGGCGCTTTGCGCTGCGGGTTGATCCTCGAGGTTAAGGTTCCTTTTAATGTCGCGCAGTTTGTCAGACATTTTGCGGATGCGAATTTCCGTGTCCTTGAGCTTGCTTCCGGATTGGATGGATGCGTCGGTGGCTTTGCCGGAATATTCCACGACGTCATCCACCGCCACCTTAGCGCTCTCGGGATTGCCTGCAGAATAGGCCTTATCGGCAAGGTCGAGCTGGGTCCTTGCAATTTCGATATACAACTTGGGTTGTTCCTTGATCGGCGCGGCCTGGGCCTCGTGAGCCAACTCGAGCACGGACTTGTCCCTTGCGCCCGCCAGCAAAGCGCAAGCAAGAAGAATGGAAGAAATGAGAGTGATGCGGCGCATACTATTTTTTCGGTTCAATCGCGATCAACCGATGCTGGGCTTGCCATTCCTGGTCAGGGAACTGGCCCTTGGCGACGTCTAGAAACCGATGATAATTCGCCGACGCATCTTTTACATCATGCAAATGGTCATAGGCTGTGGCGCGTAAAAAATATGTAGCTGGCAACTCCGGTAGAAATTTCGCCCGGATGTCGAGTGCTTTAATCGTTAGCGGATAGTTTTTGTTCTGGTCGGCTACCATGGCAATGTCGCCATAAACTTCGCCCAAGTCAGGCTTCAGGCGAACCGCCGCAAGCAGTTCCTGCTGGGCCTCGGGATATTTTTTTTGCAGCAACAGGGTCCTTCCTAAAGATGCATGCAGATGCGGATCATTTGGCTGCGCCTTCACTAAAAGGCGAAATTGGGCTTCAGCTTCGAGGTATTTTTTCTGGCCCATCAGCAGGTCGGCAATTTCCCGCTGTAACGCAGGATCATTGGAATTGGTTTTTTGCGCGGTCTGCAACTCCGCGATGGCTTCGTCGGGTTTGTTGTTTGCCGCGAGAATCCGCCCTAATTCCAAATGCACACTCGGGTCATCGGGGTGAAGGGTCAGAAGCTTTTGCAGGACAGCCTGGGCCTCTGGGTAGCGCTTGGTGCGCATGTAGAGATTCGCAAGGCCGGTAAAGGCGTCCGCCGATTGCGGATCAAGAACCAGGACTTGTTTGTATGCATCTTCCGCCTCTGGAATATGGTTCTGCTGTTCTAAGAGAGGACCGGCAGAGAGAAGCGGTTCCGTATCCTTGGGCTGTAGCTTGGCTGCTTCTTGAAATGCCGTGATGGCTTCATCGGGCTTGCTCTTTTCCAGCACATGGCCGAGCGAGAGCCACGCCCGTTCCTTGCCTTCTTCTGGATGTGATGTCGGAGTCAGTTTGGTTGCAGCACGCAGAAATTCGTCCGCGCCAGACTGCCCAGCTCGGGCCATCATTAATCCAAGATTTAAGTTGGACTCGAAAACGTCGGGTTTCGCGGTAACGGATTGCCGGTAAGCAGCGATGGCGTCATCGGTTTTCCCCAGAGCATTGCTTACAAAGCCCAGGTCGAACCATGCGGCATAATTTTTTGGATCGGCGGCGACGACTTTATTCAGGAGATCAAGCGCCAAGGAATAGTCCTTTTTCTCAATCGCGCTTTCTGCCTGGGTGAGTTCAGGAGATGTCGTTACTTCGGCGATTCGATGATGGCGAATGGTCTGACCGGAAGATTGGGCGAGAAGCGCGCTACTCCACGCCAAACTTAATGCAAGAAGAAAAAGCTTAGTGGTGGCCATTCGTACGCGAGCCATTTCCATTCAGAATACGCGCCAGAAACTGGCCTGTATAGGAGTTGGGAAGTTCCGCGATAGTTTCCGGCGTCCCCGCCCCCAGTATCTGTCCTCCGCGTTCGCCGCCTTCGGGACCCAGATCAATGACCCAATCCGCGGTCTTAATGACTTCGAGATTGTGTTCGATCACCAGGATCGAGCCGCCGGCATCAATTAACCTGCGGAATGCGGAAAGCAATTTGCTGACATCGTCAAAGTGCAAGCCCGTGGTGGGTTCATCGAAAATGTAGAGCGTGCGGATTTTGCGTTTGACGTCCGTCGCCGCGCCTCGTACCACAGCCTTCGCTGCGGGTTGCAGATGCGCCGCCAGTTTCATGCGCTGCGCTTCACCGCCGGAAAGCGTCGTAGCGGATTGCCCTAGCCTCAAATAGCCGAGTCCAACTTCATCCAGCACGCGTAACTTGTCAGCAATTTTAGGAATGCTGGCGAAGAATTGCAGCGACTCGTGAATGGTGAGGTTCAGCACCTCATAAATATTCTTATTGCGATACTTCACTTCAAGGATTTGCGGTTTATAACGCATTCCTTTGCACTCTTCGCAGATGAGTTCCACGTCAGCGAGGAATTGCATCTCCACCATAACGGTTCCATCGCCCTGGCAGGTTTCGCATCGTCCGCCGGGAACGTTGAAGGAGAAGTGCCCAGCGGTAAATCCGTGCTTTTGCGCTTCGGGAAGAGCCGCGAACAGTTCGCGGATGCTGTCGAACGCTTTGATGTATGTGACCGGGTTTGACCGTGGAGTCCGTCCGATTGGCGTCTGATCGACCAGCACGACGTCATCAATGTATCCGTCGCCTTCTACACTTTCCCATGCGCCCGTGGAAGTCAAAGGCTCATCAGTTTTTTTGGCGGCGGAAAGAGCTTTATATAGAATTTCGTGCAGCAACGTGGATTTTCCCGAACCGGAAACGCCGGTGATCGCGACAGTCATTCCCAGAGGAATAGTGATGTCCACACCCTTTAAATTGTGGGCACGCGCGCCTTTCACAACGATTTGCTGCCGTCCCGGCTTGCGCCGATTTTGCGGGATTTGAATGCGAAGTTCACCGGAGAGATATCTGCCCGTCAGCGAAGCAGGCATGTGCTGGATTTGGTCGTAGGTCCCTTCGGCAATTACTTTTCCGCCGTGTTCGCCCGCACCAGGCCCTAGATCAAGAATGCGGTCGGACGCAACCATCACATCGGGATCATGCTCTACGACGAGAATGGTGTTTCCGAGATCGCGCAAGTTATGAAGAATCTTGACCAGACGATTTGTATCTCTGGGGTGCAATCCGATGGAAGGCTCGTCGAGAACATAGAGAGTGCCCACCAACCGCGAACCGAGCGAGGTAGCCAGCTGAATGCGTTGCGCCTCGCCGCCGGAAAGGGTGGAGGATAGACGGTCCAGCGTGAGATATTCCAGGCCGACTTCGTTTAAGAACCGCAACCGTTCGCTGATTTCTTCGAGCAATTTCTCCGCGACAGCCGCTTCCTGCTTGCTGAGCTTCACGTTCTGGAAGAAATTGCCTGCTTCTTCAATCGTTAGGCTGCAAACTTCACAGATGTTCTTGCCGTCGATCTTCACTTGCTGCGCTTCCATGCGCAGACGGAAGCCATTGCAACTGGAGCACATGGAGTATCCACGATAACGGCTTAAAAATACGCGCACATGCAACTTGTATTTTTTACGTTCCAGATATTGAAAGAACCCGCGAACACCGGGGAATTTTCCATGGCCTTCAATCACGATCTTCTGCGCGTTGGCGCTGAGTTGCCCCCAAGGGACATCCATCGGGATGTCGGCTTGTTTGCTGTATCGCTTCAACTCCGTGAGGTATGTCTTGTACTTGGGCTTGGTCCACGGTTCTATCGCCCCTTCATTCAAAGTCTTTGAGGCATCGGGGATGACGAGATTCAGATCGAAATCAATGGTATTGCCAAAGCCCTGGCACTTGGGACAAGCTCCGTACGGATTGTTGAAGGAGAATAGCCGCGGCTCGGGCTCCTCATATTTGATGTTGCAATGCTTGCATTCGAAGTTCTGCGAGAAACGGAACCGCTGCGCGGGTTGCTCATCGCGCGGCACGGTCTCAAATATGACATCGCCCGATTCGCGATAGGCCATTTCAATCGCATCGACTAATCGCGGACGAATGTCGTTCGCGACAACAAGACGATCTACGAGCAAAAATACCGGATCCGCGAAATTAATATCGAGCAAGGATTCCGGCGTGGAGAATTCGAAAATCTGTCCTTTTTGCAGAAGTCGGTTGAATCCGCGTTTGCGCAGCTCAAACAACCGGGCTTTAAGGACTTCCATGCCAGGCGCTTCTTTTTCTGCAGCTGTTTTCTTCTTGCGAGATTTCTTCTTTTCTTTTTCTTCCGGCGCGGCGACGGCGTTCCCAAGCGGAAACAAAACGTTAAGGCGCGTGCTCTCGGGCATCGCCAGGACCCATCCGGCGATTTCGTCTACGGTGTCTTTCTTCACTTCATTTCCGCATTGGCGACAGTAGGTTCGGCCTACGCGGGCAAACAGCAGGCGGAGATAGTCATAGATTTCGGTGGCAGTCGCTACCGTGGACCGCGGGTTCCGAGTGCTGTTTTTCTGCCGGATGGCTATGGCCGGAGCAATACCGTCAATTAATTCGACGTCCGGCTTTTCGATGCGTTCCAGAAATTGACGTGCGTAGGCAGACAACGACTCTACGTAACGCCGCTGGCCTTCAGCATAGATCGTGTCGAAGGCAAGGGAAGACTTGCCCGACCCAGAAACGCCGGTCACGACGGTGAGTGTGTTGTGAGGTATCTCAAAATCAATGTTCTTGAGGTTATGGACGCGCGCCCCGCGAACAACAATGCTTTCCTTGGACATCAGATCAATCGGACCTAAACCTTTTGAAATTCGTAGTGGTCATTCCGCACCGCCGAGGCCTACAGACGGCTCCAAATCGGCTACAGAATCTTTCTATTATAAAGCAATGTGTGCGATGCAGGTTTGGCCGGATTAGCCAACGAAATAAAGCAAAGCGAAGATGCAGACCCACAGCACCAGCATAAAATGCCAATACCATGCAGTGATGTCCACGACGATCCGCCGATGAACGATGTTCTTACGCGCAAGGGTCGCGAACATCGCATAGCCGAGAACGAGCATGCCTCCGGCCAAGTGTGCAGCATGAGTTCCTGTCAGTAGATAAACGAATCCGCTGCTGGCGTTATCCATAAAAAAGCCGCGAATCTGAAGAGCGCGCCAAGCGGCTCCTTGACCGGCGAGGAAAGCGAATGCCAAAAACATGCTCGATGCCAGCCACGGAAATTTCCATCCTGAAAGGAGAAGCAAGCCAGGAATGTTGCGCAAAGGTTCCAGCGCCGCTTGTTGGGCAATCCTTCGGCGCGCCATTTCCATAGCGACACTGCTCAGAAAAAGCAACAGCGTGTTGAACAACAGCAGTTCCACCGGCAGACGAACTTTCGTCCAATAACGAACCAAATGGCCGGTGTGAGAATCGAGTACGGCAGATTGCTGTCGCCAGAGGTAGGCGACCGCGATTCCGAGGAAAAGCATGAAGATCGGTACGAGTGCTGCTAACAATCCAAAACGCGCTTGCCGCATGCGCGAACCAAAGTCCGGAGAACCGTCGCCATGAAAATCATCTCCTCCGCCGCGTATAAAAGGAGGAGTGCCGTCATGCCCGCGGCCAGTGGAAGTCTTAGGCGCGACCGTGGAAGACAGGGTACTCATGACCAAATTCTACTCGTCACCGCGAGAGGTTGGAAAATTTGCGTCTTAGTGTTTCTTGGCGAACGTTCGCACGTATTTTAAAAGCTGGCTGATCTGGTCATCGGAAAGCGTCGCGCCAAACGGAGGCATATTGCCTTTGCCATTGGTGATGACCTGTTTCAACACGGCATTCTTCTGCAATTGCACCTTGGACGAATTTAAATCTGAGGCCTTCATTTGTTTTCCCAGAGCTGTAGCGCCTTTACCGTCATCGCCATGGCACAAGACGCAGCGCGCTTTGAATAGATCTTGAGCCGAAGCAGCGTCCGATTGAGCATAGGCAGACATTGCAGAAAAACACAGGAGAAAAGTCATCAGATAAAATTTCAGCGGCCCAAATTTCATTTCATCCTCGTTCATTCATTGCAGAAGATTTGACCAACTAGGATAACTCAAATTATCGGCAGCTTCGTCACTCTTCATTTACGATAAATACATGGACGCTCTGCTGCTGCACAGAATCCATTTCGCTTTCACGATCACCTATCATTATTTATTTCCGCAGCTCACGATGGGGCTGGCCCTGCTCATCGTTATATTAAAGACCATCGCCATCCGCAAAAATGATAAACACTATGCGCAGGCCACGCGCTTCTGGGCGCGAATTTTTGCCATCAACTTTCTCGCCGGAGTCGTCACCGGAATTCCCATGGAATTTCAGTTTGGCACCAACTGGGCACGGTTTGCGCGCACCACAGGCGGAGTGATCGGGCAACCACTGGCGATGGAAGGCGTGTTCTCGTTCTTTCTGGAATCCGCTTTTCTTGGGTTATTTCTCTTCGGCGAAAAGCGGCTTTCCAAATGGGCGCATTGGGGCGCAGCTTTCATGGTGTTTCTGGGATCGTGGATCTCCGGATTCTTTATCATTGTGACCAATGCGTGGATGCAACATCCCGTCGCTTACCGGAGGCTTCCGAATGGAATGTTTGAAGTCACCAGCTTTTGGGGATTGCTGACAAATCCGTGGGCATTGATCCAGTATGCACACAACATGTCGGGCGCGGTCATTACCGCGGCATTTGTGATGTGTGCCGTGGGTGCATTTTATGTTCTTGAGAACCGCTTTCCGGAGCATGGAAAGATTTTTCTTCGCGTTGGCGTGATCGTTGGAGTTATCTCCTGCATTGCGCAGATTTTTCCCACCGGCGATCTTCATGGACGCTACATGGCCAAGAATCAGCCAGCGGCTGTTGCAGGAATGGAAGGTTTATTTACATCCGAAAAAGGCGCGCCGATTGTTTTAATGGGGCAGCCTGACGAGCAGAACCAGCGTATTGATAATCCGCTGGTTGTAAATAAAGTTCTAAGTTTCCTGATTTACGGTACGACTACTGCCGAAGTTGCCGGCCTCGACCAATTTCCACGCGATCAATGGCCCGCGCCCATTCCACTTTTGTTTTACGCCTATCACATTATGGCGGGGCTCGGAACATACTTTGTTGCGGTCATGGCGCTCGCTGCGTTGTTGCTGTCGCGCGGAAAGCTTTTCACCACGCGCTGGATGTTGTGGCCGCTTCTGTTGAGTTTCCCGCTCCCATACATTGCCAATACTGCAGGGTGGCTTACGGCTGAAATTGGCCGCCAGCCGTGGATCGTTTATGGGTTGATTCGCACCTCGGAAGGTTCATCGAAATATGTGTCGGCAGGGAACACCCTCTTTACCCTGATGGGATTTATGGGTTTGTATACCGTTCTTTCGATTTTATTCGTGGTGCTGATCTACCGCATCGTGCACCAAGGCCCGGAAGCGGGGCCGCTGAATGCCGCGCCGCAAAGCGCGTTCACCGAGTAACGTGATTGCGTGCTTTCGAAAAAACTGAATTCTGGGCTAAGGGAAGCTTGAGTTAACGGAATGACGATGGGATTCATCTGGTTCTGGTTCGTCGCAGCCATGCTGGCGGCTTATGTCGTGCTCGACGGCTTCGACCTGGGTGTGGGCATTCTGCATCCGTGGCTGGGACGGAGTGAGAACGACAAGCAATTGTTGTTGCGCTCCATCGGTCCGGTGTGGGACGGCAATGAGGTCTGGCTGATCGCAGGCGGCGGAACTCTTTACTTTGCTTTTCCCCTGCTTTACGCATCGGCTTTCAGCGGATTTTATCTCGCGCTGATGATTGTCCTGTGGCTATTGATCCTGAGAGGCGCCAGCATCGAACTTCGCTCGCTGATGCACATTGGTGTATGGCGCACATTCTTCGACGGGTTATTTTTCGTGTCGAGTTCTCTGCTCACCATTTTCTTTGGGGCTGCGCTCGCCAATGTAATTCGCGGCGTGCCGCTCGGAGCAGATGGATACTTCTTTCTGCCCCTGTGGACGAACTGGATGCCGGGCCCGAATCCGGGAATTTTGGACTGGTACACAGTTCTTGGCGGATTGCTGGCGCTCGACGCGTTGATTATTCACGGAGCCTTTTATATCGCCGTAAAAACTGACGGTGATCTACAGCTGCGGGCCCGGAAAATTGCCCGCCAGCTTTGGATTGTTCTTTTTATTCTGACCGGACTGGATTTGTACGCGTCGGTTTCCGTACGCCCCGACGTTCTCGATCACTATCGTGAATTCCCTATCTCATTTCTCGTTCCTGTTTTGGTGGGGCTTTCCCTGCTGGGTATGTTTTTCTTCGCGCGGAAAAATCAAGACCGCAAGGCCTTCACATGTTCATGCATCTACTTGTCTGCAATGCTCGTCGGGGCGGCAGCGGCCCTCTATCCGCGATTGCTGCCTTCAACAACCAATTCCGCGCTCGACATCACCGTTGAAAACGCCCTTTCCGGTTCACATGCGTTGCGCGTGGGACTGATCTGGTGGTGCTTTGGCATGTGCATGGCTGTTCTTTATTTCGTCATCGTCTATCGCATGTTCCGGGGCAAAGTTTCTTTGCAAGACGGCGGCTACGGACATTAACTGCAGACATTAAAAGATACCAGCCTTCATTGGAAGAATTCCGTAAAGATGAAATAATCAAAAACGTACATTCAGAAGCCGCATTTAATGAAACAGTTCCGTTTCGTTTGCATCTAAACCTAGTTCGATATGCCTCCAGAAAATCAGCAGCCAGGTAACCCGAGAAATATCAATCCCTGGCTCATTGCCATCGCGGTGATGTCCAGCACTTTTATGGAAGTGTTGGATACAACCGTCGTGAACGTATCGCTTCCGCATATCGCCGGCAACCTTTCTGCCTCGACGGACGAAGCCACTTGGACGCTTACTTCATATCTCGTGGCCAACGCCATCATTCTTCCCATGACCGGATGGCTTGCCAATAACTTTGGCCGTAAGCGCTTGCTCATGGCATCGGTCATAGGGTTTACGATTGCTTCGTTTTTCTGTGGACTTGCGCCATCGCTGCCATTCCTCATTATTTGCCGGGTAATTCAAGGCGCGTGCGGCGGAGGACTACAACCTTTATCACAGGCGATTTTGCTGGAAGCCTTCCCGCCTGAAAAGCGTGGCCAGGCAATGGCGTTCTGGGCTTTGGGAATTGTTGTCGCGCCCATGTTGGGACCTGTCGCTGGAGGCTGGCTCACGGACAATTACAGCTGGCGTTGGGTTTTTTATATCAACGTACCGATTGGCATCATCGCCATTATTCTTACGCAGATGTATATTTTCGACCCATCTTATTTGCGTCGAAAATCTTCGAGCGTCGATTATTGGGGCATAGGATTTCTGGTTCTGGGTATCGCCTCCTTGCAGATCCTGCTTGATAAGGGTCAGGAAGATGATTGGTTCAGCTCAAACTTCATCACCGTGCTGGCAATGCTGGCTGCATTCGGGTTGATCGCACTCATAATTCGCGAGCTCAAAGCAGAGCACCCCATTGTCGATCTTGGGGTATTCAGGTATCGATCATTTGCGGTAGGCACCTTCCTGATGACGATCATCGGGTTCGTGCTCTATGGCAGCACCGTGTTGCTGCCTCTTCTCATGCAGGTGTTACTTGGTTACACGGCAACACACGCCGGCGTAACCAACCTTCCCAGAGGTCTGGCGTCATTTTTATGCATGCCAATTGTGGGTATTTTGACCTCAAAAGTTGATTCGCGAAAGTTGCTGGGCACGGGAATTTTTGCTGTCGCTATCGCAATGTATATGCTTTCGCGTCTAAGCCTGGACATTGGTTTTTCTGATTTCTTGTGGCCTCTTTTATTACAGGGAGCTGCGCTCGGATTGGTCTTCGTTCCTCTTACGACTGTCACCAACGATCCAATTCCCAAAGAGCGATTGGGGAATGCGACCAGCTTGTTCAACTTGATGCGCAACATTGGTGCCAGCATCGGCATTTCCACGGTGGAAACTTTTCAGGTTCGCAGCCAGCAAAAGCATGTTCATGACTTAGTTGCGAACGTGACCGGAACAAATTTGGCTGCGCAGAATCTGTCACGCGGATTTACCGGGTACTTCATGTCCCAGGGATCAGACATGGTGACAGCCTCGCATCGTGCTTACGCTGCCATTTTTGGAATGGTGCAGAGACAGGCCGCAATCATGGCTTACAACGATACCTTCATGCTCTTGGCGATCATGTTCGTTGCTGTCTCGCCGTGCCTTTTATTGTTGAAGAAGCCTGAGAAAAAAGCCGGCGCCGCGATGGCGCATTGATTTGTGGTGTTTAAGAATTCTCCAGAATTTCTTTGGCCGCGCGATGGCCACTGCGAATGGCGGCATGAACGGTTCCATGATGTCCGGTATAGTCGGTAGCTTCTCCAGCGAAGAATAAAGTCTCATCGATTGGAACAGACAAATCCTTCTGTGCTGTATCGCCGCCAACTTTCACATAGCTGTAGGCGCCTTGGGAAAATGGATCTGTTTCCCAGTTATGATAGTGCGCAGACGTAAGTAGCCCCCGTACCTCTTTTGCATCGACTCGCAATACGTTGGCTAATGTTTGCGTGGCTTTCTCTACGACGAAGTCAGGGCTCTTGTCGGCCAATCTTTCGGCGCAGTGGAACGGAGCCCAGCCGGTAATCACTGGAAGTTTTTCTGGTATGGTCGTCCACCAGGTAGGGAACCAGTCTTCGCCGGAAAGAATGAAGCTGGCATCGGAAAGCGTTTTACCGCTATCTTTTCCTCCAATATCGCTAATATGAAGATCGTTCCAAAAGCGTTCGCGGAAGGACAAAGTCACGCGAATCACTTTCCCCATTACTAATTTGTCCAGCGCTGGCTTTTTTACGCTAAGTTCCGGCGTGAATTGCACGACGCCTTCCGTTTGAGCTTTAGTTTTAGAATGAGCCTGCAATAAGCTCAAAGGTAAAGTGACCAGAAGTTTTGGCGCAGTATATTTTGAAGTCTTTTCGCCATGAGCAACTTCCACTTCAACACCGCCTTTCTTCCAATGCACGGCTTTGACAACGCTTTCCAGTTGTACTTCGACATTTCCCGCGCGCAATTGTTGCTCCCAAATCTGCAGCAGCGTGGCGTAGCCGCCTTCCATGCGAAAGGTTTCGTGTCCGCCGATTTCTTCCTCGGCACGCATGCCTTTCACGAGAGAATGTACGCTGATCAAATTGGGATCAGCAGCGTGAAATCCTGTTACATATCCTCGCGCCCAGGTTTTTATTTTTTCCTGATTTTTATGTGGGCAGTATTCGTCAAGAAAATCCGAGAACGATTCATCCGGCCCTCGGTCTGTCATGTTTTGCATCAGGCGATCGACTTCGGAAAAGAAATCGCTGGTTTGCAGCTCGCCATGTTCGAGGCGCAAAAAGTCGCCGGTTATTTCTGCGCTTCGAATCTTGTGTTTGTGCAAGATGTCGAAAATTTCCGGTGGCCGCCCATGAATAAACTCCGCCCCTAACTCGACCGCCGCGCCGGTTTCTTTATCATGGATGGTCAACATACGCCCGCCGATGCGCGAACGCGCTTCGAGCATTAAAACGGAGAGTCCGGCTTGCGCGAGCTGCAGGGAAGCGGCGATTCCGGCTGCTCCGGCGCCGATCACCAACACATCAATCTGCTTATTATTCATGAGGTTCCGTGCTTGGATGTGTTTCCTAGAACTGCCGTCGGCCCGCTAAACTCTATCAATAGACTGAACTTTGGTGTTTTCGGCGTTCCAAACTACCCTCTTGACGGCCTGCCGCCCTACCTCATAGGATATTGGAAGCATGTTGAACCTTAGCCAGAGCCAGACGATGTGCATGTGTTGTTGCCCATGTTGTTGTATTCGTCCGTCTGGCGATGGGAGCATGCTGAAATAAGCATACTTTAATACCGGCATAGTTCACACCCACCGCCAGCACAAACTGGCGGTGGGTTTTTTATTGCAGTTTTATTGCAACGAGTTACAAGGTTTTTGAAAGCGGATTCGAGATTTTGAGGATCGAAATTCAATGACTCTGTTTCCTATGTTTCTTAAGCTGGCAGGCCGCTCGGCCCTAGTAGTTGGGGCGGGAGTGGTTGCCACGCCGAAGATCGAAAGCCTGCTACAGGCTGGGGCCAGAGTCCGCGTGGTAGCTCCCGAGGCGAGCGAAACAGTGCAGCAGTGGGCGCAGGACGGACGTATTGAGTTGGCTACCAAAGTCTTCGAACCCGCCGACCTCGACAATGTCTTTATCGCGGTTGTAGGGACTTCCTCCCGTGAAGTAAACGCGCAAGCATTCCAGGAAGCCCGCCTCCGAAACATTCTGTGCAATGTGGTCGACGATCCTGAGCACTGCGACTTTTACTATCCGGCAGTGGTTCGCCGTGGCAAGTTGCAGGTAGCGATTTCGACTGAAGGTCAAAGTCCAGCCCTCGCCCAAAAAATGCGCCTTGATCTCGAAGAGCAATACGGTCCGGAGTACGAGCAATGGATCGAGCACCTTGGCTCAGAGCGCGCAAAATTGTTCCAAAAGGATATAGATCCGGAAGAACGTAAACGCCTTCTGCACGAGCTAGCCAGCGGTAAACCGGAGGCGCCAAATGCCCGGTAAGGTATTTCTAGTCGGCGCTGGCCCGGGCGATCCGGAGTTGCTCACGCTCAAGGCCCTCAAAGTTCTGCGTGCTGCCGATGTGGTTTTACACGACGACTTGGTAAGCGCGGAAATTTTGAAACTCATTCCGTCTACGACGCAAGTGCACAATATCGGCAAGCGTTGCGGGATGAAAGGAATCACGCAATCGGATATCAACACTTTACTCGTCAACTACGCGTTGCTCGATCGCCAGGTAGTTCGTTTGAAGGGCGGCGATCCCTTGATTTTTGGCCGTGCAGGGGAAGAAATCGAAGCCTTACGAAACGCACACATTGAGTTTGAGATCGTTCCCGGTGTGACTTCCGCATTGGGGGCCGCAGCCGCCGCACAAATTCCTTTAACGCATCGTGATTCGTCTTCAGCCCTCCTCCTTATCACGAATCATCAAGCGAAAAATGGAAAGTCAGATTGGCCGTCGCATTTACCCAGCAACGCCACGATTGTCGTGTACATGCCGGGTTATGGATATAAAGCTACGGTTCAAAAGTTGCTTCAGTCCGGCTTGGATGCTGCCACACCATGCGCGATTATTTCGCACGCCACTGGCAAAGACCAGCAGGTTTACCAGACCACGATTCAGGATTTACCAAATTCTCCGCATCTTCCCGCGCCTACGTTATTGGTGGTGGGGGAAGTTGCACGCTTTGTCAATGATTCTGCATTCGTTCAGTTCTCTTCATCCGTATTCATAAAGTCAGAATTCCAATTTGAAAATTTGCAAAATCAGGAGTCAGTCGAGTGAAAGATCAAGTACAGCAGATCCAGTCCCATGCTGAGCGGTTACGGCCGGAAGAAGTTTTGCGTTGGGCGTTTGCAACGTTCGACCAGGACGTGGCGATTTCATCGGGCATGGGCGTTGAGGGCATGGTGCTCCTCGACATTGCTTCTCGTATTACTCCAAATCTTCGCGTATTCACCATCGACACGGAATTTCTATTTCCTGAAACCTACGATCTAATCGAGCGCATCGAAAAGCGTTACGGCATTCGTGTTGAGCGCTTGTTGTCGACCCTCACGCCGGAGCGCCAGGAAGAAGTTCATGGCGCCGCGTTGTGGGCCCGCAATCCGGATCAATGCTGCAACATCCGCAAAATTGAACCGTTGAAGAAAAAGTTGAGCACGCTGCGGGCATGGATCACTGCCATCCGCCGCGATCAAACTTCTCATCGCTCTGGCGCCAAGCGCGTTGAATGGGACTCCAAGTTTGGACTCATCAAGATCAATCCTCTCGTGGATTGGACATCCGAAATGGTATGGAATTATGTGCACAAGCACGACGTTCCCTACAACGCTCTGCATGATCAGAATTTTCCTAGCATCGGTTGCATGCACTGCACACGCGCCGTCCGTCCTGGAGATGATCCTCGGTCTGGCCGCTGGTCTGGCAACGCAAAAACTGAATGCGGCCTGCACACTGTGCAAGGCGAAAATGGCTCCGTACTGGTACGCCTGGGTAGCTAGATTGTTCTGGTAGGCACGGGATAGACTAAAGTCCTCTAGGATATCCCGTGCTGACTTCTAAAAAACTCGTCGCTTTCATTCCCACCACGCAACCCGAAAAAGCCCGTCATTTTTATGGAGACGTTTTAGGTTTGACGTTAACCGGCGAAGATCCATTCGCGATTATTTTCGATGCGAATGGAATTATGCTGCGTGTCGGCAAGATGAAGGAATTTACTCCACAACAATTCACCGTGCTGGGATGGGAAACTCACGACATTGATGCGACGGTTGGAGAACTGGAAAGCAAGGGAATTACTTTCGAGAAATTCAGCCTTCCTGGTCAGGACGAACGCGGCATCTGGACTGCCCCGGGCAATTCCGCCAAAGTGGCCTGGTTCAAAGATCCTGATGGAAATGTGCTGAGCATTTCCCAGCACAGCAGCTAATCTTTGAGCAACTGCCGTGCGATCACCAATCGCTGCACTTCGCTGGTACCTTCGCCAATCGTGCAGAGTTTCACATCGCGATAAAACTTTTCCGCCGGATAATCTTTGATAAATCCGTATCCGCCGTGGATCTGCACTCCTTCATTCGCACAACGCACGGCGACTTCACTGGCATAAAGTTTTGCCATCGAAGATTCCTGCGTGGTCTTCATGCCGGCGTCTTTCATGGAAGCCGCTTTGTAAGTGAGCAGTGTGGCAGCTTCAATTTCCGTGGCCATGTCGGCGAGCTTCCATTGGATGGCCTGAAATTCGCTGATCGCTTTGCCGAACTGGCGGCGCTGCTTGGAATACTTCAGCGCAGCTTCGTAGGCTCCGCGAGCCATGCCCAGAGAAAGAGCAGCGATGGAGATGCGTCCGCCATCGAGTACCCGCATCGCGTCGATGAACCCGCTGCCTTCTTTGCCCAACAGATTTTCCGCGGGAAGAAAACAGTCTTCGAAGATGAGTTCAGCAGTGTCGCTGGCGCGAAGGCCGAGTTTATTTTCTTTCTTCCCGGGGCGGAACCCTTTTGTATCTTTTTCAACGATAAAAGCAGAAAGGCCATGGGTGTGCGCCGCACGGTCTGTAACCGCAAGTACGACGAGCGCATCGGCGTAATGTCCGTTGGTGCAAAACGTTTTTGTGCCGTTCAGAACCCATCCATCTTTTTTGCGGACGGCGGTCATGCGCGCGCTGCCTGCGTCCGAACCAGAGGAAGGCTCAGTTAGACCCCACGCGCCGATGTATTCTCCCGTGGCAAGTTTGCTGACGTATTTCTTTTTCTGTTCCTCGTTGCCCGCAAGATAAATGTGGTTCGAACAAAGGGAGGTATGCGCCGCCACGATAATTCCTACCGATCCATCCACGCGCGAAAGCTCTTCCACCGCGATGACGTATTCCACATATCCCATACCCGCGCCGCCATATTCCTGCGGAAACACGGTCCCCAGCAATCCCAATTTTCCGAGTTCTTTGACCGTTGCCAGAGGAAATTCACCGGCTTCGTCCCACTTCATGACATTGGGAGCGATTTCCTGTTCGGCAAACTCGCGTACACTTTTTCTCAGTTGGATTTGTTCTTCGTTCAGTAGGAAGTCCAAGCAATCCTCCGCAAACTCTCGACGGCATCAGGAACTAATGAATTTTTATTAGAGCACAAGGCGGGAAAAGAACGAAAAAGCTAGACCGACCGGTTGGTTTCAGCCTGGAATTATGCTGTATTCACGATGATGATGATCCCGCTCATTATTATTTGTTGGTTTTCGCCAAGATCTCTGCATCAGTGCGGCGAATGTAGTTGGCGTCGAGCTCGTCCGGCAAGGAAAGTACTCCTGCTTGAATCTTTTCCCAACCGACTTTTGCAATTGCATCCGCGCGAAGTGGAACCATTTCTTTTACGCCAACGCCGGAAACGCGAAGAAAATCAGCAAGAGTTTTATCGGTGGTGATTACAACGCCGGATGCTTCCGCGGCGAATTCGTTTTGCGTGCATAGATACTCGATGATTTTATTGGGGAGTGCGTCCAGCGTTTCATCGAATTCGTAAATGCCGACATAAACATCGCCGCGGCCGGCGTCGAGCAATGCAGTGACTTTTCCTTTTGCATCCGCGGCAATGGCGATCGCTTCCAGCAGCGAGACCGCCGCAATGGGTTTCTTCGTGATTTCGGCCAGGGCTTTGATGGCGGCCAATCCGATACGCAAGCCGGTGAAGGATCCCGGGCCGGATACCACTGCGAAGCCGCCGATGTCAGTTTTGGTAAAGCCATTTCTCTCAAGGAGCGCGGCCGCCTGCGGAATGAACTCGGCGGAAAATGTGCCCCCTTCCAGCGGAGTCACTTCTAGTACTTTGCACGCGCCTCCTGTTTCACACATGGCGACTGCGAGGCTTCCAAATTTTCCTGAAGTGTCAGCGGTGAGAAGAAGCATCTCAGTGGGTCGCTTCCACGAGTTCAAGCAGCACTCCACCCGCGCTGGATGGATGCACGAATATATAACGATGCCCGCCTGCGCCAATTTTGATTTCGTCAGAAACCAGGCGAACTCCGTCTTCTTTCAATTTATTTACCGCGGCTACGAGATCGGGAACCCGCATGCAGATGTGGTGCAACCCTTCGCCGCGTTTGGAAATAAATTTTGCTACGACTGAATCCTCGGAAGTCGGCTCGAGTAATTCGATCCGTGTATCGCCTACGGGGACCATTACCAGTTTCACTTTTTCTGCCACGACGGTTTCTTCCGCCGAAATGGAAAGGCCAAGTTTTTCATAGATGGCTTTGGCGGCATCAAGTGATTTCACCGCCACTCCGAGATGGTCCAAGGAAAACATCGCTTCCATTTTATAGACTCTTTTTATAAATTCTTCGCGATCTCTTCCACCGTGGAATAAGGATCACGCTTGTGCGAGGCAATTTCCGTGGCGTATTGAGCCAGAGTTTCGTTGCTTAAGCCCGCTCGAATTCTTTCCAGCAGGGAATCGCGAAGCATCTCGATCAAGCGAGTTTGCCAGTTGTTGGTCTGACGCCGCAAAAGCAGATTGTTTTTCTGCAGATAATCTTCGTAATTGCCAATTGCCGCAGCCAATTCCTCAACTCCTTGCCCCTCGCTGGCGACGGTTTTCACAATCGGAGGTACCCATTCATCTTTACCAACGGCCAGAGATTGCAGCGCTTTGATCTCATGCTCCACGCGCTCCGCGCCGTCATAATCACTTTTATTGATCACGAAGATGTCAGCAATTTCCATAATGCCAGCTTTAATGCTCTGCACATCGTCGCCCATACCCGGCACGAGAATGACCACCGTGACATCGGCGAGCCGCACAATGTCCACTTCGTCCTGACCTACGCCGACGGTTTCAATCAAAATCAAATCGCGTCCTGAAGCATCGAGCACCGAAGCAACATCGGCGGTCGCGGAAGCCACGCCCCCCAAAGCTCCGCGCGTGGCCATACTGCGAATATAAATTCCCGGATCCGCAAAGTGCCGCTGCATGCGAATCCGGTCGCCGAGAATGGCGCCGCCGGAATACGGACTCGTCGGATCCACGGCAATAATGCCGACCTGATGATTGTCCTTCCGATAATGCAGCGTAAGCTGATCGACCAAAGTGCTCTTGCCGGCACCAGGCGCGCCGGTCAGGCCGAGGATTTTGGCCTTTCCCGTGGAAGGGAAGATCGCCTTCAGAAATCCCATCCATCCTTCGGAGCGATTTTCGACAATGCTGATGGCTCGAGCCAGGGCACGTATATCGCCCGACCGAACTTCAGTGGCTAAAGATTGGATATCTTCTTCCAAGGGATTCATTGTAAAGCTAATAACTACCCTTCGCACGGAAAGACGATAATGAACGACGACTATCGCGCCCAGGTTGCATCTTCGCTTGCGCAGGTAAAGGAAAAAGAAGCAACGCTGCGAAAGGTGATAAACGGAGCCCGTACACAGGAACGTTCCGAAGCATTCTCTTCGGTGCGTGAAGCCCAGGCAGTGTTGGACAATGCAAAATCCGAGTTGGATCGCCGCCAGAAATTGTTCGAAGCTGGAGTCATTTCGAAAGAAGAGATGGAAACCTACCAGCGCGAATTTGATGTGGCAAAGGCTAAATATCAGGAAGCCTCCGAACATCGTTCGCTGATCGACGATCAAGCCCGCGAAGAAGACCGCTCCGCAGCCGAAGCTGATTTGCAGTTGGCACGAGCAGAAGCGGAAGAAGCCCAGGCCCGCTATGAAAAAACCATCATCCGCTCGCCGATTGATGGAATCGTGTTGCGCAAACATCATCGCAATGGCGAGAGCGTATCTAACTCTTCCACTGTGCCTGATCCGATCCTGACGATTGGCGACACAAAAGTTCTGCGCGTTCGTGTGGACGTGGACGAAACCGACATCAATAAAGTTCGCGTGGGGCAGAAGGCCTACGTGACCTCAGACGCCTACGCGCAGCAGAAATTCTGGGGGCATGTGGTGCGCATCGGCGAACAGCTCGGCCCAAAGAACGTACATACAGACGAACCGACTGAGCACGTGGACACAAAAATTCTGGAAACTTTGATTGAACTTGACCCGGGAACGCAATTACCGGTTGGTTTGCGCGTGGATTCCTACATCTTCAATAACGCCGAGCAAGCGGCGCTGCGCTAAATGTTTTATGCTGTCGTTCAGTTCCACATTTGGAGATGAGTATGAACGATAACGTTTACTTGCTTTGGTTCGTGCAGGAGATTGAGAATTGCGACGATTGTGAACTGCTCATCGGAGTGTACACAAGCGAGACTGAGGCAAATGCTGCTATTGGTCGCGTGAAAGATCAGAAAGGGTTTGTAGAATTTCCAGAAGGGTTTCAGGTTCACCCTCATAAATTAAACCAGGATCATTGGACACAAGGTTTTATTATTGATTGAATTCAAGTATTGGCGGTATTTGACTGCCTGAGATCAACCGGATACCCTAATCTCAATGGGCGTTGTGCTTGCACTTTGCGAGCGAACTTCTCGGCAAGTTCCACCTCAAGAAAAGAAGAGTTTTTTGCGCGAAAAAATGAGCGCGGTTTTTGTCCGCCGCTCGATTTCGCTATTTTGTCGTTTGCCGGGCGATCGTGGTGACCGTCAAGTTACGAGGAATGGCCTGAATATCGAATGAAGAAGAGTATTGAGATCAGCGAGAACATCGAGACTTTGTTCGGCACGCGCGACGAAAACCTGCATGTGCTGGAAGACGGACTCAATATCAATATTGATCTGCGCTCGAATGCAGTCGAACTTGAAGGAACTCCGCAGGACGTAGGGCGCGCGGAGCAAGTTTTCAATGACTACGAGCACCTGCGCCGCGCCGGATTCACGTTTCAGAACGGGGATTTGAACAGCATGTTGCGCGTGCTGGTTGCCGATCCAAAAGTTACGCTGCGAAGTTTAGCAGAGGCCGGCCGGCAGCGTTCGTTCGGTCGCCGCACCGTACAGCCGAAAAGTGTGAACCAGCGGCGGTATCTTGAAGCAATCGAAGCCCACGACATGGTCTTTGGCATCGGCCCGGCAGGCACCGGGAAAACTTATCTGGCAGTGGCGATGGCCATCTCTGCACTGCTGGCGAAACGGGTCAGTCGCATCATTCTGGCGCGGCCGGCTGTAGAGGCTGGAGAGCGCCTGGGATTTCTTCCCGGCTCCTTGCAGGAAAAAATCGACCCTTATTTGCGGCCTCTCTATGACGCGCTCTACGAAATGCTGGAGCCGGAAAAAGTAGACCGCTACCTGGAAAAGAACATCATTGAGATTGCTCCGATTGCGTTCATGCGCGGCCGGACATTGAACGATTCATTTGTAATTATGGACGAAGCTCAGAATACGACGTCCGAGCAGATGAAGATGTTTGTGACGCGCCTGGGTTTCAATTCCAAGGCGGTAATCACCGGCGACGTTACGCAGATCGATTTGCCTAACGCGCGCCGCAGCGGCCTGATTGAAGCCATGGACGTGCTGAAGAAAGTGGATGGATTGGCGTTTGTGTACTTTGACGAAGAGGACGTTGTCCGGCATCATCTGGTGCAGAGAATCATTCGCGCTTACGACGAGCATAAATCCCGTCACGGCGGTCAGCAGTTGTCATTGTTGGACAATCATCAGGAGATTGCGAAAGAGGTAGTTCCATCGTCCGAGGCTGAGACAAAACAATAAGCAGCGGCACAGAACTAGGGAGGGCCATTGGCGGCCCTCTTTTGTATTTGAAAGGAAATGTATTTTGAAAGGCAAGCTTGGTCCTCTTTAAAAAACAAGTCGCCGGCACCAGTGCAGCTGCACTGGGTCGATTCGTGGCGAACGCGCGGCGGGCGGCAAAGCTACGGGGCAGCGTGACTGTGCTCATCACCAACAATGCGGAGATGAAGAAGCTTAACCATCGCTTCAGGAATAAAGATAAAGCAACAGACGTTTTGTCATTCCCCGAGGATGCGACTCCGCATAATAAAAGTGCTGGCGATTTGGCCATTTCCGCGGACATTGCCCGGGAAAATGCGAAAAATTTGGGCCATCCTGTTTCGCAGGAAATCAAAGTCCTTATACTGCATGGAATATTGCATCTGGCGGGCTATGATCATGAAACCGATTCGGGTGAGATGGCCCGTGAAGAGCAGCGGCTACGGAAGAAATTGCGATTGCCCGTATCGTTAATTCAGAGAACTGAAGCCATCGGCAAGAGTGATAATAGAAGCAAGCCAAGCATGAAGACAGTGCGTAAGGTTGCGAACGATAAGAAACAAAGGGGCACGCACCGGTGAACTACGCTATCGCCGCGTCGCTCATTATTTTGCTCGGGTTGTTGACGATTGTTTCGTATGTGGATCGCCTGTATAGCGAACTTGGGAAATTTCTTTCCCGCGAATTCCAGGACAATATTGACGTTTTTGAACAGCAGATCGAGCCGCGTTTAGGTGTAGGCCGGGTAAGGGCTTCACTCTCCATGGCGGTTCTGGCGCAGCTCACCATGGCGGCCATTGCCATGCTGGTTGGATTTGCCATTTTCCGTGCGTATCCGTGGACGGCGGAAGAGATCCTCCAAGCAATCTTAAGCCTCATTCTCATCGTGATTGTTTTCAACCGCTTTATCCCGTTCGTGTTTTTTTCACGGACTCGGGGGGAGTGGCTTACGCGCGGGACTTTATTCTTGCGCTTGCTGATCTATCTAGTACTACCGGTCACTTTGGTGCTTGGCTTTCTGCAATCTGTGGCCGCGCTCACGAAAGAACATTCTGAAGAGCAACCCGAAACTCAGGCGGAAGCCGTCGATGCTCTACTGGAAGCTGGGCGCGAAGAGGGGATTCTCGACGTTACCAATCGCGACCTTATTCAGTCAGTGATGGAATTTGGCGAAAAGACTGTCCGCGAAGCGATGAAGCCGCGTCCGGAAATTTTCGCTGTCCCCACGAAAACAACTGTCGAACAGTTCATCAACTTTTTGCGCGCCAAGCCCTATAGCCGCGTTCCCGTTTACGAAGAGACAATCCACAACATCAAAGGGATTGTTTACACCCAGGACGTACTCCAGGTTCCGGACAGCGAAGCGCAGGCGCGGACCGTAGAGACCCTGATGCGCCGTGACGTCTATTTTGTTCCGGAGAGCAAACTAGGAAGCGATCTTCTGCGCGAAATGCAGAAGAACAATATTCGCCTGGCCGTGGTCGTAGATGAATACGGAGGCGTGGCCGGCATTGTTACCATCGAAGATCTTATCGAAGAAATCGTTGGCGAAATCAGCGAGGAACACGAAAAAACGCAATTTATCCGGGAGAGCGATCAATCGTACGTCGTCGCCGGCAGCATGGATATTGACCGCCTCGCCGAATTATTTGGAGTGCGCCCGGAAGGAAAAGAGTCCTCCACCGTGGCTGGTTTGGTCAGCGAACTTGCGGGAAGAATACCGCGCAAGGGCGAAGTCGTGGAAGAAGACGGATTGCGTTTCGAAGTGTTGGAATCTACCGAGCGGCGCGTGGAGCGCGTGCGCATCTCAGTTGTCCAGCCTAAACTGATATAACAGATAGAACGCATCTATGGCATTTCATTCAGGCTTCGTGTGTATTCTTGGTCGTCCCAACGCAGGAAAGTCCACCCTGCTCAACGCGCTTGTGAAGCAGAAGCTGGCCATTGTCAGTCCCAAGCCGCAGACCACGCGCAACCGTATCCTCGGGATCGTAAATGTTCCCAAGCAAAAAGGACGTCCCGAAGGACAGGTTGTCCTCATTGATACGCCAGGCGTTCATAGGCCCGATAGTTCTTTGGGCAAGAAAATGATGACCGAGGTTCACGAGGCGTTGGAAGGTTGTGACCTGATCTTGCTGATTGTAGATTCGGCAAAAAAGAAGCCCGATCCGCAGGACAAGTTTGTTTTCGACCTGGTAAAGCGCTCCGGCACTCCGGTTTTTCTTTTGTTAAATAAAGTGGATTTGCTGCGCGGCGAAAAAG
Source organism: Terriglobales bacterium (assembly GCA_036491415.1). GTDB lineage: Bacteria > Acidobacteriota > Terriglobia > Terriglobales > Acidobacteriaceae > JAICKN01. The sequence goes on along the minus strand of DASXCC010000097.1, from coordinate 13,785 downwards.
ACAGGCTACTGCCGTTGATCGAGAATCTACGCACCCTGCTCGATTTCAAACAGGTTATTCCGCTTTCTGCGCGTACTGGGAATGGCATCGATCTCCTGCTGGAAGAAATCGTCAAATTTTTGCCTTCGGGGCCCCATTACTTCCCGGAAGATCAAATTACCGATCAGCCAGTCCGGTTTATGTGTGCCGAGATTATCCGCGAACAACTCTTGCTAGGCACGAGCGAAGAAGTCCCTCATTCCACAACAGTCGTGATCGAGCAATTTGAAGAGAAGCCCAAACTCACGCGCATCGCCGCGACCATTTTTTGTGAGCGCGAGGGGCAGAAACGCATCCTGATTGGCCGCCAAGGGCAGATGCTTAAAAAGATGGGTACAGCGGCGCGTTTACAGATCGAGAAAATGATTGAAGCTAAAGTGTTCCTTGAACTCTTTGTAAAAGTAAGTCCGGGCTGGCGCAATTCGCGCACTTTTGTGGACGAATTGGATTGGAGAGCCCAACTTGGAACGCTAACCGCTGCAATTTCAAATACTTAGCAGGAACATTACTCTGGTTACCGGGTTTTGGATACTGCCGTGATATTGCTAGGGCCGCCGGCCGTTAATAGAATTTGCATGTATGGCACCCGCAGCGATGGCAAAGTACGTGTCTTCTGCAGCTCCGTTAGCTCCAAGTACTCAGGGAGAAGGCGTGATCTTTAAATTGTGCGTGACTCTGGCTGCTGACTCCAATGCTGTGGATCCGGTGGTGGACGGCATTATGCAGATGGTGCGGCAGATGCAATGTTCCGCCGGGAAAGAAGATGCCATCCAGATTGCTCTTTCTGAGGCTCTGGCTAATGCGGTGGTTCACGGCGCGCATGCCGATGCCCGCAAGAAGATTGAATGCGAAGTTTCCTGCGATAAAACTCACGGCGTTTTGATCATCGTCCGCGATCCGGGCAAAGGATTTGATCCGGCTGCGCTTCCTGATCCCGTGAAAGGCGAAAACGTGTATGCCCAACACGGCCGGGGAATTTACCTCATTAATCAACTTATGGATGAAGTGAAGTTCATGAAGAACGGCGCCGAAATCCGCATGCTCAAGCGGTAACCTGATCAGTAGCTCCTCCTGCCCGCATCTCAATTGACTCAACATTGACTCAACTATGTGATCTTCGTAAGATCACGGCATCGCGCTTCATTTCTGAGTCCATGCTTCTAGTAACTCCTTTTCTAAAACACGTTGTGTATCCGTCGCTTGCCCGGCTCGGCTATTTTCGAAAATGGCGCACAAAGCAACCGGATCAGTTAACCGTACTCACTTATCACGGAGTTTTTCCGGAAGGCTATAAAGCGCGCAGCCGTTTTTTGGATGGAAATTTAATTTCCAAGGACCGCCTGCGCGAGCAGTTGCGCATTTTGAAATGCCGCTACAACGTAATTGCGCCGGAAGATTTCAAACGCTATCTGAGAGGAGAGTTTCAACTCCCTTCGCGAGCGGTCATGCTCACTTGCGATGATGGGTTGGCAAACGTCGTTACGGACATGCTGCCGGTTTTGCAGGATGAAGGGTTGAAGTGTCTCTTCTTTCTCACAGGCGCGTCGTTCATGGACAGTCCTGCCATGCTTTGGCATGAAGAATTGTGGTTGCTGCTGAATGTGATTGGACCACGATGCTTGGATTTCCATCATGCGTCAGCTTCTATTCAGCGAATTCCTTCGCAGGAACAGGAAAAAGACCGGCATGCTTTGTGGTGGAAGTTGGTACACGAACTTTCAAAGACGGCCGCAGCGACACGCGAGCAATTTATGGACGAATTACGCATTGCGGCGGGTTTATCGGATACATGGAAGGCGAACCTGCTACAAGACGAAGCGAATCGCAAAAGATTTCAATTGCTGACTGTGTCGCAGGTTGCAGATCTGCTGCATGCGGGCATGACCATTGGCGCGCATACTTCGCACCATCCGGTATTGGCTGACTGTTCCGCGGAAGTTGCGAAGAGAGAGCTTTCAGCTTTTGCGGCTGCCGATGGAAAACCGCTTTGGGCTTTTGCTTATCCCTTTGGGACGGAAGACACCGTTTCAAGCAGGGAACTTGCTTTGTCTGAAGCGGCAGGATACGACTGTGCCTTCATGAATATTGGCGCGGGTTTTTCGTCCGCGATGCATAAATTCTCCATACCGCGCATCCACGTCACCGCCGATATGAATTTAGGCGAGTTCGAGGCGCACGCCTCGGCTTTCCATCAATATCTTCAAAACAAACTCCGCCATTCTTCGCTCCCCACACTTCATCAGCCCGCCTTGCAGCAGCGATGAATTCTCCCCCGAGTGAAATACAGATATCCGTTTTAAAAACGATTGAAGGGGAAGAGGAACTTCGCGAACAATGGAACAATCTTGTTCTACAAACGGAAGCGCCACAAGTTTTTTTCACGTATGAGTGGGCGCTGGCTGTCGAGCGTGCATTTAAATCTACGATTCAGCCCTGGATTTTTGCCTTCGCAAAACACGGCAAGTTGATCGGCGTGGCAGCGTTGGCTTGCGATATGTCCGATTCTAAAAAGTTCTTTTTCTTGGGCGCCAGTACCGGTGATTACTGCGATGTCATCAGTACGCCTGGCGATCGAGAGGACGTCGTGACCGCTCTTTTGCGCGAGTTTCAAAAGCTGAAAATCCGTGGAGCATTCTTCGCGAGCGTTCCAGAAGACTCCATAACGTTGCAAGCGCTTGCCCAATCACACAGTGCGGGTTATTGGAATACTTCGCAACCCGCTTATACATGCAGACGGATTGTTTTTGATCGAAAAAGCACAAATCCTATTGGATCGTCTGTGAGCGAGCATCGGCTAAACAGCGAGAAGTTACGCCGCCTTTCAAAATTAGGGAAAATCAGCTTCGAGCATTTACAGGCTACCGATGAGATCGCTCCAGTGCTGGATCCAATGATTAAGGCGCAGATAGCCAGGTTCCTCAGCACAAATCGTTTAAGCCCTTTACTCAGACCCGAGCGGCGAAACTTTCTAGCGGAATTGACCAGCTTACTCGGCCCGCGGCATTGGATGGATCTGAGCGTTTTAAGATTGAATGGTCGCGATATCGCATGGAACTTTGGGTTTCGTTTTGAGGAGGTATTGTTTTGGTATTTGCCGGGGTTCGATACTGCGCTGGAGTCGCACCGTCCCGGTGGCGGTCTATTGAATTTGCTGAACGAAGAAGGGGAGCAGGCCGCAAATCTCAAAGAAATCGATCTTGGCCTCGGCGATGAGAGCTATAAAGTGCACTTGGCAAATGCGCAGAGAAAAACCCTCAACGTGCATCTTGGGGCGAACTTTTTCAGCCACAGCAAGACTTTGGTGCGCAATGAAATGGTCAAGAGAATTAAAAGTTTTCCTGCTGTCGAGCAATTCGCCCGGTCATTGCTAGGTGCGACAAGCCAAGTCATTAAATCTTCGAAACTAAGTCTACTGCAAAGAATTTTCAGGAAGATCTTTTCCTCTGATGAAACCATCTTTTTCGAATCCGCGGGCGATTGCAGGCTCAAGAATAGTTCATATGAAACGGAAGCTTTGCACTGGAACAATCTTGCAGTCCTGGCACTTCAAAACAGCGAAGATCCGGAAATGCTCGAATACCTTCGGCAAACCGCTCCTCGTATTCGATTGGCAAAAAAGAAAAGCGTTCATGGTTTTGTAGTCCAGGGATATGACTCTAAAAACGCCCAATACTATTGGGTCGATGAAATCCCCATGCTCGCTGATGAGCATCCACAACCAGCCGCAATGATTTTCGATCACTGGGCCCCTGCATCGATTCGCGGAAAACAGTTGCAGAAAGCGGCCATCGAATGTGTGGCCGAAGAGATCAAGAAACAAGGAAAAACGCCCTGGTTTTCCGTCAACCACGCGGAACAAAATGTTTTGCATGCGCTGCAAAATTCCTCTTTCAATCCCCGTTATGCAATCATTCACCGCAAGTTCATCTTCTCCATGCCTGCGGAAAGGAAACAGGTTCACCATCCACAAGCCCGTCCTTGACTTCGCTATAACTGAGGAGTAACCTCCGGCTCATCTCGTGAGGCGTGAATTTCCTGACGCCTCGGGATTTCCTATTTAAATCAAATTTATGGCCGGGGAGGGCCGTAATCCATGAAAAAACTCACTGGAGTTTTATTGGGAGTCGTCTTTCTATTTGCAAGTTTGGGATTAGTCGCGGCGCAAGATTCGCAAGATGATATGAAGCCACCCAAAGTATTGGTGCTCTATCGGGAGTACACCAAACCTGGTCACGCCGGAACGCCCCACGAAAAAACAGAAGCTCCATTTGTGCAGGCATTCACGAAAGCGAAATGGCCAACCCATTATTTCGCTGCCGATTCACTTTCCGGACGGCCGCGTACTCTGTTCTTTATGGGATACAGCTCGTTTGCCGATTGGGAAAAAGACCACGTGATGATCATGAAAAACACGGCCCTTTCGGCTGAACTGGACCGCTATGCGCTTGCTGATGGCGATCAGTTAAGCGACACGGACCAATCGGTTCTCATTTATAACGAGGGCCAAAGCTTGAACCCCAATGTGGACATTGCCCACATGCGGGGTTTTGAGATCTCTCTTTACCGGGTAAAAGCAGGGCATCGCAAAGAATGGACTGAATTAGTAAAGCTTGTACAAAGCGCTTACGGAAAAGTTCCCGACATGCACTGGGCGACGTTTGAATTGGCGTACGGCCAGCAGGAAGGTGCAACATACGTCATTTTTTCAGCTTTCAAGGGCGGCGCCGATCTGGATAAAGAAGACGACCAGAACAAGCAGTTCATGGATGCGATGGGCGAAGATGGCATGAAGAAGCTCGGTGAACTGGAATCTTCAGCCGTTGAATCCAGCCAGACGAACTTATTCGTCTTCAATCCGGCCATTAGCTATCCATCGGATGCCTGGGTCAAGGCCGATCCAGAATTCTGGGGAAAGCCAAAAGCAGCAAAACCAATGGCAGGAAAGAAAATGGAAGAAAAACCGGCAGCAAAAATGCAGTAGTTTCTTTTCAATCCATATAGCGGAAGCATCGGGTATCGTGCTTCCGCTTTTCTTTTATCCATCCCCGCTGAAACGATTACCGCCCTCGCATCACTATCCATATACGATATTTTGAAGATCGTGGAGATCCGATATGGAAAAGTTCACAACGGGGACCTTCGCGGGAGTAGATAAAAACGACGCATTCGCGCAAGCTGCGCTCAATGAAACTCCAGTAGTTGTCGCACTGCCGCAAATTACCTGGCCCGACAATCTTGGCCCTAAAGTCACTCCATTCGGTAGCTATAAGCCGGGCGAGAAGATCACAACGGCTCTTACTGAAAAAGCGGACGTGTTGATCCTGCTTTATACCGACATGGAAATCAGCGCGCTTCTGGATGTGTTCTTCAATAAATCCACATGGACAACGAACACAAAGAAGATCTGGTATCCGTACTCACACAACTTTTCGAAATTTAAGGACCAGATTAAAGGCGGCAGCGATAATGCTCTGAAAGATGGCATCTTCGGCTATCTGTATTCGCTCACCATCGGCACGCAGAAAGTTGTTCTCTATAAAACCGAGCTCCATCCCAAGAACAACGGAAAAGACATTCCGTTCATTCCAGTGATCGCGCAACTGGTGAGCGAATTGCAGCCTAAATTGGTCATCAGCACAGGAACGGCGGGGGCAGTAGGAAACAAAATCAACTGCGGAGATGTCGTCATCGCCGATGCTGCACGTTTTCACTTGCGTGAACAGTATCCATCGTTTCCTGACCTGAATACGATGAGCACGAAGAATACGCAGCTTAAGAATAGTTTTACTGTGAATAAGAAATATGTGCAGTATGCCGCCGCGAATTTCACCAAGCTATCGTTACCCGGTTTGACGCTTTGTTACAACAAGCTGGGCGGCGATCCGCAATATTCGTTTCTGAAGAAGAACACGCAGGCGCCGAATATTTATGTGACAAATGAAAATCCTGCCCCTGGGCCGGAGCCTATGGATATTGTTTCCGCCGACTATCTCACGGTCGATGACAACAACAATTCAGAAGGATTGCAGAAGCAGGGAGCAATGAACGATACCGATGATGCATTTGCCTTCTACGCAATTGGCACGCTTGCGGCAGGGAGTCGCCCCAGGTGGATTTCCGTTCGCAACGCGTCGGAGCCGCAGATCAACGTGCCGCCGTTTCCTCCGGGAACAACTCCAGGAAAAATTATCGATACCCTGAAGGGAATTGCCGGAGCGATTTACGGCGTCTACCAATATTGCACTACGTTAAACAGCGCCTTCGCCTGCTGGGCTGTTATTGCAGGCATGAATTGATTTCAGGGATATGTATGTCTCAACTAGTTTCAACTTTTCGCCGAGCGAACCACAAAATAGGGCTGATTCATCAAGTCGTTGTCGAGACCTGGATACATCCAAGCCTTATCTTTCCCTTGTTTAAGCTCAAAATAATATTGCAGCGGATATTGTGAATCCGTGTAGGCAGACAGAATGGTTCCTTGAAATTCGTCGCCGTTGCGCTGCAACTCCGCGCTTTCGTAATGTTCGGATTGATTCACGTGCCGGTACCATAAGCGCACTGAGATTGGATTCGGATGCTTTACAGATAACGCGAGTGGCAGGTCTTTCCCGTGAGTGAATTGTTGCGGTGGAGTGTGCGTGCAATGAATGGGGCCGCGCGTTGGATTGCCTAAAGCTTCCTGAACCGCAGCCCGAACGCTCGTCTGGTCTTCAATCTGATTTGTCGTTGATTCCAGCTTCTTGGCCATGGTCGCGATATCGTCGTCGATTGCAGGTATGCGATCTGACCAATTTCCGCGCTGATAAGGATGCGGGCCGAAAGAAATGTCAGAGCTGTAAACGCGCCCGGCGTCGTTTGCAAAGTCTGCCCAAATGTCCCGCGCACGCCGGTAAGCTTTTAAAGATTCTTCCAGCGCGGTGCGGTCTCCGGATTGTTCATAAATGGCGTAGAGCATGCCGCTGCGAAACTTCGCCGCGAAGAACCTGCCCAGTCCAATTTCAATTTGTACATCGGCAGCCATGCGACGAAATGCCGGATCATTTTTGTCGGCATTTATCTCCGCCTGCGTGAGTTTGGTGGACGCGGTGTCGCAAAGACTCTCCAACCAGCTAGCGACCTCAATCGGCGAATATTTGCCGCTGCGCTCGCCCTTGAGTAAATCACTGGCATAGTCATGGATGCGTGCGAACATTTGCGGATCGAGCGGGCTGACATTCCCAAAAACTTTCGGGGCTGGCGTATCGCCGTAAGGAGAATATTTTTCCGCATCTACGATGGATTGGTTGGTGTAAAACTCCGGGCCGTACGTATCATTCGCCGCCGACGGCAAATGTGCTGTTGTAATAAGCGGCACAATACGCGTCGCAGCGCCAAGTGCCGATTCCACTGCGGGTGCGCTCGCCTTGAAGTCTTTACGCAGCGAACGCTGCCAGACATCAGGCGCTGTGTTGGGGTTATAGAGCAATCGTCCCCAGGTGCGATACGTGTATAGATATTTTTCCCAGTCGTAGCGTGGCACCAGCGATTCGTCGGCGTAAGCGCAACGGTTGCCGGGAAGTCCCGAGCCGCGCCTGCCTCGAAAAGAAAGCGGTTCGTAAAGTTCGACTCCATCGCTTCCGCAGAAGGTAAATGCGCGTGCGTGGGCTGCACTGGAAACCGGGTCGCCCCACAATAAAAAACGATGCGTGCCGGGCCATATGCGATAGATCAGAGTGTAAGGCCTCTCTTCGCGCAGGAAATCAGCATAGCCATAGCGCGTAAAAATTCGCGAGCCCGTGCTGAGCGAATAAAAGTCCTGCGCTTTGCGGTCTTGCTGCGGCATCTCCAATTCACGGATCGCAGCTTGCTGGTAGGGAAGTCCCATATGCTCCGCCCAATATTTGGGCGACAGTTTAATGGGCATTTCTGTGTCCAGCGCGGAATCAAGGATGGTCTGGTTCAGTCCTTTTGTATGGAGGTCGATTTCAACTTTTCGCCCCGATTGCGGCACGCCTTGAAAGACTGTCTTCCAGAAATCAAAGTTGCCTTCTTTGACTCCGCTTTCACCGTGCGTCCGGATGGTCACTCCACTGATGTCCGGGCAAGCTTTGAGCACCGCCGCAAGCGCGTCCCGTGAATACGCTGCATGATTTTCCGATGTGATGCCCTCAATCGTATAGTTGGAGTGCGGAGTCTTCTCCCATATGTAGCCGTGCGTCCAAATTCCCAACTGGAAGTCGATACCGTGCGCGACGGCTTGCGAGCTGATGTATTGCAACATCTCCAGGTTGTGATCCCGCTCTTCATCCGGCAGATTTACCGCGCGGACGTTATACCCCGGAACTGACAGCAGAAACGGATAAGCAAAGAGAAAATAAGAATCGGTGACGTACTCGAGTGTGTCGTAACCAATACCCACGCTGAAGTTGAAGCGATTGATCCGGTTTGTCGCCAGCATCGCGAAGTAAGCCGGCCACATTTCGTGATCGTTAAACCAGGGTTTGTCTTCAACATCACTGGAGAAAAGCTTCCCGATACTGCGAGCGCGATTGAACGGTTCTTCCGCGATGGATGCTTGCAGTTGCAGCGACTCCAGCGGTTTTTCGGAATGCTTGACCTGGTCGGTCAATTCCAAAAGCGCATACATCAATCCGCGCGCATCATGGCCGCAGGCCAGCAGCGCTGGTTTCCCTTTATGAGTGGAGGGAACTAATCCTAACGATTCTGGATGCTTGGCTACGTATGCGCCGGTTGCGTGAAGAATGGGCAGAGCCAAAGCAGAAGAGCTTCCAGCAGCGATGATGTAAAAGTCTGCTGTTGGCTTCTGTTCCAGTAAGGGCGCGCTGCGCACCGCAATATATTTTTCCGTGAGCGCCTTGCTCAATTCCTGCAATGCCCATGCAACGGGAGCCGCGCCGGCAATCGGATCGTCAGGATCGGCGACGATAGAAACTGTTTTCTCGCCGGACAGCTTTGCGAGAGCAGCGGATCCCGACCCGAGAGCGCCGAGGGAGAGTGCTGTTACCTGTATAAAATCACGCCGAGAAATGTTGGAAGATTTCATGTCGGGATGAATTAGTTGTTTTAGAAAACATAAATTGTACGCCCTGAAAACGAATGTTAGTCTAGCTGCCCTACGCTGCGGATAGTAAATGATTTTGAACTTAGAGCAATGCCGGTTAGGAGCAACTATGATTTGCAAAATTATGAAGCTGATTCTTGTAGTACTGGTTCTTGCAGGAATTTCATCTGCTGCGGATTTATCTACGAAGAAAGTATTGAATCTGGCCACGATCAAAACCATGATTACCGGCGCCGAAGCCAAGGCCAAAGACCTCAACACGCAAGTCACCATCTGCGTAGTGGACGACACGGGAAATCTTTTGTTCCTTGAAAAAGCCGACACTGCATCCTTCAACACTTTAGATTTCTGCCGGAAAAAAGCGCGACACGCCGCGCTCTATCGAAGTCCTTCAAAAAATGGCGAGGATGAATTGAAAAAGGGAAATATGGAAGTATTGGCATTCCCTGACTTTTTCCCGAACCAAGGCGGATTACCTATCAAAGTAGATGGACAGACGATCGGCGGGATCGCCGCCAGCGGATCAAAATCAGAAAACGATGAAGCCATTGCGCAGGCAGGAATTGACGCAGCGTTTAAAACTGACCCTAGATAGGAGAACTTATGATCACACGCCGGGATGTTTCCATTGCTGTGCTCGCGGTTGTAGGAACTTTGTGTGCCGTGGCTTTTGCCGATCAGTCCAAGCCTGCATTCGAATCCAAGCTCTTTGACTGGAATAACCTTGTCGTCAAGCAGACGCCGATTGGTTCGACGCGGGCCGTCTTTCGCGGACCGACGGCAACGCTACGCGAGCTTGAAGTGCACGTGACCACGCTCAATCCAGGGCTGGCTTCGCATCCGCCGCATAAACATTTCAATGAAGAAGTGTTAATCATTCAACAAGGGACGGTGGAGGCTTTGGTGAACGGCGAATGGAAGCGGGCCGGTCCAGGATCGGTGATCATTAATGGCTCGAATATTCTTCATGGGCTGAAGAATGTTGGTGACGGCCCAGCGACGTACGATGTCATCAGCTGGGCTTCGTCAGAAACGCCTAAGGAGTGATTGGTAAAAAGGAGAAGGCGCGGACTTTCGCCCGCGCCAGGACAAAACAGAATTTATTGCGGAATCTCTAACCTAGAAGTTTTCCCACACCATCGTGGATTTCGGCACAGCAGCGTGATCCTTTTTGTAGGCGCGTGCGATGTCGCCGAGCGGGACTACTTCGATTTTCGGAGCTACTTCCCACAGCGGACGTTCCCCTTGCGCGGCGGTAAAAGGCGAGTTGGTATTTAACAGACTTTCTTCTGTTCCCATCGCCCGATACGCAGCTTTTTCCGGATGACTGTCGAATTCATATACGGTGGGCTGATTGCTTAGATGGCCGGCACCGAGTGAGTTTTGTGCAAACGCCGAGGTCGCGAACAAAAAGCAGATGGCAAAAAATGCAGTCTTCATTGGTTCAAGGCTCCAGAATCTGGGATTCATCAATCCGCTTTGGATAAGCCAAAAAGGATAAGCCAAAAAGGACGATCGGAGCCATTTTCCTGGGTTCCACTAGGCTCCGCCCTGGATATATGCAAGACCCCTGCCAAACCATATTTAACTGAAAAATAGGGGTTAACGGGCGTCCATGCAGACGTGGTGCAAATCTTTGCGCAAATGTGGCGGTCTCGGCTGGAATCCAAGCGGATTTCCAGCCTTTGCCTTATCAGAAGCCGAGAGTCTCGTCTGCGGAGGGGCCATAGGTTGCCGGCACAGGCTTTTCATTCAGCCGCAAATAAATACCTAGTTGGGCGCGATGATGCACCAGGTGATTGAGATACATCTGCCGGTAAGCCATGAATCGCGATCCCTGAAAAATGGGTTTGCCGTTCGCGGCAAGCTTCCAGTTCTGCGTCCATGCCTCATCGGGCAGGGAATCCAAGGCTTTACGAGCTTCCGCCGCGCCGTCATCGAATGCTTTTAGGAGTTGGGCTGTCGACTCCAGCGGCATCGCTTTGTAACTGCCTGTGGCGAAATCAAATTCCGGTGTCGTTAAAATCGTCGCTCCAAAACGCGAGAGCTGCGCTACGTGCGGCGCAAGTTTTCCCAACGGCATGGATTTTTTATGGGGCGAAAAATCAGGCTTATCGAGGGGAACGCGTTCCAGCGTGATGCGAGTCTTTCGCATTTCTTCGTCAAATTCAGAAAGGAGCAGGTCTTTAATAGCCATAGATTCTCCGGAGGTGAAATTACGAGTTCTTAGATTTGGATGTCACGAGTACGATGTTTTTTATTTATTTTGTGAAATTTGCGCAGCTCTGCACGACAGGAAAGTTTGCTCTCAAGTACGATAAGAGATCAAGAGGGCCGTATGGGAAAGATATTGCCTGCCATATTCTTCGGCCACGGTAATCCGATGAATGCCTTGCTCAACAATCAGTACACCCAGGCATGGCAACAAATTGGAATGGAGACCGGCAAGCCAAAAGGTATTGTGGCCATCTCAGCACATTGGTTTGTTCCCGGAACCGGTGTGACCATCTCGACCTCGCCACGGACCATTCATGATTTTGGCGGCTTCCCCAAAGAACTGTATCAAGTGACGTATCCTGCGCCCGGCGACCCGGGACTGGCGCGAAAAATACAAAAGCTGTTGGAGCCCGTACCTGTTCAACTCGACGATTCCTGGGGATTGGATCACGGTACATGGTCGGTATTGCGCCATGTGTATCCGGAAGCTGATATTCCCATCGTCCAACTCAGTATTGATGAAACGCAACCCGCGTCGTTTCATTTCGAAATTGGAAAGAGATTGGCGTCATTGCGGGAGGAAGGTGTGTTGATTGTGGGTAGCGGCAATCTGGTCCACAATCTTCATGCTTACGCCTGGGGACGTCACATGCCTGATCCTTACGATTGGGCCGTTCGTTTTGAAAGCGAAGCAAGGGAGATGATGAAAGCATCCGAATTCTCTCCGTTGGTAAATTACGAAAAGCTCGGTCGCGATGCTTTGCTGGCCATTCCCACGCCGGACCATTACCTGCCGTTGCTGTACGTTCTCGCGACACGGCAAGAAAAAGAAAAAGTCAATTTTCCCGTGGAAGGCATTGATGGAGGCTCAATCTCCATGCTTTCTGTTCGCGTTGGCGGATAGACTTTGTAGTAGCGTCAGTATATTTTCTGCTGCGGATGAGCAAATTTATTCTTGCTGGCGCGGTTGTTGATTTCTGTTGTCCCAACTACTATCGAAATGTACGGAGGAAATGAATGTCTCAAATTCTTGCCCCGGGCACGAAAGCCCCAGAATTTACTTTGCCGGTTACGGCCGATCAAAAGCTGTCTCTCTCGGAACTCAAAGGTCAGCCCATCGTCCTGGCTTTTTATCCTGCAGATTGGAGTCCGGTTTGCGGCGATCAGATGGCGTTCTATAACGAGATCCTGCCTGAATTTCAGAAGCACAAAGCTGAACTCCTGGGCATTTCCGTGGATGGGGTCTGGTGTCATGCGGCGTTTGCAGAAGCCCGGCATTTGCATTTTCCTTTACTGGCTGATTTCGAGCCGAAAGGCGCAATATCTAAAAAATATGGTGTGTACCGCGAAAATGATGGCATTTGCGAGCGCGCGCTATTTGTGATCGATAAGAATGGAACCATCACCTGGAGCTATTGTTCGCCGATCGCAGTGAACCCGGGTGCGGACGGCATTCTGCAGGCGCTCGAAGATTTGCCGAAATGAGTTATGAAGTAAAGCTGTACAGAAATTGTCTGACGACACGGCGTAAACAAGGGGTGACGTATGGCTGAGTTAAAAGTTCCAGTTACCGCAAAAGATCATATTCAAGGGGATGGCAGCGCAGCCATTACTCTTGTGGAATACGGAGACTACGAGTGCCCGCATTGCGGGGCCGCGTACCCTATCGTCAAGCGGGTGCAAGAGCATTTCGGCAATCAGTTGCGCTTTGTCTTCCGCAACTTCCCGCTGGTGCAGGCCCATCCGCATGCGCAGATGGCGGCAGAATCCGCTGAATTCGCCGCTGCTCACGAAAAGTTCTGGGAGATGCACGACGCCATTTTTGAACATCAAAGGCGATTGAGTGCTGACGTTCTTATCGAACTCGCCGTCGGGCTTGGCTTGCAAGGGCCAGCGTTGGCGAAGGCCCTAAAATCTGAGCAATATGCTGAGAAGGTGCGGACCGACTTCATGAGTGGTGTCCGCAGCGGCGTGAATGGAACTCCAACGTTCTTCATTAACAATCATCGTCACGATGCACCGTTCGATTTCGAGGATCTGGTCGCGGCCATCCAACAGTACCAGTAGCGTCAGGCATTCATCCCACGCCTTCAGAGAACCACATTTCCATTGTATGGGCCCGTGCAAATTAGTATGATTCGGGCCATTCTTTGGTTCTGCCTTGTCAGAACAATCGCGTGGGGAGGGTAGTAATGGATAGCTCGCAGGTATTGAGCTTATTTGTGTATGCGGTCGTTGGAATCTTTGCATTGGGCACAATCCTGAGCGGATTTTTTCAGGTACGGACCGCGGAAGCCGTCATTGTGCAGCGAATGGGCAAGTTCCTGCGGGTAGCCAATGCCGGAATCAATTTCAAATTGCCATGGCTGGATCAGATTGCTGCTCGTATCGATTTGCGCGTGCAGCAGCTTTCCTTGGATGTTGAGACGAAGACTAAAGATAACGTCTTCGTAAAGATCCCGGTTTCC
>DASXCC010000096.1:0-3833 GCA_036491415.1 Terriglobales bacterium | reverse complement strand
TGCGGCTCTCTTTGGGAAGCATTGGCAGCATTGGACGAAAATCCCTCCATTAGGCGCGATCTTCTTTCTTTCCGCCGTCTGCATATTGCTGGCGCAGTTTTTTTTACATCGCAAGCCGGTGGACAGCGGATTCTTATGGTGCCTCGTCGCCGTCATTTTCGCGATGCAGGCCGGGTCTTTCACTTTGGCTGCGACGGCTTACATGGCCACTGCCGCTTTAGTGCTCACCACGTCGGTTATCGAGAATTCCTATGTCCTCGCTTATCAGGATGAACTCACCGGTCTTCCTGCCCGGCGCGCATTTAACGATGCAGTGCTCGATTTGAAAGAGCCGTATGCAATCGCGACTGTCGATATCGATCACTTCAAATCGTTCAATGATACTTACGGGCATGAAACCGGCGATCAGGTGCTGCGCATGGTCGCTACCTCTCTTGCGCACGTGGATGGAGGCGGAACGGCTTACCGTGTGGGTGGCGAAGAATTCACCATTCTTTTCCCGCGGAAGTCACTACAGGATGTTCTTCAACATTTGGAGAACCTGCGCTGGAATGTTCAGAACAACGTCTTTCGAGTAAGAGGCACGGAACGCCGCACAATTTCTCACGGAACCGATCGGCGCAAACCTTCCGCCAGAAAAAATGCGAAACCAAAATACATTCTGCTGGATATGGACCGCGAACTTTCCGTCACCGTCAGTATTGGCGTCGCGGAGCCTACCGCGAAATTGCGAAATGTAGATAGTGTGATCCGCGCCGCCGACAAAGCCCTGTACGCCGCGAAATCCGCGGGCCGCAATCGGGTGATTTCCGCCAACGCACCGCGTCCGCGTGCGATTCGAACTTCCGATCGTTCTGCTTGATTGGAAAACGACAATGGGGAACTCAGATTTGTATTGACTTTCTTCTAAATAATACGCAATATCTTGGGGTAGAAGTTATGCCCACCATATTTGTCGGGTCTAACTTCCAACTTAAGGGCCTAAGAGGTCCTTCCAAGGGAAAATCGTTCACGGAGGAAATTCATGCCAGCAAAGAAAAAAGCTGCCAAGAAAAAGAAGCACTAAACGAGATATCACTCGTAGATTCGGTTTTAAGCCTCTCGCGGGAAGCACCTCTCGAGGGGCGTTTTCATTGGTGCCACAAAAAGCTGGCTAAAAAGTGTACTCGCGAGTTGGAAAATCCAGTTGTTTCCAAAGCTGTGTAGTGGTAGAACGCCAATAAGCAGTTTTGGAGTTCCGGAAATCCTGAGTTGTTGCAATGGCTAAAGCGAAAAAAAACGTGGAAGTAGAAATTCCTGAGCAGTTATATTTTCGCATCGGCGAGGTTGCCAAACTTTGCCAGCTTCCGGCGTACGTTCTGCGTTTTTGGGAAACTGAATTTCCGCAACTCAAGCCCATTAAGAGTAGCACTGGCCAGCGCATGTATCGCCGCAAAGATGTGGAAGGCGTTCTGCGCATCAAGCAGCTTCTTTACGAAGAGGGCTTTACCATTTCCGGTGCGCGCCAGCATTTGCGCGGCGAAGGAAAGGCCGACAAGAAACAATCTGCGCTGCCATTTCCGGTGCATGCAGTTTCAAATCTCCGTCCTATTCGGCAGGGATTGCGCGACATCCTGACGCTGCTTTCCGCTCGTCACTAAATTCTGCTAAGAAGAATCCCTGATTACCGAAATCACCGGAAAATTTGTTTCCAACTTGACCTTGAAACGAATCACGCGGCAGACTGCTTACAACGTCCATAAAAATATGGAGATTTCAGTGCAGCGCGTGGCCATTTGTGTCGCAACCCAACTTTTCCTGATCTTCGGATTGGCCGGATTATTCTGGCCGGAGAAGTTTGCCACCGTGTTTGAGTTCCTCATGTTCCCGTGGACTTCCAGCCATCGGCTGGTTCGCATGAACAGCCTGGGATCGTTGGGCGTGGCTGTGGCCCTGGCGCTGGGACTTCTTCTGCGCACGATTTAATTTTTCGCGACGTTGTCCTCATATCTTCCTTTTATATCTTCTTTTTTTCTAGCGTTTTTTGTAGCGCAAGTTTTTCTGGCGCGAGCCCGTTCGCCGGGGCCTTTCCATTTTTCTCCATAGAAACCATGGAGCGCCCTCCTTTATATTTAGCGGGAGCAACGCGCATTTTTAGGGGGTTCCTTTAGAGTGACCCTTGTAACCAGCACATTTAAGGGGTTTCTTGTATACTGAAAATCGACGCTACGTACTTACGGTTTGCTCGTCACGCGGTAGTTTGTTTTTCAGACTAGTTTCATCTCCGCCTTTCCTGCCCTCCGTTTATTTGCGTGAAATCTAAAATATCTAAATGTGCGGCCACGCGGCTCTAGATGTGTGTCAGAGTGTGCGCGATAACGGACCGCCCAAGAAAGAAACAAATTCGAATGACCACATTTTCCGAACTGCCCCTGTCTTCTCCGCTACAAAAGAAGCTGGTAGCAGCTCAATTTATCAACCTCACACCAATCCAGGAACGTGCGCTTCCTCCGGCACTTGAAGGCCGCGATGTTATGGGCACAGCGCAGACCGGCACTGGCAAAACATTGGCATTTCTTGTCCCACTGATTGAAGCACTCGACGGGGAATCGGCGCGTACTACTCTCGCGTTGATCCTGCTGCCAACGCGCGAACTTGCGATGCAGGTTCACGAACAATACGAGCAGCTGCGACCGAAAGCTATGCCCAAGGCTGCGCTTGTCATCGGCGGAGTATCCGAAAAAGCGCAGATCCAGAGTCTGCGTGCGGGATCACAACTGGTAATCGCCACTCCGGGGCGATTGCAGGACCTCATGAATCGCAAGTTTGTTGACCTCAAGCACGTCAAGATGCTGGTGCTCGATGAAGCCGACCGCATGTGGGACATGGGATTCTTGCCTGCGATCCAGCGCATTTTGTCGGCCCTGCCGAAGCAGCGCCAGACTCTATGTTTCTCAGCCACAATGGAGCATTCCGTCGCTGGCTTCGTAAATGAATACATGAACAATCCAGTCCGGATCGCTTTAGGTTCGGTGCTCAAGCCCGCTGAAAGCGTACAACTGAAGGCCTACGAAGTCCGGCCAGGAGAGAAGCTCGACGTTCTCCGGCAGCTGCTCTATGCAGAAACCGGTCAAACGTTGATCTTCACACGCACCAAGCGTGGCACGGAACGGCTGGCGAAGGATCTTGTGCGGGACGGTTTTGCCGCGGCCATGATTCATGGCGGTCGCTCGCAATCGCAGCGCAACGGAGCTTTGAGTGGGTTTCAGGAAGGTCGTTTCCGGATACTGGTAGCGACCGATATTGCATCGCGTGGCCTGCACGTGGATGATGTGGCCCACGTTATTAATTACGATGTGCCCAAAATGGCGGAGGACTTTATTCATCGCGTCGGCCGTACCGGCAGAGCTGGGTTGCAAGGACGCGCCTCGACTTTGGCCGCAGGGGCCGAAGTGCTGGAACTGCGCCAGATCGAACGCACTCTCAAGCTGAAGATAGAACGGAAGCAGACGACTGTGGCTGCGCCACCCAGACGAATCATTCAAAACACGCTGGCGTCGCGGACTCTGTCCGCTTTGCCGGGAGAAGTTTTTGTGTAGAACTGCAGATCGGATAATTACAGGGAAGCTTCGGCTTCCCTTTTTTATTTCAACCGGCTTTTGGAGTCTGCAGCGGCTTTCCGGATTTTAATTGTTCTTGGATCCGGCGAAGATCGTTGCATGATTTGCAGTCCGGATCGGCGCAATAGACTGAGCCTTGGGCAGGATGGTCTTTTCTCGGAGTGGGGAGGGCTGCCATAACTGTTTAACTCCTACGTTATAACTATACTGAGGTGATTCTCGAAAGTATATACG
>DASXCC010000095.1:0-13573 GCA_036491415.1 Terriglobales bacterium | reverse complement strand
CCGCGGCTGTAAAGACTGCGGCTGTGGGCTCTTTGGAGCTGAATGTTGCAAAATCCGAATCCGAATTCTCCGAATCCCAGTCTGCAGGCGAGACGGTCGTTCCGAAAAATGCATCTGTAGTTGTTCGCGACAAGTTTGTGCTGGATTTAGCTCCGCAGGATTTGAAGCCGATAAAGCCGGTAGATCCGGGAATCATCGCGCAACTTCATGCCAGCATTGGCAAGTGCGCCTCCTGCGGATTTCCGGTTTCCGAAGGGCGAAAATATTGCGTGGAGTGCGAATCCTCACAGCCAACGGAGGAAACGACCTCGGTAAGCGCCGAGGCGCCTGACTTCCTCTCAAGTTATTCCAATCAGAAACAAAAGAACTGGTTCAGCCGCAATATTTATTGGATTGGCATGGTGCTCGTGTCACTGGCAACTGCCGCATTCCTCGTTTTGCGATCCAAATAAAAAAGGGAGCGCAGACGCGCTCCCCAATTCCTTAAACATTGAACAGTTAATATTTCGGCATCGTTTGGTCAATGCGGTCCGCCCAAGCCAAAACTCCGCCAGCTAAATTCCGTACTTTTTTGAAGCCAGCCTGGCGAAGAAAATCAACAGCCTTCGCGCTGCGAGCGCCGGAGCGGCAATGCGCTACGATCTCGCGGCTGGAATCCAGTTCGCTGACGCGCTGCGGAAGTTCGCCGAGCGGAATTAAGTGTCCGTTGAGATTGCAGATCTGATATTCATGAGGCTCGCGGACATCCAACACAAAGATGTCGTCGCCCCGATCCAGACGCTGCTTGAGTTCTTCCACCTGCATATCAGAAGTTGTTTCTTCCACTTCGACCTCCTCGCCGCGAATACCGCAGAACTCATTGTAGTCGATCAATTCCTTGATCGTCGGGTTCTTGCCGCACACCGGGCAATCAGGATTCTTCCGCAGCTTCAGTTCGCGAAACTTCATACCAAGTGCGTCCACCAGAAGAAGACGCCCGATGAGCGGATCGCCCGATTTCAAAATCAATTTGAGCACTTCGGTGGCCTGGATCACCCCAAGAAGTCCGGGCAGAATTCCCAGCACGCCGCCTTCCGCGCAGGAAGGAACCAGCCCCGGCGGTGGCGGTTCGGGATACAAGCATCGGTAGCATGGACCATCCTCTGTGGCGAAGACGCTCGCCTGGCCTTCAAAGCGGAAGATGGAAGCGTAAACGTTCGGCTTTCCGGTCAGCACGCAGGCGTCATTTACCAAATAGCGAGTTGGAAAATTATCAGTACCGTCGGCGATGATGTCGAAATCTTTGAAGAGTTCCAGAGCGTTGTCGCTGCTAAGGCGCGTGTCGAATTTTTTGATGTTCAGGAATGGATTGATCGCCTTCAACTTCTCGGCAGCGGAATCCAGCTTTTTCTTGCCCACGTCAGCCGTGGTGTGGATGATTTGCCGTTGCAGGTTTGTGTAGTCGACGACGTCGAAGTCCACAATGCCGATTGTGCCCACGCCTGCGGCCCCCAAATACAAAGCCAACGGAGATCCTAATCCGCCCGCGCCAATGCACAAAACCTTGGCTGCCTTGATCTTGAGCTGACCCTCCATGCCGACCTCGGGCATGATCAAGTGGCGCGAATAGCGCAGGATTTCATCGTTGTTCAAAGATACGGTCTCGGGTTTCACGTCGATTGCGGTGGCCATTGGAGCTCTCGCCTCTAATTTTTATGATTTTTGAAAAAAATACAAAAACTAGCGCAGGCAACAACAAGAGGTACAACAACAGCAGCGGGATGGAATGCGGGAAATCATGATTTACCGGCCCCCGGCGATCGAAGGCACGATAGAAATATTATCACCATCGTTCACCGAAGTAGCGTCCTTCTGCAGGTAGCGGACATCTTCATCGTTCAAGTAAACATTGACGAAGGCGCGCAGCTTGCCGTCATCGGTATAGAGGTGGCGGCGAAGGTCTGGATGGTTACTTACAAGGCTGGTAAGCGCTTCCCCGATGTTGCTGGCCTTCACCTCCACCGCTGCCTGTTTCCCGGTATATTGCCGGAGCGGTGTAGGGATGTGGATTTTTGTCATAGGCTATACATGATGCCATAACCCACCCCTAAGATTCATGGGGATATGTGACGAAGATTCATAGGGATATGTGATGCAAGGTTTTATAGCTGTTTTGGGTAGCATCCGATTCACGGGATTACCCGGCCGTGCCAGTTGCCATCTATAATCCGATTTCCCAAGGTTCGAACGTGCGCATTCTGATCATCAGCGATATCCATGCTAATTTGCAGGCCCTGGAGGCTGCCCTGGAGGCTGCTCCCGAGCATGATGTAGTCGTTAATTTGGGCGATGTCGTGGGTTATGGAGCGAATCCGAATGAAGTAGTGAAAGTCAGCCGGGGTCTGGGGAAGATTTTTGTGCGCGGCAATCATGACAAGGCTGCCAGCGGCATTGATGATGCAAAGGACTTCAATCCCATCGCTGCGGCCGCGATCCAATGGACGCGTACCAACCTGATGCCCGAAACTCACGAATGGTTGAAGGGCCTGCCTTCCGGCCCTATGCCGTTAGACGGCGTCCCTGAGGTGCAGTTGGTGCACGGTTCGCCGCGGGATGAAGATGAATATCTGATGTATGGGCGCGACGCCCGCGCGGTGTTGGAAACCGTCCAGCCTACCGTCACATTCTTTGGCCACACTCATCTGCAAGGCTCGTTTTTGTCTGAGGATGAAGCCGCGCGGTTTTATCTGGTCCCCTATGAAAAGATAAAAAAGAATGAGAAGTTTGCGTTCCCATTGGAGTCAGGGAAAAAATATCTGATCAATCCAGGTTCTGTTGGGCAGCCACGAGATGGAGATTGGCGGGCCGCCTTTGCTATGTTCGATACGAATACGCGCGTGGTGACATTTTTCCGCGTTCCTTACGATTTGAAAGCCGCACAAAAAGAAATTGTGAACGCCAATTTGCCGGGGCGGTTAGCGGAACGTCTCGCCGAGGGAAGATGATCCAATTTACGATGGTCCAATTCACAAAGATCCAACTCAAAAAGATAAACTCCAAAATTCTGGTAAGCCTCCTGCTTTTATTGGCTGCTTATTCGGCACAGGGTATCGATCGTGCCATCGTGGTGAAGAATTTCTACGAAGTGACAATCTCTCCCGATGGTCAACAAGTCGCATGGGCGCAGCCGCTATTCAATGACGCCGGACAGCGGACAGGCTCTGGGATTTTTATGCAGACGCTCCATTCCAATGCCGCTCCTAAACGAATTTCCAGCAATGCCGTCGAACACCTGGAAGAGAACAGTGTTGCCTGGTCACCGGACAGCAACCAGATTGTATTTTTGTCGAACAGTGTAGTTTCTCCGCAAGAGCAGCTCTATGTCACCGATGTGCATTCCGGAGCCTCGCGCAAACTCACGATACTTACTGGAGATTTGTCTGCTCCTGCATGGTCGCCGGATGGAAAGAGCATCGCTTTTCTTTTTATTCAAGATGCTCCACGATCTGCCGGCCCGCTGATGCCCATGACGGCGGAGACGGGCGTTGTGGATACCAAAGTTTATGAGCAGCGGCTCGCGGTGGTGGACGTCGCTTCCGGGGAAGTGAAGCAGATTTCTCCAGCGGACATGTATGTATACGAATTCAATTGGTCGCCGGACGGCAATCGTTTCGCGCTGACCGCGGCGCACGGCGCAGGGGATGCCAACTGGTACGTCGCGCAGCTCTACACATTGGATATCGCATCTCCGGATATCGCGTCCGCGCAAATGTCATCGATCTACAAGCCGTCTTTACAGATCGCTGACCCGCGTTGGTCGCCGGATGGCAAGCAGATCGCCTTCATCAGCGGCATCATGAGCGACGAGGGCGTGACGGGGGGAGATGTTTTTGTGATTCCTGCTTCTGGCGGAATGGCGAAAGACATCACGCAGAAAATCGCCGCGTCTCCGGCGGATCTGTACTGGCTCAATCCCGGCACGATTACGTTCGCGGAAAACATTGATGGCAACGCCGGCCTCGGCGAAGTGGAAGTCGAGAGCGGAAAAGTTTCGCAGCTTTGGAGCGGCGAACAGAACATGAGCACTTCATTCTGGGGCGAGCCGGGAATTTCGTTCGCGGCAAACGGAAATTCCGCGTTTATTGGGGATTCTTCGCAACATCCTCCGGAAATTTGGGCTGGGACCGTCGGCCACTGGCAGCCTATGACCCACGGAAACGACTCGCTACAGCCCGATTGGGGCATGATGAAAAGCATTCACTGGATGAACGGCTCCCAGCGTGTGCAGGGATGGCTTTTGTATCCGAAAAATTATGATGCGCGTGAGCACTATCCGATGGTGGTGGTGCCGCATGGCGGCCCGGCTTCGGATGTTCGCTCCGCATGGCCCAGCGATTTCTTTAATACCAATGAGCTTTCGGCGCATGGATATTTTGTCTTCTATCCGAATCCTCGCGGTAGCTACGGAGAAGGCGAAGCTTTCGCGCAGGGCAACGTGAAAGATTTTGGATATGGCGATTTTCACGACATCATGACGGGTGTGGATGAAATTGTTCGCACGGTTCCGGTAGACAACAACCATATCGGCATCACCGGATGGAGCTACGGCGGCTACATGACCATGTGGGCGGTGACACAGACGAATCGTTTTCACGCAGCGGTTTCCGGCGCGGGCCTGGCAAATTTCCAGAGTTACTATGGCCAAAATGACATCGATGAATGGATGATTCCGTATTTCGGTTCTTCGGTGTACGACGATCCGGCGGTGTATGCGAAGAGTTCGCCAATTACGTTCATCAAGAACGCAAAAACTCCGACGCTGCTTTTAGTAGGCGAGCGCGATGGTGAATGCCCCGCGCCCCAGTCGCGGGAATACTGGCATGCGCTGAAGACGTTGGGAGTGGAAACGCAGTTGGTCATTTACGCCGGAGAAGGTCACGCATTCCTCAAATCAGAACATCGGCAGGATGTGATGGAGCGGCTTGTAGGATGGTTTGATCAGCATTTGAAAGCGCAGGCAAGTGGCGGTGTCCAGTGAAACCTCCCGAACATCATTTGATTGCCCATAGCGATGGCGGCGCGCGGGGGAATCCCGGCCCCGCTGGCTACGGCGTCGTCATTAAAGACGAGAGCGGAAAGAAAGTTGCCGCGCTGAGCGAATACCTTGGCCACCAGACGAACAACTTCGCGGAATATCAAGGGCTCATTGCTGCGCTGGAATATGCGCTGGCCCATGGGCCAAAGGCGCTCAAGCTGATCAGCGACTCTGAATTGCTGGTGCGGCAGATCAAAGGGATTTACAAGGTCAAGAACTCAACGCTGAAAGACCTTCACATGCGCGCGTCGCAACTCATCGCGCAGATGGAATGGTTTTCCATTGACCATGCGCTACGCGAGCACAATCAGGATGCGGACCGGCTTGCAAATGAAGCGATGGACAAAGGCATGGGAAGAAAGCCTGTGGCTGTTCCCGCTGTTTTAGTAAACGCTCCGCAGGAATTTGAAGGAATTGTTGAGAATGGAATGATCAAACTCCTGAATGGCGATCTGCCCGATGGAACGAGAGTGCAGATTAGAGTGAAGAAGTAGCTTCGGTTTGAGCTGCTAGTATCCGCCGCCTTTGCAGCATTCGTAAAATCCAATATCCGGCCATCGCGGCGGCGAGATGCTTCAGTGTGTGCCCGCTGACAATGTGAAGCGCTTGAAAGATTTTCCGGTCCGTTAATTCCAGAATTTTCGCCAGCGCATAAAACGCTGCAATCACGGCGTAGTCCGAACTGCGCGTGTATTTTGCCGGGAAAACGAGCATGAGCAAAAGAACCAACCCCGCATAAATCTGAACGGCGGCATAAATGCGGAGATCGCCGCGGCCTTGTATCTCACTCCAATACCATTGCAGAACACTGCCGCCTCCAATCAAAAGCAAAACCGGGAGTAATGCCAGGCCGGCGCGAATGCTGATTCGCTCCCCAATCAAGGCTGCAACGAGAGACATAAAAACAATTGTCATGGGCAGGCGGTCCCACACTAGGCGGGCATTGTCCGGCGCGAGGTGGTAATAACTTGAGCCGAATGCGGTGAGAAATAATCCGAGAAAGACCAGAAAATATGTCCAGCGTTCACGCTTGTAGACAAAGCGATCGGCCGATTGATTGCTAAATAGAAACGCAAATCCCCAAATTCCCACAAAGGCGAAAGGCAGATTCGAAGCTACGTCTCCAAAGTTCGGAATGCCGAGCCATGCGCGGTGATCGGCGAAGTTGTGATAGGAAAGTGGCTGCGGAACTCGCGGCGCAAGAGCCACTGCAACGATCACCAGAACAGTTAAACCGCAAAGCAGGACAATGCCCGTCTTGCGCGAAACCAACCCTGCGCCGTTCAAGAGGGATTCGCGATCCAGGGAAGAGTTGTTTGATTTTGCGTGAATGCTAGTTGCTCTTGTTCGTCGAGAAGCAGGGCTGAAATTTCCGGCTTATCCATTCTGTACCGGATCATGACTTTGCGATCTTTCCAACCCTCGATTAATTCGTCGGCATGTTCTTCGCTTTTTGCAGTGAAGTGATGAAATCCTGCAAAGTATTGGCCGTTCACGATGTAAGAGTAAGCCAACTCTCCGACCCAACCCCTGCCTTCATCTTTATCGAGCGTTCTTGCTCTTACATGCTCAATACTGCCCTGAGTGATCGGCCATGTTTTTGCCGTTCGGCGTACCCATTTTTGATAAAGCTTCTTGAGAAAATAGATTGTTCCCATTGCGAAGGTAACAATCTCTCTGGCGAAATTCGATGCCAGATGACATGAAGCGGAGGAATCATGGCTGTTTCCAGCAGCATTCTAGTACAGAAAGCTTCCTGCGGCAGTTTTTCTGGTTAGGCTTTAGAATCATTCGGCATGCCGGTTACCGTCCGCTCCTACGCGAAAATCAATTTCGGCCTTTACATTGGGCCGCCTCGTCCGGATCGCTTTCACGATCTTCGCACCGTGTACCAGACGATTGCCCTGCACGACATCATGCAGGTGAGTGTGGTTCGCGGCGAAGGCATTGAGATTCGCAGTGAAGATGCTCGCGTGCCATGCGATGCGACGAACACCTGCTATCGCGTTGCCGAACGGGTGATGACGGCACTCAAAGCCAGCGGCAAGGTGATCATTGAACTGGAAAAACGGCTTCCGGTGCAGGGAGGCTTGGGTGGAGCCTCGGGGAATGCTGTTGCGACTCTGCTGGCTTTGGAGCGTGCGCTTAAGAAGCAGCTATCGGGCGATGAAAGGCTGCGCATTGCTGCGGAAGTCGGTTCCGACCTGCCGCTGTTTCTGATGGGCGGCACGTCGCTTGGCGTGGGGCGCGGCGAAGAAGTTTATCCTCTGCCTGATTTTCCTTCGGTCCCATGCGTCATTGCCACGCCACAGATCGGAGTATCCACGCCCAAGGCCTTTGCCGACTGGGACGCACTGATGGCGGAGTCTGGTGCCGCGGCTTCGACCCCGCAGAGGTCGCCGGATGAAAGATCCGGCGCTACGCCAAACAAATTGACGCTCTCCAGTACCTCCGATAGAATAGAAACGTTCAGCCGGGTGATTTCCGCGTGGCTGAATGGTTTCCAGCTCAAAACTGGAAAGGCTTCATCCGGTGTCCCTGTGAGTAAAGGCAGGGTCCGGGCCGAGAATCCGCTTCTCGACCTCGTCCGTACCGGGATTGAAAACGACTTCGAAAAGGTCGTCTTTCCTCAATATCCCGATTTACGCGATGTCAAGATTGCGCTTGTGAAGGCTGGAGCGTTTTACGCCTCGCTTTCCGGGTCAGGATCCGCTCTCTATGGTTTATTTGCCACGCGAGCGGCGGCGGAAAAAGCAGCGGCCAGGTTGAGCAGAACTGGAGTTGCGGCGGTTGCGACGGCTACGCTTACACGGCAGCAATACTGGAAAAGGATGTTCGATTAACGTTTGGAGATGGCAGATTTATAAGCACGTTGCAGCGTTTCCATCTACAATCTGAAATCGTTCCTTCTGCAATCCGAATACTGGGCCGTCGACTAATGGTAGGTCAAGTGCCTTTGGAGCACTTTGTCTAGGTTCGAATCCTAGCGGCCCAGCCATAAAATACAGTTCTTGGTTGTGAGTTTTTCGTTGCGCGGTTTTCAGATGTGTATTCGCATTGACAACGGGGCAGCGGGGACTGAGGACTGATCGAAAGCGGGAACCGCAAAATGGTTACTGTGGCACAAGCGACTGACACAACATCGAAGATGACCGCAGACGAAAAAACTGAGCGTAAGCCGCAGCGCGCTCGCGTGGATGACAAGTTCAAAATCTTCTGTGCCACGGCCAACGAAGCGCTCTGTCAGGAAGTGTGCGACTTTTTGGGCTTGAACCGAGGACAAGCGTTGGTGACGCGGTTTGCCGACGGCGAGGCCTACGTTCAGATCCAGGAGAACGTACGCGGCGCTGATGTTTTCGTGATGCAGCCCACGTGCCGTCCGGTGGACGATCACCTGATGGAGTTGCTGTTGATGCTGGATGCGCTCAAGCGCGCTTCCGCACGGCGAATTACGGCGGTGATTCCGTATTACGGATATGCGCGGCAAGACCGCAAAGACAAGCCGAGAGTGCCGATCTCCTCGAAGCTGGTTGCGGATTTGTTGACGACAGCAGGCGCGGACCGTGCATTGATCGTAGATTTGCACACGCCGCAGTTACAGGGATTTTTTAATATTCCGGTGGACCATTTATTTGCCTCGCCGGTGCTGGTGGATTATTTCAAGAAGTTGGATTTGCCCAAGCTGACGGTGGTTTCTCCGGACGCGGGTGGTGTAGAGCGCGCGCGGTTTTTCGCGAAGAAAATTGACGCTCCGCTGGCCATCGTGGATAAACGCCGCGTGGAAATGAACGTTGCGGAAATCATGAACGTCATCGGTGACGTGGATGGCCGAATCTGCCTGGTGATTGACGACTTGATTGATACTGCGGGAACGCTGGTGAAGACCGCGACCGCTTTGCTGCAGAACGGCGCGGCGGAAGTTTATGCCTGCTGCTCGCATCCGGTATTTTCAGGGCCGGCAGTGGACAACATTTCGAAGTCCTGCATAAAGCAGGTGGTTGTAACGAATACCATCCCGTTGAGTGAAGCGGGAAAGAATGAACCCAAGATTAAAGTCCTTTCGATTGCGGGCTTGATCGGACGGGCCATTCAATCGATTCACGAAGAGACTTCAGTCAGTAAATTGTTCTTATAGGGAAATTGAGATTATGGCGACAGCAACAATTGAAAGCAACGTACTCCAGGCGCAACCGCGCACTCCCGGCAACAAGAACACCGCACGTCGCGTGCGTGTCAGTGGGAAAATTCCGGCCGTTCTTTATGGCGCGGGCAAAAACTCTTTGCCGGTAACCGTGGATCCGCGGCATGTTTCGCGCATCCTGAATTCACAGAGCGGTCACAACACGATTTTTGATTTGTCTCTGGAGGGTGGCGAGCACACGAAGGCAATGATCGT
This sequence comes from Terriglobales bacterium, assembly GCA_036491415.1. Classification (GTDB taxonomy): domain Bacteria; phylum Acidobacteriota; class Terriglobia; order Terriglobales; family Acidobacteriaceae; genus JAICKN01. The sequence continues at coordinate 4,103 of DASXCC010000095.1, read as the reverse complement.
GGATTGGCAATATGAGCCCATCAAAGGCTCATTGATGCACATCGACCTGAAGCGCATTGCGATGGACCAGAAGCTGCGCGTGGCGGTTCCGATCGTCCTCAAGGGCGAGGCAGCGGGTGTGAAGCTGCAAGGCGGCATCCTCGAGCAGATCCTGCGCGAAGTGGAAATCGAGTGCTTGCCCGGCGACATTCCGGCGGGCATCGAAGCCGACGTTTCGGAACTGGTTTTCGGCAAGGTGCTGCGTGTTTCAGAACTTGCCCACAACGACAAGTTGAAGTTCCTGACAGACGAGAACCAGACTGTGGCCCACATCACCATCGTGAAGGAAGAAGTAGCTCCAGCCGCGGATGCTGTTGCCGAAGCCGGTGCTACTCCAGCCGAGCCCGAAGTCATCAAGAAGGGCAAGCAGGAGACTGCGGAAGAAGGCGCCGAGGCGGGTGGCGACAAGAAAGAAAAGAAATAGAGGCGAATGGCCTCATCTTCCTGGTCACGCGCTGGTCACGCGATCTTCGGCATGGCTTGGGAAGTGTTCATTGATAGAGCGAAGGCGATAAGGCGTGAAACTGATTGTCGGTCTTGGAAATCCGGGAATCGAATACCAGTTCACGCCGCACAACGTCGGATTTCTTGCGGTTGACCTGATTGCCGATCAGTACAAGGTCGAAGTGCGAAATTGCCAGTTCCGGGCTTTAACCGGGCGCATTGTGATTGGTTCAGAGACGGCCATCCTGGCAAAGCCAGAGACGTTCATGAACCTGAGTGGATTGTCGGTGCGAGAGTTGGTTGCCGAGCACCAGATTGATCCGCAGCGCGATTTGATTGTGATGCAGGACGAGATGGATTTTGCCTTAGGCACGTTGCGGCTTCATCGCAATCGCAGCTCAGCGGGCCATAACGGAATTGAATCCATTATTAGCGCACTGGGAACGCAGGATTTTTTACGCATCCGGCTGGGAGTAGCGCCGGACCATAAATTATCGAGCGGCAAGGATTATCTCCTGTCGCCGTTCCGCAAGGCGCAGATGACAGCCGTCAGTGACATGCTGGAAGCCACTGTGGATGCCATAAAAATGATTTTGGTGGATGGCGAAGGTCTGGCGATGAACCGGTTGAATCGCAAAGACAAAGACAAAGACAAAGACGACAAAGACCAAGACAAAGAATCTGGTTCAGACAAGTAGTAGCCGACGTAGTACAAAGAATTTGGAGAACAGAATGAATCGTACTTATGAACTGATGTTTATTGTCCGGCCCGACATGCCGGAAGAAGAGCAGCAAAAGTTGATTTCCACGCTGGACAGCGTGGTGACTTCCTCGGGAGGCAGCATCCATAAAGTAGACGTTATGGGCAAGCGCCGTCTTGCTTATGTGGTGCGCAAATTCCACGACGGAGTTTACGTCCTGCTTACGATAGAAGGCAACGGCGGTCTTGTGCATGAACTAGAACGCCGCCTGCGCGTGACGGAACAGGTGATTAAGTTCATCACCGTACGCATTGATGAAGCGCAAAAGCGTTTGGACAAGATCAAGAAACTCCGTGAAGCGAAGCGCAAAGCAGTGCCTGCTGCTCCGGTTCCGGCAGAAGCCGGCGGCGAAACCGCTCCGGTGACCGCATAACGACATTGATGGAGCGTCAGGCGTAGCGCCTGTTCTCCAAAAACTCTACGGGCGAGGCCCGTAACTCGAACATTCGAGGTAAAGGAGCACCATGGCTGAAGAAACGAGATCAGTATCCGCGGAAGGTTCAACTGGCGGCGGAGAGCGTAGCAGCGGGGAGCGTAGTAGTACAGAGCGCAGCGGTGGCGGCGGCGACCGTGGGGGCAGTCGCGGGCCTCGTCCTGGCGGGCCCGGCGGTGGACGCGAAGGCGGCCGCAAATATTTCCGGCGCAAGAAAGTCTGCAAATTCTGCGTGGAAAAGATTGACGCGATTGACTACAAGGACTACCGGCTGCTTGGCCAGTTTGTTTCCCTGGAGAGCGGAAAGATTGTTCCGCGCCGTTTGACCGGCGTGTGCACTCCGCATCAACGCCGTCTGTCTACAGCGATTAAATTGGCGCGCAACATCGCCCTGCTGCCGTTCTCAGGCCGCGCGTCGTAATTGCGGTGCGGACGTTCATCCGTCCGGCAATCCGCAAAAAGAGATTAGAGGAGCACTCATGGAAGTCATTCTCAAAGAAGATGTGAACAAGCTGGGCTCGCGTGGCGATGTCGTAAAAGTCGCTGACGGCTACGGCCGGAATTATCTTTTGCCGCGCAAGCTGGCGATTGAAGCCTCGGCCTCGAACAAAGCCGTCATCGAGCAGATGAAGTCCGCTGCCGTGCGGCGTTCCGCAAAAGAAAAAGCGCAGGCCGAAGAATTGGCAAAGCAGTTCGACGGAGTTTCTGTTTCTTTCCAGCGCCGCTCAGGCGAGTCGGAACAGCTCTTTGGATCGGTAACATCGTCTGACATCGCGGACGCGCTCGCGAAAAAAGGATTCAACGTGGATCGCCGCAAGATCCAGTTGCACGAAGCGTTGAAGACTTTGGGCGAGGTCACCGTTCCAATTAAACTGCACAAAGAAGTGACCACACATTTGAAGGTGGTCATTGAAAAAGAAGCCGTCGCAGAATAATTTTCCCGGGGCGCGCATATACAAAATATGCGCGCCTTTTTATTTCTTCTTCTGTATTCTCTTCCGTAATTCTTGTCCCCGGTTTCGCAATTCTTGCAGGTTTTCTTTGTGACATCTCGTAACAAATTTCAACAAAACACGTAGAACTTGTTGCAATACACAATTTCAATAAATGCTAACGGCCCATGCAAAGCTGCGTCCAAGACTGTGATTGGGAAGTTTGAATATTTTTTAAACTTTTCGATTGCAGGAAACGTATCAGGTAAGAGCGAGAAAATCCGAGTTTCGACGACGGAAGTTTTCGGGGTTTAGGGGACTGTACTCATTCCAGGTTTGGCGGCCGGATGAGCACAACCCCCGCACGGCAAGGCGTATACGCGCCTCACGCTTAAGCCCCGCGCACATTTTAGGCCTTTAGCGGAAAAACGCAACGTTTCTGTTATGGGTTGTTTTGTTGGCCGCCGAAAACTGTGACCCGAGTTTGCGGGCAAGAATCAAGGAGTGTTTATGAAGGGCATACGTTATCAGGCGGTATTACTGGCGTTAGTACTTATGTTGGGAGTGAGCGCATTCGCTGTCAACAAAGGGTCATTGCAGGTCAATAACACGGTATCAGTGAATGGAAAGCAATTGGAAGCGGGCGATTATTCAGTAACTTGGGACGGGACCGGCCCGGATGTTCAACTGAGCATTATGAAAGGCAAGAAACTGGTTGCGCAGACTGGAGCGAAGGTCGTTTCCATGGACAAGGCCCCAGCGGGAGATCAGGCAATCGTGGTTCGCAATACCGATGGCAGCGCAACGTTAAAGGAAATTCGCTTTGGCGGCAAGAAGTATGCGCTCACACTCGGTGGCAGCGCGGATGGCATGGGATCCAGCGGCAGCACGAACTAGATCGATTTACTCTAGATCGCGGTGAAGATATGGGAAGAGAGAAACACTCTTCCCATTTTCTTGTCCCAAAAACGTACTTTCCTGAATTGACCTCCCATTTGAGTACAAGTAGGAATTCCTTCTCCCCAATCTGCAACTTCATCGCTTACTGCTCCGATAGCCACTATGTGGAGCAAATTTCGGCATGAGTGCCCCCGACAAGCCAGAGATCAAAAACCAACCATTGCGTTTGTTGCTGGTCAGTGACAGCGCGGAAGACTTCAGCTATTTGCAGGACCTTCTGGGACACGCCGCCGACCGCAAAGTGCAGGCCTTTCATGCAACTTCTCCAGCGCAGGCACTGAACGAATTGGAAAAGAATCGTTGCGATCTGCTGCTTTGTAATTACCGCTCGGGCGATCCCATGGCGCTACAACTTTCCAGCGCGTTGCGCAAAAAACGAAATTACCCGCCGATGGTGTTCGTCAGCGATCACGTAAGTGAAGCCGCTTTAGCTGGAATGTTGCGTCCGGAGAAAAACCAATCATTGCGCCTTAATGGACTTGGGGAATCGCCTGCGCTCTATGCGCTGGACTGCGCGATCCAGGCCTACTGCAA
>DASXCC010000094.1:0-14564 GCA_036491415.1 Terriglobales bacterium | reverse complement strand
AAATCGCAAATCGCGGCACCCCGGCTCACGCGCGGCAATTGAAAATCCGGCCCCAAGCGATCGCTGACGTTTTCGAAAATGCCTTTGCCAATATTGCGAAACATCAGCTTTGGTTCGGCGTAATGCGTGTTCGCGTGGTAGCGTTCGATGTTGTCGAGAACATGGCCATTCGCCATGAACAGGTCAACCTCGCCGTCATTGTCATAATCCATGAATCGCATTCCGAAGCCGCTCATATGGTATGTGGCATACCCAATTTTTGATTGCAGTGTCGCATCGTCAAAAGTCCCATCGCTTCGATTGCGGTAAAAACGCGCTAATTGCATATCGAGGTGGGTTACGGCAATATCCATGCGCCCGCTGCCGGTTGTGTCGGCGGCATCGGTGCCCATGCCCGCTTCAAACTGGCCATCGGCACTCACCGCCACGCCAACTTCATACGCTACTTCCGTGAATGTACCGTTGTGGTTGTTATGAAATAAAAAATTTGGCATGTGATCATTGGCGATGAAGATATCCTGCCATCCATCGTCGTCATAATCGAATGTTACGATGCCCAACCCATTGCCAGCTTTCGCGCTCAAACCTGATGAAGCGCTGACATCGGTAAAAGTGCCGTCGCCGTTGTTGTGATAAAAGGTTGGTGGTTGGCCGTGGAAGTCATCGGGATGGCAATAGCTCCGCATCCCTGGCCCTTGATCGCCGCAGTAGAAGTTTCGCGTGGGCGACCAATCCACATAATTTGCTATCACCAAATCCAGATGTCCATTGTGGTCATAGTCAAACCAGGCCGCACTCGATCCCCAACGCCCCAGATTTTCGACGCCGGCTTTCTTGGTCACATCGGTGAAAGTTCCGTCGCCGTTGTTGTGATAGAGAATGCAGCGCCCGTAACCCAGAACAAATAAGTCGGGGAAGCCATCATTGTTGTAATCACCGACGGCAACTCCCATCCCGAAAAGTTTCTCAGCTCCCACTCCGGCGCTTTCCGTGACGTCAGTAAAAGTACCGTCGCCGTTGTTCCGATACAGGGCGTTTTGCGGATGCTTGGCGATATTATGAACGTTGGTCGCAGCACCGTTTACGAGATACAGATCGAAGAGTCCGTTTTGATCATAGTCAATCCATCCACAGCCGGATCCCATGGTCTCAATCAGGTATTTTTCCTTGGACGCGGCGTTCTCGTGCTGGAATGAAATCCCGGCAGCGCTGGCGACATCGGTGAATGTGATGGAACTCCCGGCAAAGTCCGCCGCCCTGCTCAAGGGCCTATAAAGAAGACCGCATCCGGCCACCTTTAACCAGTTTCGCCGAGTTAGAGACGATTTATTCACAGGAATATAAGGGCGAGACATTCTGATTCGGCCCTGCTCCTTACCATTTATCTCTTACTAACCATATTAAAATCAATATCTTAATAAAAATAAGACATCTTACTTAGACCGCCTACAGTCAAATATGTATGTTGTATAAAATATCTTGACAATGTAAATGAATAAAGTATACAAGTTCTTCCTCAGTACAAAACCCTCTATCCGTTCTCGCGCGGGAGGCCTCAAAATGTCTTCGAAGTGTCTTTTCACAACCTTCCTTTGTTCCATGATGTTTTTCGCCCTGAACATACCCTCGGCCTGGGCGCAACACGGCAATACCGGAACCGTAGCCGTGACGGTTCTGGATCAGAGCGGCCGAGTAGTAACGGACGCACAACTTCAATTGCAGGATCTTTCCACTGGCGACGTTCGCAAAGCGCAAACGACCGATAGTGGCACCTACAGCTTCGTCAACCTTAACCTCGGCAACTACAAGCTGACGGTCAGCAAAAGCGGATTTCAGGATCTGGTCTTTACGAGTGTGGTCTCGCAGGCCGCGCAAACAACAGATCTTACTGCGAACCTGAAAATTGGAGTACAGGGTCAAACCGTGCAAGTGGAAGCCAGCGCCTCCCCCGTGGTTGAGGAGACTTCCAACGCGATCAGTACCACCATCGACTTAAAGCAGATCGAAAATCTTCCGATTCAAGGCCGCGATCTTACGCAGCTTTCGCAATTGGTAGCGGGTTACAACGGCACCTACGATGGTTTGCCGTCTATCGCCCAAGGCAACAACATTGACGGCGTCATCGGCAGTTCGAGTCGTATGAAGTTCGGTGGCAACTCCGAACCGAACGTCCAACCGCGACTGGAAGACATGCAGGAAATGACAGTACAGACCGAGCAGCTGAACCTGGACCAGGGATATGGCCAGGCGAACATGCAGCTTAACTTCGTTACCCGCCGTGGCGGTAACCAATTCCACGGCCGCGTTTATGAAGACTTCCGCAATTCCGCGTTGAATGCGAATAGTTGGTCGAACGACACTCTCAATGCTATAAACCCGGCAAATCAAGCCAAGAAAAATGCGCTCATTCTGAACGAATTTGGATTCAGCGTCGGCGGACCAATCATTAAGAACAAGTTATTTTTCTTCGGAACCTATGCCGAAGGAAAACAGCCGGGCGCCTACACAACTACAAACTACGTGTTCACGCAGGATGCGCAGAACGGCATCTTTAATTACAACGGACAGACCATCAATTTGTTCACCCTGGCGGCGAACTACAATGCGTCCCACCCGGGCGCAAATCTTCCCACCACAATAAACTCCAATACTGCGGCTGTATTGCAGAACGTGAACACCGCTATTCCTGCGGGACAGCTTTCACCTTCTGATTTGGGAGATCCCAACGTTCAGAACCTGAATTGGCAGGTCCCGAACCCGACCACACAATACTTCCCGACAATCCGCGTCGACTACAACGCTTCCGATGCTCTGCGCTTCAACCTGTCGTGGAATATGACCAAGACAATCCAACCGGGCGAGAATCCTCCTGACTTCCCTGGCTCGGCCTGGACCAAGACTGGAGCGGGCAACAGCGCAAAGGACTACACGGTAGGATTTGGTTTCGATTGGACGCTTTCTCCCAACCTCATTAACTCTTTCCGCGCCGGCTTCTTATACAACAACGCGCTTGACGCGTATAACGCTCCTCCTCTCAGCATTCAGGATCCGCAGCTGGGATGGAACTATACAAACGTACCCGGACCATTCAACACGCAAATGTCCGGAACAGTCTTCTACACGGGCATCCAGACGTACTATCCGGTATTCAACGCATCGGACACGATGACCTTCCAACACGGAGCGCACACCATGAACTACGGCTTCTCATGGTGGCGTGAACAGGACCATTACTACAATCCAGCGCAAGGATTCCCAATCGCCAACTACGGTTTAGCGAACGGCGATCCGGCACTGAATGCGTTCACAATCGGCGCCGGCGGAACGCTCACCGGTACCACCACAGGCGATACAACGGTCCAGAGCGAAGCGCAACAGCTGTATGCGATTCTTACCGGACGATTAAATGGTGTTACCGGCGCTTATCCATTCGTGCCCAGCGCCAATGACTATCAGCACATCGTAGGCAGATACAACCTCGATGAATTGCAGAAGGGCTCGGGCTTGTTCTTTCAGGATTCCTATCGCTTCCGCCCGAACTTAACCATCAACTACGGCTTGCGTTGGGACTTCACTTCCGCTGACAAAGATCTCTCCAATCTCTACCACTCCGTCAGCGAAGAAAATGTGTGGGGACCATCGGGAGTTGGAAACATCTTCAATCCTGGCGTCTTCCACGGCAATGCTGCCAATCCGGTCATTTCACAAATCAGTCAGCCTTATAACAATTGGAATGTGGCTCCGCAGCCGGCCATCGGGATTGCATGGAATCCAGCCAACAATCGTTTAGGCAGATTGATTGGCGGAGATAAAACTGTGGTCCGCGCTGGCTTCTCTCTAAGAAAGTTTACCGAGCCGCAACAGTATGTCTGGAACCAGGCTTCTGACTACGGATCGTTCTACTATCAAGGTTTCGGATTGAGTGCGAACGGCAGCGGCGCCCCGGGTACATTCCAGCCCGGCAGCCTGTCTATCAGCAACTTCGATCCAAATGCCAGTGATCCAATCAATGCATTCGGCAATCCATACGTGCTGACGCCGGCAAAGTTCGTGACCACAGAACCGATTGCCGACTTCACATTCCTCAATACTGGCCCGGGCGTGAACGGAATCAAACAACACATCCAGCAGCCCTATACCGAGTCCTGGAACCTGGGTATTCAACGGCAACTGGGCGAAAACCGCGCATTGGAACTGCGATACATCGGAAGCTTGAGTCCACGTCAGTGGGTCCCAATCCCGACGGATGAAGTCAACATCTTTGAAAATGGCTTCCTCCAGCAATTCCAGGGCGCACAGGGAAACTTGGCCGTCAACCAGGCAAATGGAGTCACATCATTTGCCAACAATGGTCTGCCCGGACAAGTGGCGATTCCCATTTTCGACGCTGCGTTTGCAGGAGAAGGTGCGGCAGGAGCTGGCATACCGTTAGCTGATTACGGAAACGCCAGTTTCATTCGCCAGTTGACTACCGGATCCGCTGGAGCCATGGCCGGCACGCTGGCTGGCATCAACGGTACTGTTCCCTACTTCTGCAATCTTGTAGGAGTGGGTTTCGCGCCTTGCGCCAATAACCTTGGCTTCACCGGCGCTGGCGCTGGCTATCCGATCAACTTCTTCCAGACCAACCCATACGCACAAGGCACTGGATTTGGTTATCCCAGCCTGACCGAAGCGGAAGCGATTTCCACTTATCATGCACTGCAAGTGGATTTCCGCCAGCGTTCATGGCACGGATTGCAGTTCGACGCAAACTACACATGGAGCCATACTCTCGGCAATGCTTCGCAGAACAACTGGCAAGGACAAGGCGCCTTGTTTACGGTTCGCGATATGCACTTGAGCTATGGACCGACGCTCTTTGATCTCCGCCATGTAGTTCACATCAACGGAACTTACGATCTGCCATTTGGTCGCGGCAAACAATTTGCCAACAGCAATGGCGTGCTCGACAAAGTGGTTGGTGGTTGGACGATCGGTTCCATCTTCACATTCAAGACCGGTTCTCCATTCTTGCTACAAGGCACAAATCAAACCTTCAATGATTACGCTGATGGAGGAGTTGTACTGAATGGTGTAACCGCCTCCCAGCTGCAAAGCTCAGTCGGCGCTCGCCCCATCCCGGGAACAACTACCGTCGCATTCCTCGATCCCAAGTACTACAAGAACACGACCACCGGCGGCGGTGGCGCAAGTACACAATTCATTCTCCCCAACACGGCTCCTGGAACGATCGGACAGCGGGTATGGTTATACGGACCTCATGCAACCTATGACGACGTATCCATTACCAAGGATTTTGCGATCTCCGAGGAGTTCCGCTTCAACTTACAGGCAGTCATGCTGAACGCGTTTAATCACCCAACCTTTGGACCGTCGATCACCAATGGTGGCGCTTACTTCGGCCAATCCAACGTGACCAGCGGCTCTTTTGCAACGGGTAGTGGCACCCTCAACCCTAAAAATCTTCCGGATGGTGGCGCTCGTACCATCGAACTGCGAGCGAACTTTGAGTTCTAATCTGGAAAGTTAAAACCGCTTGTTAAGCCGTCGGCTCCGGGAGCTCCCCGCACCGCAGCTGACGGCTTAGCAGCTTCGATCCTGAGACAACAAATTCTTGCAGCAACTAAGGATGTGTTGCGTTGTAAGTGTTTTGTGGGGACAAACATCTTGACGATTGGATATTGTATTCATAAAATCGATCAAGGTAGTGGAAATAGAAGCAACGGACTCTACCCTCCTTTAAAGGTCGATATCTCTTTTCTTTGGAACATGAAAACGCGTATTCCGAAGAAAATTCGCGTGATTGATTCTCACACCGGCGGTGAACCCACGCGACTCGTAGTCAGCGGTGGCCCCGAACTGGGCGACGGTCCTTTATCTGGCCGATTGGAGTTATTTCGCCAAAAATATGATGGCTTTCGCTCGGCCGTCGTAAATGAACCTCGCGGTAACGATGTAATGGTAGGCGCTCTGCTATGCGAACCCGTCGACCGCGATTGTGTAGGCGGAGTGATCTATTTCAATAACGTGGGCTTCCTCGGAATGTGCGGACACGGAACGATCGGTTTGATGGCGACGCTTTCGTATATGGGTAAAATTCAGCCCGGTGCGCACCGCATTGAAACTCCGGTAGGCACGGTCACAGCCATCCTGCATGAAGATGGCGCCGTCACCGTGAACAATGTCCCGAGTTACCGGCTGGCTGCAAAAGTTCCGCTCGACATTCCGGGATTTGGCAAGATCCATGGCGACATTGCATGGGGTGGAAATTGGTTTTTCCTGATCGAAGATCACAACCAGGACTTATCCATCGAGAACGTCGAAGCTCTGACAAGTTTTACGTGGGCGGTACGCCGCGCATTGGTCGCGAACGGAATCACTGGCGCGAACGGTCAGGAAATTGACCACATTGAATTGTTCGCTCCTTCGATGGTCGAAGGCGTGAACAGCAAAAATTTTGTGTTGTGCCCCGGCAAAGCTTACGACCGCTCTCCGTGTGGGACCGGAACGAGCGCGAAGCTTGCCTGCCTTTATGCGGACGGAAAATTGCGCGAAGGCGAAACCTGGAAACAGGAAAGCCTTGTGGGCAGCATTTTTGAAGGAAGCATTCGCGTGCAGGATGGCAAAGTGCATCCCAGTATCAAGGGGACAGCATTTGTGAATGCGGAATCGGATTTGATTCTCGATGACGAGGATCCATTCTGCATGGGAATTCCTGTATAAGGTTTGCGGGGTAATACGTTCTGGCAAAGTACGAGGAGTTTTGCTTGGCAGACGAGGTCACGCTCGCGGTGAATGGAAGCTCGGTGACGGTACCTTACGGAACTACTGTCGCGGTAGCCATGGCGATGCAAGGACAAGCTTGCCGCAAATCGGTGAGCGGACAATTACGCGGTGCTTTATGCGGAATGGGAATTTGTTTCGAGTGTCGCGTGGAGATTGACGGAAAGCCGCATCGCAAAAGTTGTCAGATAGTTTGCGAATTAGGAATGAAGGTTCGTACCAATGGGTAGCGGGACCAAAATACAATTCGACGCGCTTGTTGTCGGAGCTGGCCCGGCGGGCATCGCTGCAGCGACTACCGCGGCGGAGTGCGGCCTGCGCGTTGCCATGGTTGACGATAATCGGCATCCCGGCGGGCAGATTTGGCGCGGCGAAACCATTGATCACGCTCCCGAAGCAACACGATGGACGCAAAGGTTGAGCGCGGCCGGCGTGGCATCCATTTGTGGGACACGCATTTTCGCGCAGCCGCAGGCAAATAGCTTGCTCGCCGAGCAGGACGATAATCTTCTTAATTTGCATTACAACAAATTGATTTTGGCCACGGGTGCACGCGAACGGTTTCTGCCATTTCCCGGATGGACATTGCTTAATGTTATGGGTGCTGGCGGATTGCAAGCATTGGTAAAGTCAGGGCTGCCCATCGAAGCCAAGCGCGTCGTCATTGCCGGAACAGGTCCGTTGTTGCTGGCGGTTGCTTCTTATCTGCGGCAGCGCGGCGCCAAAGTTCTTGCGGTTTGTGAACAACGGCCATGGGCCGATCTCACGAGATTCGGCCTGGGACTTCTGCGTCAGCCGCAGAAGATTCAGCAGGCACTGGCATTGCGGAAAGAGCTTTCCGGAATTCCATTTTTACCGAATTGCTGGCCCTTGGAAGCTACGGGGAAAGACGTCCTCGAAAAAGTCGTCCTCCAGCGCGGCGGGAAAACGGTAATTATGAACTGCGATTACCTCGCCTGCGGATTTCATTTAATCGCCAATACCGAACTTGCGGAGTTGTTGGGATGCAGAATCCGCGACGGCTTTGTGAAAGTAGACGAATTTCAGCAAACTTCCATGCCGGATGTTTTTTGCGCGGGCGAACCGACGGGCATTGGCGGCTTGGACCTAGCAATCGTTGAAGGACAAATTGCAGGTTACGCCGCAGCCGGGAAGACCGACGCGGCGAAAGAATTATTTCGCCAGCGCCGGCAAATGCAGAGTTTCGCCCAACTGCTCGACCGGACTTTTGCGCTGCGCCCGGAATTACGCAGATTGCCTTCCGAAGAAACGATTGTCTGCCGGTGTGAGGATGTTTCTTATTCGCAGATGAGTTCCCATACATCATGGCGCGCGGCGAAGCTGCACACGCGTTGCGGCATGGGCCCTTGCCAGGGACGCATCTGCGGCCCGGCTACAAAATTTCTTTTTAACTGGATACCCGATTCCGTGCGCCCGCCAATTTTCCCAACGAGTTTGACTAGCTTGAGCGAAGGATTTTCACAATTCCAACCCAGCCAGGTGACAGGAGAATACGAATGAATTGGAAAGGTGTGATGCCGGCAATTACAACCTGTTTTGGCCCTGATCTTGCCGTTGATCATGCATTCTTGGCGAAGCACTGCCGCTGGTTATTGGACAACGGTTGCGTGGGCATCGTTCCTCTGGGATCACTCGGGGAAGGCGCTACGCTCTCGTTCGACGAAAAATTACAGATTGTCAAAACCTGTGTTTCAGCGGTTGCAGGCCGGGCCCCGGTAGTAGCTGCGATCTCGGCGCTCTCCACATCTGAAGCAGTAGCTTTAGCAAAAGGCGCTGCCGATTTGGGATGTGAAGCCCTTATGGTCTTACCTCCTTACGTCTATCAAGGCGATTGGCGAGAGATGAAAACGCACGTAGCTGCTGTATTCAAAGCCACACCGCTGGGCTGCATGCTCTACAACAATCCAGTCGCTTACGGTACGGATTTCCTTCCGGCGCAGATCCAGGAACTCTCGCAGGAATATGGCAATTTTGAATCGGTAAAAGAATCCAGCACCGACACCAGGCGCGTCACTGCAATTCGCGAGTTGATTGGCGACCGTCTGGAAATTTTCGTTGGTGTCGATGATGCCATTGTCGAAGCCATCGGAGTCGGTGCAACTGGATGGATTGCCGGCCTGGCCAATGCCCTGCCGCGAGAATCCGTTGAGCTCTTCAACTACGCAATGCTGGGCGAGCGCGAAAAAGCGTTTGATCTATATCGCTGGTTCCTGCCATTGCTTCGTATGGACACGGTGCCGAATTTCGTGCAACTTATCAAACTGATTCAGGAAGAAGTGGGCATGGGCAACGCACGGGTCCGTCCCCCCCGCCTGGAGTTAGTTGGCGAAGAGTTACAGCGTACGCGAAAAATCATTAAAGATTCCTTGAGTCGTCGCCCGCGGGAATTTACCCGGCAGGCAGTATCTATAAGGAACTAGTACCCCTTTCCTATTGCGGCGGGAGTTTTTGTTCAGTAGATATCAAAGGCGAAATGGGAAACAATCATTCGCGCGCAGCGGCGTGGTGTGGAATTTTTTTGTTCCTGATCATCGCGCTTAACCATCAAGTCCTCAGCCAGGAAAATCGCCAGAAAACTCCGCCGACACCGGGACCGATGCTAAGTCAGGGTACGGTCGATTTTGACACTCCTGATTTCACTTTAAGTCTGGTTCGCTCCTCGCAGACGATCGCCGCGCTCAAGCCGAAAGGTGCCGACGGCTTTGACTTTACTCCCGGCGATTTGCTGGCCGGGCGCTCGCAGGATGGTTATTTCCATCTCGGCGATATCACGTTCCGCTTACGCAACGGCAACTCCGGAGACTGGCGCAACTATTCGACAGCGACTGCGCGAATGCCCGTGATGTCGCTTCCTGCTTCTGAAAAAACTCTTGCGGCCGCCGATCTCACGCCAACCCTGCCGTCCGACTTTCCGTTGCAAGTCATCCGCACATGGGCGCTCGAAGACGGCAAGCTCGTTTTGCGATTCGATTTGAAGAACAAATCCCCGGAAGCCGTCGAAGTGGGCGCTCTGGGCATCCCGATGATCTTCAACAATGTGCTCAACAATCGTTCGCTGGAAGAAGCACACGCGAAGTGTTCTTTTTATGATCCTTACATTGGAAGCGATGCCGGGTATCTGCAAGTAACGCGCCTTAACGGTCACGGGCCGGCGCTCATCGTCGTGCCAGAAGGTAAAACTCCGTTCGAAGCCTACAATCCGATCCTCGATCATAAGAATTCCTGGGGAACTGCGCCCGTGTTCACCGATCCCACGCCGCGCGGAATTACCTTCGAAGGTTTCTACGAATGGATGGTGGACAGCAAAGCTTATGCTGAGAACGAGTGGAAAGATGCGCAGCCGTGGAATGTTCCAACTTCATTCACGATTGCACCGGGTGAATCGAAAACTTATGGAGTGAAATTTCTTCTGTCCCCCTCGATTCGCGACATCGAGAAAACACTTACCTCTTCGCAACGCCCCGTCGCTGTCGGCGTGCCAGGATATGTGGTTCCAACTGATATCCATGCTCGCCTCTTCCTGAAATATCCGAAGAGGGTGAAATCGGTGCAGGTCGAACCGACAAATGCGCTCGCAATCAGCAAAGATTCTGCCCCTAAAACTGGATGGCAAGCTTACAACGTGCAGGGAAAAACCTGGGGACGATCGCGCTTGACCATTACATATGAAGATGGCCTCGTGCAGACCATTCAATATTTCGTAATAAAGCCGGAAAGCGAAACCGTGGCCGACATGGGCCACTTTCTCACCACAAAAGAATGGTATGTGGATCCCAAGGACCCATTTCATCGCAGCCCTTCAGTCATGACGTATGACCGCGAACCCAATCAAATCGTTATGCAGGACAGCCGCGTATGGATTGCTGGGCTTGGCGATGAAGGCGGAGGCGGAGCGTGGCTCGCCGCAATGATGAAGGAGTTTGTTCAGCCAGACAAACAAGAAATCGAAAAACTTCAACAGTATGTGGATGGCGTTTTGTGGGGTGGTTTGCAATATAAAGACGGCCCGCATGCTTACGGCGTGAAGAAAAGTCTTTTTTATTATCAACCGGATGAAATGCCCGCCGGTTATTATCGTGGCGATCTCAACTGGAAAACCTGGACAAGCTGGAATAAGAAAGCATCCGAACAGGTAGATCGCTCCTACGATTATCCGCACGTCGCGGCTGCTTATTGGGTGCTCTATCACCTAGCGAGAAATAATCCGGGGTTGGTCACAAACCATCCTTGGGATTGGTATTTAACCCATGCCTACGAAACATCAGTCGCCATGACGAACTACGCCGCCGACCTGGGTGTCTTCGGGCAGATGGAAGGCGACATCTTTTTGCAGGTACTCATCGATCTCAAGCGTGAAGGAATGACGACACAAGCGAACAACCTTGAAGCCAGAATGAAAGCCCGCGCCGATCGTTGGAAGAAAGAAGCCTATCCCTTCGGCAGCGAGATGCCGTGGGATTCTACGGGACAGGAAGAAGTGTATGCGTGGACAAAATATTTCGGCTATAAGGACAAAGCCGACGTCACGCTGAACGCGATCCTCGGCTATGACCCTACAATTCCGCACTGGGGCTACAACGGCAGCGCGCGTCGCTACTGGGATTTCTTCTTCGCCGCGAAAGACAGCCGTCTGGAACGCCAGCTTCATCACTACGGTTCCGGGCTGAATGCGATTCCGTTGCTTTCGGAATATCGCGACCATCCGGACGATCTTTATTTACTGCGTGTCGGATACGGTGGCACCATGGGCGCGCTCACAGACATCGATCAGGAGGGATTCGCCTCTGCTGCATTCCACGGATTCCCCGACATGCTCAAGCACGATCCGCTAACCGGCGACTACGGCCCGAACTTCTTCGGCTTCGCATGGGACACTGCAACGTACATCGTGAACTCTCCGGAGTTCGGCTGGTTGGCTTTTGGCGGCAATCTCCAGGCAAAAAAGGGCACCGTAAAAGTCACGCCGCTGGATGCATCGCGCACGCGTATTTATCTTGCTCCGCTGGGTCTCTGGCTCACGCTGGATGCAGGAACATTTGAAAGTGTCGAAACCCTCAAGAACGGTGAGGTGCGAATTGCGCTCAATGCGGCTACGGAATTTACTCCAACCGCGCGGCTACACATCGAACAACCTGCAAAAATCGATGGGGTTGGAAAATATCATCCTGCGGCCACGTTCAAGCAGGAACAGGATGTTTACGATATTCCCCTGGCAAAGAAGACTATGTGGGTGACTTTAAACGGGAATTGATCGCAGAAACAGACTTGAGAAATGTAAGGCGGCAGCGCTCAGCGGCGCTGCCGTTTTACTTTCTGTTCTTCTTCCTCGGCAAGCTTCGCCTTCTGGTGATTCTCCTGGACAACCTGCTTCAGCGACTGCCCTGCGTACTGAATATGCTGGCGAAGCAATTCACACGCAGCTTTCACATCGCGTTTGCGGCATAATTCCAGAATCTGGTGGTGCTCCTCGTTGGCGCGCTTCATGCCATGCGTCAAATAAAGCTGCAACCGCGTGTACCGTTCGCCGGTGTGGTTCACGTTGCGAATCACTGACATGAAATGCGGACGCTCCGCGCGCGAATACAGAATCGAATGAAATTGCGAATTGAGCTGGCCCCATGTGGCGATGTGCGACTCCTGCGCCAATTCGTCCACGTATTTATGCAACACAGCTTCGGCTTCAGCTAAATCTTCCGCCGTAAGGCGCGGAATGGAGAGCATAAGCACTTCCGGCTCCAGCAATGCGCGGATTGCAAACAACTCTTCTATGTCATCCGGTGACAGCTGCGGAATGATGGCCCCGCGATTGGGGACGATGGTGATGAGGCCTTCGGCGTCCAGTTGCCGCAATGCTTCACGCACCGGGATGCGGCTCACGTGATACTTGAGCGCGATGTCATCCTGGCGCAACTGAGATCCCTCGGGAATTTCTCCGCGAATAATCTGGTTGCGAAGCTTTTCCGCTACTGCCGAACTAAGCGACTGGCGCGGGATTGCCGACGCGGGTGTGTTTTCTGTGGCCATTGTGTCTTTTATAGGACCCTCAAACAAAAAACAGTATACCTCTAGCTCTGCTGCAATCGATTTTCTCGCCTATTTCTTCGTTGAATGAGCAGATAAATTGGAATTCCCAAAATAACGATAATCAATCCTGGCCAGGTCGTGGCCGGACGATAAATAAATAAGACTGCCAAAATTGTGCTCGCCCCGAGGACATACAACGCCGGAACCAGCGGATACCCAAACGTCCGATAAGGCCGTGGGGCCTCGGGACGCTTCATGCGCAGCCGAAAGACCGCCGCCACCGTCAATACATAAAAAATCAAGGCGGCAGAAATCACATAATCCAGCAGATTGCTGTAAAGATTTCCCCACTGCCCGGTCGCCGGATTGTAGGTGCGCGGCAGCACCAGAACAATGGCCCACAGTGCCTGTATCCATAAAGCAGATGCCGGCACTTTTACCTTGTTCAACTTATTTCCGAATGCAAAAAATAACTTCTGCCTCGCCATGGCGTAATAAGCACGCGCTCCGGTCAGGATCAACGCATTGATGGTCCCGAAGGTCGAGACCATGATCGCAGCGGCCATCAAAGCGCCGCCGAGATGCGGGATAATCGCCTCGAGCGTCGCGCTTCCAACGCGGTCCGAAGGAGCATGCTGGATCGCTTGCAGCGGCAGCGTGAACAAGTAAGCAAAGTTCGCCAGTATATACAGCGTGATGACGACGGTAGTGCCGATTACCATTGCGAGCGTAACGTTACGTTCCGGCCGTTTCACTTCGCCCGCGCAAAATGCGATGTTATGCCATGAATCCGCGGAGAATAAAGAACCGGTCTGACTCAGGCAGATCGCCACAAAAAGTCCGAGCGTCGTGGTTGCATCCAGCCCGGGAGAAATCCCAACGACATCATGCACGCGCCAGAAGTTGCTGAAATTGGCATACAGGGCAGCAGCGTTTCTCCCTACAAAAATACCCAGCAAAATTAATCCTGCCAATGCGCCAATCTTGGCGACAGTAAAAACATTCTGAATTAACTTGCCGTAACGCAAGCCGCGAGTGTTGGTAAACGTAATTAGGAGGATGGCAACAATCGCTAATACCTGCGCGGTCGATAACGAAAGCGCGTAGTGCGTAGAAAATCGCCAGGGAGAAATCCAATACTTATCTTCTGCAATCGATGGCCAAAGTACGCCGAGGAACCGCGCAAAGGCCACGGCAACCGCTGCGATGGTGCCCGTTTGAATCACTGAGAACGAAGTCCATCCGTACAAAAACCCCCAAAGCGGCGAATAGGCTTCGCGGAGATAAACGTACATTCCGCCAGCCTCCGGCATCATGGCGGAAAGCTCTCCATAACACAGCGCGCCAAAAATTGTGAGCACGCCTCCGACAGCCCATGCCACCAGCAACCAGCCTGCACTGCCAATGTTCCGCGACATTTCCGACGAAACAATAAAGATTCCTGACCCGATCATGACTCCAGTGACCACCATCACCGAGTCAAAAAGTCCCAAACCCCGAGAGAACTCCTGGTCCGTGGCTGGCGGGTTCATCGGAGTTGGAACCGCTTCAGTAGCAGTGTTTTTTGCCAAATGGAAGCCTCATTAATTTTCGGGACGGCATGAATCCGGGACGGCATTCTACAAATCAAACTTCTACTGCTTCGTCTGCTGTGCAATCCACGCTTTAACTTTGGAATCGAGAACGTCCAGCGGCAACGGTCCGCTGCCGACAATCTGGTCATGGAACATGCG
>DASXCC010000093.1:0-6106 GCA_036491415.1 Terriglobales bacterium | reverse complement strand
CCTATTGCAGATTGGCGTGCAGGAATTTCACCGTCTGCTGCCAGGCGTCGGCGGCATCGCTTGCACGATAGCCGACAGTGTTGTTGGGGTTTTCAAAAGCGTGCCCGGCATCGGGATAGATGGTAACGTCAACCTTTTTGCCGAGGGCTTTCATTTGCGCCTCAAATTTCTTCACACTGTCCGGCGAAATGCCCTGGTCCTGCGCGCCAAAAAATCCAAGGATGGGTGCATTGATTTTTTGCAAAGTGGCGTCGTCGGTTGCCAGATGTCCGTAATTGATGACATCAGCCTTCAGCGTGGGTTCCTGCAACGCGACGTCCAGCGAGTAGCCTCCGCCCATGCACCATCCGATGGCGCCGAGGCGATCTTTTTTTACATTCTCTTGCGATTGCAGGAAAACTACTGCGGCGTGTAAGTCACGGGCAGCCCGGTCTTCCGGCACTCCACGCATAATTTCGTGTGCCATCTCAGGAGTGGTTGCGACTTTGCCGCGATACAGATCAACGGCGAGGGTCACGTAGCCCTGATCGGCAAGCTTGGAGGCTTGGTCTTTTACCCAATCATTCAGTCCCCACCATTCGTGAATTACGACCAAGGCCGGGAACGGCCCTTTGCCCTCGGGCGTGTAGAGAATGCCGTTTACAGTTTCATCGCCGCTGGCATAGGAAACATTCTTCGAAGTCGCGGCGAACGCCGACGCAGTCAACAGAAAAATCATCGCCAGCAAAACAGCTCTTTTTGTGATTGCCATGAAATCCCTCAATAAAAAATTAAATTTCGATACATCCGCCGCGCCGAATGCGCTACCACTCTAATTCCATGTATAGGGCGCCTTCAATCGGATTTGTCCTGTAGGCGGCAATTTCTCGAAAACCGAGTTGCCGGTATAACGAGACAGCCTTCGCCATGACCGGCGCCACAGTGTCCAGCCGCATTCGCTTATAACCGATTGCCCGGGCTTCGGCGATGAGGTATTCGGTCAGCAATTTGCCGATCTGCTTGCCCCGAAATTGTGGACGGATATACAGTCGCTTCATCTCGCAGATGTTTTGATCGAGCGGATGCAGCGCCCCGCATCCTGCAAGCTGTCCATCGAATTCTGCGAAGAGCAATCTGCCTCGCGGCGGCGCGTAATCACCCGGCAGATCGGCTAATTCCTGATCGAAGTTCTGGAAACATAGGCTGAATCCCAGCGACTCCGCATATTCCAGAAACAATTCGCGCACTTGTGCAACCTCGTGCGGAGACTCAACTTGCTTGATCTTCAGTCCCATAACACCGCCAACTACCCCATGAGCATGCCGCCGTTTACGTTGAGCACGTGGCCGGTAATATAGGCAGCTTTGTCAGAAGCGAGGAAAGCTACGGCATCGGCTACTTCCTGCGATCCGCCCACGCGGCCCAGGGGAATCATCTTCAAAGCAGTTTGCCTGAATTCTTCGTTCAGCACAGAAGTCATCGCGGTCTCGATAAATCCCGGGGCAACAGCATTGCAGGTAATACTGCGCGAAGCGACTTCGCGGGCGATAGCCATGGTCAAGCCAATTAACCCAGCTTTGGATGCAGCGTAGTTTGCCTGCCCCGCTTGTCCAGTCTGACCAAAGACCGAAGTGATGTTGATGATCCGTCCCCACCGCTGCTTCAGCATGGAGCTGATAGCTTGCTGTGTGCATAAATACGCCGAAGTCAGGTTTGTAGTGAGTACCGTGTCCCAGTCGGCGCGCTTCATACGCATCACGAGTTGATCTTTGGTGACTCCAGCATTGTTCACCAGGATTTCCAGCTTTCCAAATTGCGCGATGGCGGCTTTAAAGGCAGCTTTGACCTGCTCTTCGTCGGCAATGTCGGCTGCGAATACGGCGGCCTGTCCGCCAGCCGCGATGATCTCCTGCTTAGCTTCTTCAAGCTTTTCCTGATTGCGCGCGACCAAGGCCACTGCCGCGCCGTCTTTGGCAAGCTGCACAGCGCAAGCGCGCCCAATTCCCTGCGAGGCGCCCGTGACCAGCGCCACTCGACCGGCTAGAGACATGACTTCTCCTTAAAAATCTGCATTCGTAATATGCATTCGTGGTAGAAGATGGAAATTATAAACGGATGCGGAAATCGATTCGACTATAACCAGGGAAATCGTGGATGCTCGAATTGAATTTTATGGGAGCAAATACGTTATCCACACTCGAGCCGAGGAAGGTATATTAAGATTCCTGTTTCCGATAGATCCATTTTGCCATGCCTGAAGTGACAGAGGTCGTTCCGCCTGTGAGTACGGAGAAATCCGAAAAATCCGTCGTGGAAGTGTTCGCCGTGTATGGCGTGGAGCCGGAAGTCCTGGCTTATGCGATGGCCAAGTACTCACGTTCTTCGCTGTCGATGAAGGAGTCGCTGAAGGAGATCAATCAGCAAAAGGCTGAAAAATTTCTCAACACATTTTATTTCCAGTACGGGCACCGCTCTATTGCGGATTTGGCGCACATTGCGCTGGCTATTGAAAAGCTTTCGATTCTTGCTGCCATTGCGGTTGCCGACGAGCAGCGTTGGGACGGGCAAGAACGCTCCACCCGCTACCAGGACTTCAGGAAGAGCGGATACCTTACGCCGGATTTTAGTGGCGATGAAAATTCCCGCCAATTGTTTCGCGCGGGCCTGGATGGTCTGTTCGCGGACTACGATTCGCTTTCACTAAAAGTATTTGAATATCTGCAAAGCATCACTCCCAAGCCCGAAGAGATGAAGCAGGACGATTACGAGCGCACGCTGAAGGCCCGCGCTTTTGATGCCTCGCGTTATCTTCTGCCGCTGGCGACGAATACTTCGCTGGGAGAGATTGTTAATGCCCGCACTCTGGAAACCCAAGTTGCGCATCTGCTGGCGCACACCCACAAAGAAGTACGCAGCCTGGGCGAAATGTTGAAGCAAGCGGCAATCTCTCCGGCTTACAACGCGAATACAGAGTCGTTGCGGGAGTTAGTACAACAAATCAATGCTGTGTCGCCGGAACTTGCAGACCGCGCCGAGCGCGAATTGCTTCGCGAAGTTCGAGTCGCTCCGACTTTGGTCAAGTATGCCGATCCGAACGCGTATGAAATCGAAACCAGACGAGAACTTCGGCAAGCGGCTTTCGAACTGCTGAAGAACGCTCCAGTGGAACCGGTTGAAAGCGTGGACTTACTCGACGACGAACCCTTGGAAGTTGAACTCGCTGCCACGTTGCTTTATCAGCATTGCCATTATTCTTATCGCCAGATTCGCGAAGCATTGCAAGCTGTCGGCGAAAACAAACGCGCAGAGATTATTGACCTTGGGTTGCGCCATCGCGGCCGTCACGATGAAATTCTGCGCAATTTCTCGGCGGGCCAGCAATTTCGATTCGACATTCTGATGGATATCGGCGGTTTTCGCGACATGCACCGCCATCGCCGCTGTGTTCAAATCGAGCAAGCATTTACTACGCAGCATGGATATGACACGCCGGCGGAAATACAGGCGGCAAATTTATCGTCGCAGTATGATGCGGCGATGCGAAACATTGCGGAGTTGGTTGAAAAATTAGCGAACGCTGAAACTCCGGAAGCGAATGAAAATTCTCAGTACGCAATTCCTTTGGGCTTCCGCAAGCGCTGCCTTTTCAAGATGGATTTTGCCGAGGTTGTTTACATCTCAGAGCTACGCACCGGGCCTGCCGGCCATACTTCTTACCGCAACGTGGCTTATGCCATGTATGAAGCAGCTGCAAAAAAATATCCGGCGCTGGCGAGATATTTCCGCGTGCATGACGTGAAACAGCCGATCGATTTATTGAAGCGCTAGCTTCAATCCAATGGTGAAGAAAATGACGAAAGTCTTTTTGCGGGTCCTCGCATCTGCAATTTTTATCCTTGCATCCCTGAATTTCGCACAAGCTCAGCAATGGGAGGCCGCCACTTGGCCAACACCGCATGAGGGCGACTACATCATTCACGACTTTCACTTTCTGTCGGGTGAAACCATGCCCGAAGTGCGGATGCACTACACGACATTGGCAAGCCAGTAAAAGACGCGCAGGGCCGCACCACCAACGCCGTATTGGTTCTTCACGGGACAGGCGGCGCCGGTACTGGACTACTTCGTCCCATTTTCGCCGGCGTTTTGTTTAGTCCCGGCGGCTTGCTGGACGCAAGCAAATATTTCATCATCCTGCCGGACAACATTGGCCACGGAAAGTCCGTCAAACCCAGCGATGGCATGCATGCGCACTTTCCTCAATACGAATATGCGGACATGGTCACGCTGCAGCATGAACTGGTGGAACAAGGCTTGGGCGTCAATCATCTGCGCCTGGTCATGGGCACTTCGATGGGTTGCATGCATAGTTGGATGTGGGGCGAAACGTATCCCTACATGGTGGATGCGCTTATGCCGCTGGCGTGCGAACCGGTGGCGCTTGCCGGACGGAACCGCATTTGGCGGAAGATGATTATTGATGGAATTCGCAATGATCCAGAATATAAGAATGGTGATTACACCACTGAACCTAGAGCCGGACTGGAAGTCGCCGCAGACTTTTTGTTGATCACCGGCAGCGCGCCGCTGCATATGCAGGAAGAGCTGCCTACGCGCGAAGCCGCGACAAATATCTCGACACTTACATGAATCGCGTCTTGACGGGATTGGACGCGAATGACTTTCTCTATGCCGTCAACTCTTCCAGAAATTATGATCCGTCGGCAAAGCTCGAAACCATTACAGCTCCTGTGATGTTCGTGAACTCCGCGGACGATTTCATCAATCCCCCTGATCTAGGCATTCCGGAACGGGAAATCAAAAGAGTGAAGCACGGAAAATTCGTCCTGATTCCGACGTCCGAACAGACGCACGGTCATGGCACGCACACCTATGCCGCCGTGTGGCAACAGTATTTGAAGGAATTGCTCGATGAATCGCAGCACTGATTGGATCAAGCCGTGAGGAGAGCGGGAGCTTAGCTAACGCCCACGCTTTCGCCTTTCAGCTTTTCTGCCTGATAGTGCGTGGTAAGGGCTTCTACGAGCGGAGCCAGCTTTCCGTCCATCACTTCCTGGAGCTGATGGAGCGTCAATCCGATCCGGTGATCGGTCACGCGATTCTGCGGGAAATTGTACGTACGGATCTTTTCGCTGCGATCGCCGCTTCCCACCATGGCTTTGCGCTCTTTCGCCAGCGCATCCTGCTGCTTCTGCATTTCCATTTCATAAAGACGGGAGCGCAGCACGCGCATACCTTTTTCGCGGTTCTTGATCTGCGACTTTTCGTCCTGGCAACTCACAACGGTGTTGGTTGGAATATGCGTGATGCGAACGGCAGAATAAGTCGTGTTCACGGATTGTCCGCCTGGACCTGAGGAACAGAACGTATCAATGCGCAGATCTTTGGCTTCAATTTTGACGTCCACATCTTCGGCTTCCGGAAGGATCGCAACGGTAATCGCGGAGGTATGAACTCTCCCCTGCGTTTCAGTTTTCGGAACGCGCTGTACGCGATGCACGCCGCTCTCATACTTCATCCGCGAAAATACTTTGTCGCCTTCAATCAAAGCGATGACTTCTTTCAACCCGCCAACTCCTGATTCAGAAGTGGAGAGCACTTCCACCTTCCACCCCATCGTTTCGGCATAGCGGGAGTACATGCGGAACATTTCATCGGCGAACAGCGTGGCTTCATCGCCGCCCGTGCCCGCGCGAATTTCCAGAATGACGTTCTTTTCGTCGTTAGGGTCTTTCGGGACCAGGAGAACTTTCAACTCCTGCTCCACGTGGACCACCTTCAATTCCAATTGATTGAGTTCATCCTGCGCGTAGGCGCGCATGTCCGGATCTTTTTCTTCGGCGAGGAGGGCTTTGCTCTCTCTGATCCCGCGGGTCAGTTCCTTGAATTCGCGGTATTTCTCGGCGATGGGCGCAATTTCGCTATGGGCTTTCGCGGTCTTCTGATATCTCGAGGAATCGTTCATGGTCTCTGGCGATGCCAGGGCCTGCGTCAGTTCCTCATAGCGTGCTTCGATTTGGTCAAGTCGTTCAAACATAAAATCGTCGTTGGGCGTTGGTCGTTGGCTATTAGCTTGCGGTCTGCTCTGGAGATAATGAGTGAATCA
>DASXCC010000092.1:0-16557 GCA_036491415.1 Terriglobales bacterium | reverse complement strand
GCCTGATCGCGCTCCGTATGGTCCCAGGCGTTCGTGAGCAGCACCCCACCGAGATCCCAAAAGATGGATGTAATGGACAAAGTTTGCCTCGAATCACTAACAGAATAACTGGGATTCGCGCCGATGTGAAATTCGGTATATAACATCCTGAAAAAGAAAAGCCCCGCTCAACCTGAGCGGGACCTGAATCTTTCCAGCGTTTTTATTGTGGAGTGAAGCTCTGACGATAACTCAAGTTATCCACGTCACGGAACAACGGAGTGCCCGGTGGAAGATTTGACGGTTGTGCGAACAGCGGATCAAAGCTGTAATTACGGGTCGGAGCTCCGTACACAGTACCATCCTTAAAAGTTCCCGTTGCATAAGTCGAATAGAACATGCTCACGAGCGAACCTTTGTAGTTGATCGTCGATCCCCAACTTTCAAGGAAGCGAAGAAAGTTATGCGTTCCGCCATCGGTTCCGAAGTCATTGCTGCTTCCGGCAGCCGGTTTGGCGTATCCCGGGATCGGGAAGTTAATGTTCTTACCAGCCGCAATCGCCATCCTGTAATAGGTATTCGCGCCTGCTCGTTTGCCTGACTGGCTGGGATTCTGAAAGTCCACAAGGTCAGACCAATTGTTTGAAAGCATGGTCACAGCATCCGCGATGATTGCTGCCGCAGAGTGAGCGGGGTCCGCTCCTCCACCCCATGACGCATCTGCGGCACTGCTGTTGTAGTCTCCTAGAACATAAACCGGATTTTCCGACGCTATAGTAAAACCGGGCGTGGGAAGATTCCCAAGAGTGCCATCCACCAGTCGAAGAACGTGCCGAGCGCCACTGACCCAATTCTTCTGCCCGATCGAGCATGAACTGGTATAACCGGACGTCGCGTTGGATGCATTGGGTTGAATACGTCCAGCAACGGTGAGCCATGGATCGTTGTTGGCCGCGATCTTTGCATTCACGCTATTCGCTACCGTATAAGCTGCGCCGAGATATCCGAAACCTAAGCCAAGGTTGCCGCCACCGAAGTTATCCAGAACACTATTTTCATTGACGTCTTCCGGCGACAATAGTTTTCCCGTCGGCAAACCTTCCAGCGTGCCATCTGGGGTTCCAATTTGAACGGCAGAATTGATCGAGTCCTCGAATCCTGAGTCTCCGGTTTTTGAGTTTACCGGTGAAACTGGAGAGTTCCCATTCGGATTCGGTAACATCCCTCGACGATCCGAAAAATAAAGGATGTAACCATTAAATGTTTTCGTGTCGACACTGGCTCCGCTAGCACCAATGTTTCCTTTAAGCCATTGCTGCAAATTGCCTATGTCAAGTTCGACAGCATTCATGATCCCCATGGGGGTGCAACTTGCGTTGGCTTGCTGCACGTCGCGAATTTCACCTTCGCGTGCATCGTATAAGTTAATTGGATACCAATTTTTCAGGGTCGGGCTAACAGCGCCCGTCGTCTTGCCGTACCAGGCGCTTCCAGTACCTGCGTCTAGTAAAACTTCTGAGGGTTTAGCTTGGGTAACTGTGTAAGTACATTTTTTAGAAGCACCGCTTCCAGTACAAGAGGTGCCTGCACTAATCGCTCCAGCCGCTCCGGTCTCAATAACGCCATCGGCATTCCGATCCGCCGGTTCCTGGAACAATAAGATCGCTTGAGGATTAATGACGTTTCCACCAATGGCTGTAGGTGGCTTTGTGAATCGTGCGAACCCTAAACCTAACCATTCCGAAGTAACAGCATGTGTGGCTCCCCCGGCATCAACATATTCAACGCGCAAATAGCCGTCAATAAGGTTCCATGTGGATGCGGGTACAGCCGAAGCCGTGAAGAATGGGAAAACAGTTGGGCAAGTCCATGTTGCGGCAGTCGTTACCAAAACTGTAAATGTGCCGCCAGACTGGTTGCATAAAGTAGCATTCCCCGGAGCAGCGGTTGTACCTGCTGCATTTCCCACTATGATGGGAGCGCCACCCGGAACAAGCGTAGCGTTGGCAGCAACCTGTGGGGCAACCGGAGCGTATAGCCAATCCGCAGGCACAGTCGTACTTGTAGTCGATTGACTGTAGTCTGGCATGGAAGTATCCGCCGTCGCAAAATACGTAGTTTCATTTGCGGGAATGCCGGAAGTGGCCACGCCATTCACAAAAACACCAACGTTCGCAAGGCGAATATTCTGCGCGTCGCCTGCTCCGCCGGGAAGATCCGCTGGATCATCCGACAACAAAATCCGAATATTGGCTTCGTTGTACAAACGGGATTGAGAAATGGATGCAGCATCAGCAACACCCACCGGAGGACGACGGATAATTTCATAAGACCATGGACCATTACCAGGTACGCCGGTAGTCGCCGTTCCCGACACAAAAGGCAGCGAAAGCGCTACCGCACCCGTACCGAACTTGTTTCCATAATTGCCATCGATGATGTTAGTAGCGTAGGCAGTCAAGGAAATATTGGTAGGCCACACGGAAGAATTCTGGTTCGACTGCACTGGATCGGAACCTTTAATGGTGCTTCCTTCCCCAAAATTCAGATAGCGGCAAGGCGCGCTTGCGCTCGGACTATTGGTATCGCATCCATTGGATTTCGTCAGAATCGCGACATTGCCATTGTGGCCAAAACTCTTGTCATCAAGGGTGTTTGGCATCTGGTCGCGAATTACGTTTCCATACGCGGTGATTTTGTCGTGGAATGTTGTTGTACCACCATCACCAGCCGCAAGATATAGATCGCCGTTTGTATGTACGCGTCCCTGGAATTGCAAGTTAGGACCCGCAAAAAAGCTGAGGTCGCTGTCCGAAAACACACCGAACTGGAAAACAGGAATTAAAGCTACTTCCACCTGGCGCGACATGCTTACCTGCTGGCCTTGTGTGGTCTGCGCAGCCGCAGTCAAGTTGATCGGGATGATTTGTGCGTACAAACCCTGATTGGGACCGCTGCTGATTTCACCAAATGAGCCGGTCAAATTACCCGCACAACCTGTAACCGGCGTTAGCGAGTAAGTCGTATAAGTTATGGATGGCGTATTCGTTGGCAAATCGGCGCTTAAGTTACAAATGGTGCTCGCGGGTGGCGACTGCAATGTTTTGAATGTGTCCCCCAAATCTGCAGTCATTTTTTCAATGGCACCTTCGGCGGCATGATAAGCCACTCCATTCTGACTATCGCCCAGGCTCACCGTTGTCTCGGTATGCACGGAGCTCATCAAAGCAATTGACAGGCCCGTGAGCAAGAGCAGAAGCAACAAACAAGCGATCAGCGTAAAACCCCGCTGGCGATTTTTATTGCTATTCATTTTGTGACTCCTGGAAATCCCCGACACTCGTACAATTCCTGCATCCATAAGTGATCCTATTGATAACGGTTCTGGAAACTTAAATTTCTTGCGCTCACCGAAGTTTGTAAATCCATTCCCTGGTACCCATTCGTCCCACGAAGTTGGCTGCGCATGGTTAAGTGGGTGATATTGATCTTGCGGATTAAGCTTGGAGAAATTCCCGCTGATTCGCCGGCGTCGCCCTGCTCTTTAAGCAGCGTTCCGGTTGTGTTGTAGGTGTCATAGGTAAACTGCAAAAATGCCACGTTCTCCGCAACGGGAACCGGCGGATGTCCGTTGACCTGCCGCATTAATCGCGGCGTAACACCATCGTTAGGAGAAATATCCAAGTAGTAGGTAATGATGTAAATTCGATTGGCCACGGTACTGGTCAATGGCGCGTTTCCGCCCGAAGCCGTATCCAGTTGCACAAGATTGTTACTCGTTGCAGCAGGCTGATTTAGTCCCAACACATCCGCATTATTGAATGTGACGTTATACGGGCTTGCCGCATTGTTCGCAGCCGTTACCTCAGCAACCGCATAGGCTGTATTTCCAGCAGAATTTTTCCCTTGGAACAAAACCAGGTCGCCTGCAGTCAAACCAATTGCTGTATCAGTAACTTTTTGAGGCGCTACAAGCGGCGCAGGCACGACACAAGTCGAAGGTAAAGGATTTGGTGGATCCAGAAAATTTACCGACGTGCCCGTATTGTCCGTGAAATTTACTCCGTAACAATTGAGCAGAAAGACATTGTCCGAATAAACGATTGTAATAATGTCGGAAGGGCCCTGAGCGGCGTTGATCGTAATGCCTTGTTGAAACCCAGGGACCACTCCATATAGAGAAGGCGTACCCGCCTGAAGAGGATAAGCGATAGCGTTGTTATTCAACGGCCCGAGATAGCACTTGGCAGTCTGATCACACCCGTACGTTGGCGTAGCGCCGCCGGAAACTAATGCTATTCCGCCGGAAGGGATTCCGGCTCCAGCCAAGCTAATATCTTTCAGCATTATGTTGGTGGCGGCGCGGAAATCTTGTTGCATTTCCGACCGCTGCGATGTAACCCACGTCGCGTTGACGGCGTCACTATATCCCTTAGCCGCAATGCCAACTACCGCTGCACCCAAAGCCAGCGCGATCATCATTTCCAGAAGGGAGAAACCAGCGTTCGTATTTTTTAATTGAGTCTTCATGGTCTTCTCTCTACCGGTATTGCGAAATATAGCTGCTAAGAACATAATTTTTGGGGGTTTTAATTCCAGGGTTTGTGTATTGAATCGTGATCGTCACTTGCCTGAGGGAAGTGATTTCATTGTTTGCTTTGTCAAAGGCCTTGGCAATCGTAATGCTGCGTTGATAATTCGAAAGTGGGATGATCACATCATCGGCGGTGCCAACAATACCGTCTGGGCCCGGCTCGCGCACGGTTACTGCGCCGGCTGCAGCATCGTCAGCCGTGCCGATAATGCCATCCGCTCCGGATTGATTAATAGGGTAAAAAGGTTGTGCATTGGAAAAGATGCCCCCATCAGAGGTGTTGGCAATCTGCGTCCAATCTAACTGCGCAGTATCGCGAGCAGTGAAGATGCTTTCCATCGCTTCCGACGCAAGTTGTTTTGCAACTAGATCTTGGTGCGCACCCTGTGTTACAGCCATCGCCAGGCCGAAAATTCCCAACAGTGAAACGAATCCTGTCATCAAGATCATGATCGAGATCATGACTTCAAGCAGGCTGAAGCCCTGCTGAAAATTTTGTTGGGCTCGGCGGCGCATTTTTTTAAAAGAAGTCTTCACTGCTGCCTCCATGTGTTTGAAGCTCCACTCGGATACAGTCTCCAGCCTCGAATACGTCCTGTGGTGCCCCAAAGAGTAATGGCGCGGGAACTGTATAGGTCTCCAGACATCGCGACATAAAGCACACCGTTGTTAATGTTGCCGTTTACATCTTGTCCAGATCCGTCCGGCATGAAGTAGACCGACGTCGATCCTGAACCAACCCCAATATCAAAATGTATCGGTTTTGCTCCAGCTCCAAAACCATCCGGAGTTACAGGTGGAGTCGTTCCAGATGTTGGAATACCGGGCTCATTATCGAAAGCCGTATCCATAGGAAGCGGATAGGTTGCAATCAAAGTGTTCGTACTGGCTTGGGTGATCGTGACGGTATTTGGAAGCACCGCAGTTTTATTGAACGCAACGACATACGTGCGCTGTTCAGCAATCGCTCTTTCACGCGCTTGGCGCATCGCCATCAATGTTGTGTTGTAGGCTTCTGATACATGCCCGGATTTCATCATCGGGATCAACGTCATCACACCGATTGCAGTTGCTGTGAGTCCAATGGCGACCACAATCATCATCTCCAGCAGAGAGAAGCCACGCATACTGCTGCGCAGGGATCGCGGTCCTGTGGATGAGGAGGGCTTCGTCGAAGCGATTTTCTTACTAATCTTCATTCGTGATCCGCCACTTCGGGCCTTTACGCCCCAAAATTAAGTTGCTGGTACGCAGCATTGAGGGAAGCCAGAGCTATAAATCTCTGCGAGACAACCGCATTAGAAAGCAATCGTAAGGAGAGGGTGAGAGAGCGTCAAAGTACCAAAGTGATATTGTGCCGAATTGGTCTTACGTAACGTAATCACCGGCAAAAACTTCAGTCACTTTGGCCAGTAAATTGGCTCTAGAAGCCTTAGTAGCGGCTTCTGGCCGCCATAGACCGGGAAGAGTTATTTGCGTTGCCAGCTTCACTGGGAATGTAGGAGCAGGAGCGGTAATCGTAGTGGCGTGTCAGGCAATTTCCGCAAAGTTCCAGTTGATGGACCTTGCACTGAATCACGGGAGTTTCTGTTCCGCACAGGGTGCATCCACCGCGTCGTTGTGCATTTGTCTTTTCAGCGGGTGCGCTACGTTGGGGTTGTTGTGCCTGAAAAAAGCGCGCCTTCACGTATAAGCCAATAGCAATCGTCATGGCGCCCACAGAAAAGATTGAACCGGCAAGCGCTATAGCCGCGCCATCAGCATTCTTTTCCAATGCCGCTGGCAAAACACATAATGCCAAAAATATTGCCAGCGAACCGATCCAGATCAGTCCCGTGCTGATTTTTGAGGATGCCATTGAGTTCAAAATTGCCTTTGATGATTGCGTGTTCTGCAAGACGATTGCAGAAGGACTTGCGCCCCAACCTTTATTTAAGATATCGCTTGGACAGCCAATACCCCTAGATGACGGAAGTAACGTGTCACACCCGAACGTAGGCAAGCGACAGTCACCTGAGTAACTTGTTGGACTTACAAAAGAAACCTTACCATCAGAACCATGGCACTCACATCGTTAGCCGTGTGTGTGGATGCGGACTCCTCCGACATCCTGACCCCAATTCTGGACGAGATGGATATTCATCTCGTAAATTGTGGGGACTTCATTGAGGCTGCCTCTCGCCTGGCAACAGAAACATTTGACGTCGTCCTGATCGACTATAGCGACGAAGCAGCAGCGTTGCAGTTCACAATGAACATTCGCAAAACAGCACACAATAAAAAATCGCAGATCATCGCACTTATCAATTCACCGAATAACAATATCCGCTCGCTTTTTTCCGCGGGCTGCAACTTCGTCCTTTATAAACCGCTCACGAAAGAAACTGCGCATGACAGCCTGCGCGCGGCACGTGGATTACTGCGCCGGGAAAAGCGCACCAACAAGCGTATCCGCCTGAACAAAAAAGCTGCGATCGCTTATTCAAATGTCGAGAACGCACCGGCAACGTTGCTGGATCTCAGCGAAAGCGGCGTGAAGATTCAATCGGAAAAATCGGTACCGCCGAAGTGCAAAGTGTATTTCCAATTTTCGTTGCCGGGGCAGGATTCAACCGTAAGAATGTCCGGCGAGGTGATTTGGCAGGATTCAATTGGGCGAGTCGGGTTGCGTTTTGCAGATGTTCCCCAGTCATCCCGCAAAATCCTGGGAGAATGGCTACGCGCAAACAGCATATTAGAAAATGAACCTGTACCATCGCAGACAAAGGAATCTGAATCTCAGCCGACGACAAGACGATTTGGTCTGGGTTTGCTTCATGCATCAGTTTCCGACCGGCGCATTAAAACGCGCCATGCCTGCCAACTCGGCGCAGAAGTCTATAAAGTGGGCAGCAATGTCCCTCATCGCTGCAACGTGAGCGACATCAGCTCTGAAGGCTGCTATGTGGAGTCGACCGCTCCATTCCCTGCGGCGACACAACTACAAATTGTCGTCAGGGTGAAGAGTATTAAGCTGGAAGTCGAAGGAAAAGTACAAACCATGCATCCAGGTTTTGGCATGGGTGTCGAATTTGCGTTGAAAACGCCGCAGCAGAAAGAGCATGTGCGGCAGTTGATTGAATACGCTGCGCAGTGGGGAATTTCCGTTTAAGTTGTGTATATACCCGCTTAGGCTTTCGACAACATCTCTTGCGTAGCCTTCTTGAAATAATCCAGCGAAAGCTTTAACCCAGCCTCGAGATTTATTTTTGGCTCCCACTGCAATAACTTTCGTGCTTTGCTGATATCGGGCTTGCGCTGTTTGGGATCATCCGTGGGCAAAGCTTCGTAACGGATTTTGCTTTTAGACCCGGTAATTTCAATTACTTTCTTCGCACACTCTCGGATCGTAAACTCATCAGGGTTCCCAATATTTACCGGCAGATGCTCGGATGATTTTGCAAGACGAAGAAACCCATCGATCTCATCACTTACGTAGCAGAAACTGCGCGTCTGGCTGCCATCGCCATAAACGGTCAAATCTTCGCCGCGAATTGCCTGCTTCATGAAGTTAGGAACAACCCGACCATCGTTTAACTGCATGCGTGGACCATAGGTATTGAAGATCCGCACAATTCGCGTATCCACTTTGTGATAACGGTGGTAGGCCATGGTTAGTGCCTCCGCAAAACGTTTGGACTCGTCATACACAGAACGAGGGCCAATTGGGTTCACATGCCCCCAGTAGGTTTCTTTTTGCGGATGCTCAAGAGGATCACCGTAGCATTCCGAAGTCGAAGAGATCAGATATTTTGCGTTGTATTTAAGGGCAAGTTCGAGCACGTGCAGCGTTCCGTGAGACCCAACCTTTAACGTAGCGATTCCGTGCTGCATGTAATCCACGGGACTCGCGGGGCATGCGAAATGAAAAATGAAATCTACACGGCCGAAATCAAAAGATTCGTTGATGTCCAACTTCTTGAACTCAAAACGCGCATCGTTTTTCAGATGTGCCAGGTTCGCTTCCCGTCCGGTAAGCAGATTATCTACGCATAAAACGTCGTAGCCATCCGCCAATAAGGCATCACAAAGATGCGACCCTAAGAATCCAGCGCCCCCGGTGACCAACGCACGCTGTCGTGCACTCATAGTGTTTTTGATTTATTCAGCTTCGTCGCGCAAGTGACTAACGAACGGCTAAAGTATCTTTCTGAGCATACCATTCGACCGTTCGGCGCAACCCGTCTTCAAACGAGATTGTGGGCTTGTATTTAAGATGTTTTTCAGCACGGGAGAGGTCTGCCAGGGAATGTTTTACATCTCCCTCACGGTCGAGCCCATATTTCACATCGCCGGCGTATCCGGTGATTTTCTTCAACGATTGCACCACTTCATTCAAGCTGATTCTTTGGCCAATCGCAACATTGAAAACCCGGCCTGCGACGTCAGCAGCAGAGGCTTTGCAAGCCAGAATATTAGCTGATACAGCATTGTCGATAAATGTGAAGTCGCGGCTTTGCTCACCATCTCCGTTGATGGTGGGCTGTTCTTTTGCCAGCATCTGCGTAATAAATTTTGCGAGTACGCCGGAGTATGGCGAGCTTGGATCCTGACGAGGTCCGAAAATATTGAAGTAACGCAGCGAGACTGTTTCCAGTCCATAGCATTTATAAAAACATGCCATGTAATGCTCCCCGGCAAGCTTTGCGACAGCATAAGGAGAAATAGGATTGGGAAGCATGTCTTCGTGCTTAGGCAATGATGGCGAATCGCCATAAATAGAAGAAGAAGCCGCGTATACTACGCGTTTTACTTTCGCATCACGCGCAGCGACGAGCAGATTCACTGTGCCATCGACGTTTGTGCGATTGCTTTCAAGGGGATCTCGTACTGACCGGGGCACGGAAGGAATCGCCGCCTGGTGTAAAACATAATCCACTCCCCGGCAAGCGTCCTTCAACGCATCAAATTCCAACAAGTCCGCCTGTCGCAGATCAATATTCCCAAGGATTTCCGCAATATTCTCTTTTTTGCCCGTGGAAAAGTTATCGATTCCACGAACTTCATCGCCTTGTTTCAAGACAGAGCGTGCCAGCGCAGAGCCAATGAATCCCGCAATTCCGGTAATAAGATATTTCGCCATAGACCGATATTTACTATGTAGTTTTTATCGCTTTTTTGCAAGTGCAGCATGGAATTCCGCGCTTCACGGAGACGACCCC
This sequence comes from Terriglobales bacterium, assembly GCA_036491415.1. Lineage (GTDB taxonomy): Bacteria > Acidobacteriota > Terriglobia > Terriglobales > Acidobacteriaceae > JAICKN01. The sequence goes on along the minus strand of DASXCC010000092.1, from coordinate 6,783 downwards.
AGAAATGCCCTTCCCTTTTTCTCGATGCCAAGCGAGACAACCACAATAAGAATGATGATATTTGTGATTTCAAAAGCAGAGAGCGCCCATGCATATCCAAAATGCCGATGCAGCGCGAATTCGATAGTGTTCACAGGCGCAGCAAACAAGATGCCCAACTGATAAGCCAGGCCAGGCACCAAACCACGCACGGCATCTGGAGAGAGTTCATTCAGATGCGCAGGGATAATTCCCCAGGCACCTTGCACTCCCACCTGCATGAGAAACGCACCGATTGCAAGCATCGGCAGAGTTCCGCCAAAAGCCCACAAGGGAATCACGGCGAGAGAAAGCAATAATGCGGCGACCATACTCTTGCGGCGGCCGATGCTTTCTGAGAAATATCCGAAAGCGATGGACCCTAAAACTGCACCGACGTTATAAAGAATCGCGACATAAGAGACGATTGCCGATTTGAAATTGTGGACCGTGCTCAAGAAATCCGGATAGAGGTCTTGCGTGCCATGGGAAAGAAACATCATCAACGTCATTAGCAAGATCAAATACAAAAATAACTTCCAATGTTGGGTTGCCGCCTGAACGATGCCACTTACAGTCGGAGAACGATGCTGCTTCCATGCTTCCGACTCCGGCACGCTGATGCGGACATATAACGCCAGCAGCGCGGGGATACCGCCGACCCAAAACATCGCCCGCCATCCCCACATGGGCAAAACAAAGCGCGCAGCCACAGCTGCTAGTAAATATCCAATGGAATATCCGCTCTGCACAATCCCGGAGAAAATACCGCGGCGTTTACCCGGTGCCGCTTCCATCGCGAGGGATGCGCCGACGCCCCATTCCCCGCCCATGCCAATTCCGTAGATAGTTCGCAGAATTAGAAACATGGTGTAGTTTGGGGCAAATCCGCAGAGCAATTCGACGACGGAAAAGAAAATGACATTGGCCATCAGCGGTTTGCGCCGACCATAACGGTCGGCCAGCAAACCAAAAATCACAGCGCCCACGGGCCGCATGGCCAGCGTATAAGCCAGCGTCGCAACAATATGACTTTTCGAAACGTGAAATTGATCGGCGAGCGTCTGCATAAGAAAGACGACGACGAAAAAATCAAAGGCATCCAGCGTCCAGCCGAGGAAACTGGCCATCACGGCATGTCCGTGACCGGATTGTTTCGGTGGTGCCGACTCCGGAATGCGAGAATTCATGAGGAAAGGTGGACTGGCAAGAGTTTACATTAGCGCGGCCTGCAGTTTCGCTTGCCAATGCCTATTGACAGGCCGCCGAATTCGCGGCAAACTCCGGTCACACTCTGAACCGACGCACGCAAGAACGACTTCTGAACAGTGTCTTGGTCAGAGGTCAGACAGCCACAGTCTGTGCGCTGGGTATGTGTTATGGCCCATCGCCCCATGCCGAAGCCCGACCCGGCCGGCAGACCTCTCCCGGTCGAGCCAATTCCTGCGTCAAATTATTCCTCACAGTCGCCCTCAGAGAAACCTATATTTATAGACTCCGTGCGAACCTCGCGTTATTGGGAAATTATTTTCTGTGTATTAGTGATGGCAGCTATTCTTTTTGTCGGATGGAGAATCGGAAAAACCTTGTGGGGGCAAATGGGGGCCTCACGCAGCGAAAAATCACCCGTCAATCCGCCCCTGGAAAATTCAAGCAGCGCAGCCCCTCGGGCGATGCAGACTTCAAATCATCCGTTGTCTAGTCCCGGGCCTGCTCAACCTGCAAAGGCTGCGCCGCAAAAGACATCTGCAAAATCTGTGGTCATTCTGGCCATTGTTGGAACAGATGGAAAGGTAAAGCAGGCGAGGTTCGTCCGCGGTAGCCGCGGACTGGCGCCAGCAGCTCTGGAAACCGTTCGGCAACTCACTTTCAATCCCTACGCGCCAAACGGAACTGCCATGGAATTCGAGACGGAAGTCCTGGTTTCACAACCGGGCATCCGTAAAAGATCAGACGAGAAACTGCAAATTTCCATTCCGCAACAAGCTGAATCGCAACAAACAACCACGCCCTAGAATTATTTAACCCGGGTTGAAAACTCTCTTAATCACCGCAATTTTTAATGGTAATCTTATTAGTTCCGTTCTAAGCCCAGGTGCTTGACGTGCAATTCCACAGCGCCCTCTATCCGTAGGAACGGTCACAATCTGGCAATTACTCTCAAACGAGGAGAAGGCAATGAAAGTTGGTGTTTTAACTGGCGGAGGCGACTGCCCCGGACTCAATGCAGTCATCCGCGCGGCAGTGCGCAAAGGTTCGTTTCACTATGGAGATGAATTTATCGGGTTTCTCGAAGGATGGCGCGGATTGGTGGAAGACCATACCGTTCCCCTCAACCTGGATTCGGTCGCGGGCATTTTGCCTCGCGGCGGAACGATCTTGCGAACTTCGCGCACGAATCCCGCAAAGAAGCCCGACGGTCTGGACATCTGCATCGCCACGTTAAATCGCCACCAGGTTGACGCGCTTATCGCGATCGGCGGCGACGATACGCTTTCCGTCGCCCGGAAGCTTTTTGAAAAAGGCGTAAAAGTTGTTGGCGTTCCCAAGACGATTGATAACGATCTCGCCGGCACAGATTACACATTCGGGTTCGATACGGCTGTAAACATTGCTACAGAAGCGATTGACCGTCTTCATACCACCGCCGAAGCCCACAACCGCGTCATTGTTGTCGAAGTGATGGGACGCGATGCGGGATGGATCGCTCTTCATAGTGGCGTCGCGGGCGGCGCGGACGTCATTCTTCTTCCCGAGCAACCGTTCGATACTGAGAAGGTTGCAGAAACCATTCGCCAGCGCCATGGGCGCGGACGTTACTTCAGCATCGTTGTAGTTGCGGAAGGCGCTAAGTTTGCGGTTGCCAATCCGCAACACGGTGAACTCGTTACTTCAGCGCAGGGTGTGGACGAATTTGGTCATGCTCGCCTCGGCGGTATTGGCAATGCTTTGGCGAAGGAGATCGAGAGGAAAACCGGATACGAAACACGCGCCGTGGTTCTCGGCCACATTCAGCGTGGCGGATCACCAAGCGCCTTCGATCGCATGCTGGCCACACGTTACGGACTTAAGGCAATTGATATGGTCCATCACGGTGAGTTCGGCCACATGGCGGCGTTACGCGGAAATTCGCTCATCGCCATTCCTTTGGCGGAAGCGCTTTCCAAGAACCGCACCGTTACGCCGGAGATGATCGATGTAGCCGAAGGCATTCTGGCTCCTATCGAATCGCCCGTACACGCGAAATAGTCTGTTCGTATTCAAGGGCCCGGGCTTAAACCCGGGCTTTTTTCTTTTGGCGAAATGAATTTCCCAGCTACGATTCCCAACCATGAAATGTATTTGCACCTCAAGGTTTTCTCATTATGATTAGCTGACTTCCTGGATGAAATCCTTCGCCACATTGCTGACGTTGCGGCGCATCCGCATGCACGGTTTTATTCTTGCGGTCATATTGTGGAGCGTTTATGCAACAGATCTTGCGACGCCTGGCAAATTCGACAGCTTTGGTCTGCTCAAGGGCACGGACTTCGTTCAGTTTTATATTCTTGGAAGCTTAGTCCATAGCGGGCGAGCGGACCTGCTTTACGACATGCACGCTCAAGCAGAATGGCTGAAGCAGTTAATGCCACGCGCGAAGGACATTTTTTATGCGCCGGTTTACGGCCCTCAAGTTTCCTTGTTCTTCACGCCTTTCGCGCATTTTCCTTACTCACGCGCTCTGGCCATTTGGTTAGTACTCAGTGTGGCTATTTACGGAATATCTTGCTGGCTGATCTGGAGAACTTGTCCGCAACTCCGAAAATTTCCAGGCACTAGCATCATTCTTGCACTCGCCTTCCCTGGGTTCTTCCACCTGATTACTTTCGGACAGAACTCGGGCCTCGCTTTATTATGTTTTACGCTCGCGTATCTGGCCTTCCGCAACCAGTATTCATTCCTTGCCGGCCTTGCCATTGGAATGCTGGTTTTCAAACCGCAATTTGTGATTGTTCCTGCGCTGGTATTTTTATTCGCGCGGGAATGGATAGTTGTGATTGGTACGGTCCTGAGCTCTGTTGGCCAGCTTGCGATGGGTAGGTTTTATTTCGGTGCAGGCGTGATGCAACGCTACTTCCGCACCTTGACTGAAAACCTCAATTCGCAGGCGCTCATCGAGCCGCACTTATACCAGACATTTTCATTTCGCGGATTTTGGCTATTGCTCGTCCCTGCGAACGTCGGCTTAATTCTTTATCTCCTAAGCGTCGTTGCAGTCGTCGTTTTAGCAATCCGTTGCTGGAAGAGCAGGGCTTCCATTGGGATCCGCTATTCCGGCCTGGTGCTTGCCACTATCCTCGCCGCGCCTCACTGCAATATTTATGATCTGGTTATTCTTGCCCCGGCATTTTTATTGTTAGGCGACTGGAGCCTGGGAAAATTCGACGAGGACGCGCGGATGGTCAAAGTACTGCTCTACTCTTGTTATCTTTTATTTCTTTTGACGCCGCTCACGAAGCTGATCCATCTGCAATTAGGCGTGATCGCCCTACTTTGCTTGTTTTGGACTACCTGGAAGATCGCTAAACAACAACCTGCAGCGCTGCGGGAAGCACATCCAGCGATTCACAGTGAAGCGTAAGCACCTCGCCATCAATCATGCAGTCCACAGGCGCATCGAGATTAAAATCAATTCTCTTCGCGGCCTGCCGTTCCGCCAGCGGATGATTGATGTGCGTACCGTCGTAAAGTGTAGGAAGATTTTTTACCAATCCAATTCGGCCAATCGGTCCCCAACGAACGTATTCAATGAGCCCATCATTCACATCAGCCTTGGGGGCGATCATCATCGTGCCGCCCGTGTATTTGCTGTTGCTGAAGGTGAGGAACAAGCATGAACGACGATCGACATTTGCTTCTCCGTCCACGCTCAATGGGAATGGACGGCGGCGAAATCGCGCAAGGCAAATAAAGATTGATGTCTGATATCCCAGTTCGCCCCATCCGCTGAATCTGCGGGCTCGCAGAGTCGCGACATCCGCAGAAAATCCCACGCTCAAAAGATTGATGTAGTGAAGAATTCCTTCGCGATGCTTCAATCGCAGCACATCGCAAGGTTTCGTTCGACCCGCAAGAATCGATTCGATTCCATGTTCAACGCCCTTGTCGCTGAAGTCGCGGAGAAAAGAATTCCCGGTCCCTAACGGAAGGAATGCGAGGGTGGGGCGCTCCGCAGGCTGCTGCGCAAAAAGCCCGTTGACGATCTCGAACGACGTTCCATCGCCGCCGATAGCAATAAATTTTCGATAGCCATTCCTGAGCCCTTCGCGAGCAATGTCTGTGGCTTTGCCGCGAGCGCTTGTTTCCACTAAATCAATCTCAATATTTGCCGCTCGCAATCGTTCCAGCGCGGGACCGACCAGCTTCCGGCAACGGCCCCCTCCGGCTGCCGGATTCACAATCGCCAGGTATGAGTTATTCATATTTCAGGGTCTATTAAAGCTGGACGACAGCCGCGCCACGTTCCAGAGTTTTGTCGATGTCTTCGGCAAGAACGTTGCGCTTGATCTTCATGGAAGCGGTGCGCGGAAAATCTTTTTGCCAGATAACATAGCCGCCGACTCGTTTGAAATCCGGTAACTTCCGATTGCGCGTAATCATTTCTTCTTTCAGGGATTCCGTGAATTCCTGGTTCAGTTCCATACGCAGAACCAGAACCAGCATTTCATTGCCTAAGCTCTTCGCGGGCCAGATATAGTTGGCGGCGAAAATGCAATATTCTTTTACCGCGATACCGTCGAAAGCTGTCTCAATATCTTCGGGATAGATATTCTTTCCGCCCTCGGTCACAATCATGTTTTTCTTGCGGCCAAACAGCAGCAGATGCCCATGATCATCAAATCGTCCCAGATCGCCGGTCATCAGCCAACCTTCGGCGATGGTTTGCGCGGTAAGTTCGGGATCATCCAGATAGTGGGACATCACGGTCGGGCTTTTCGCGGCGACCTCTCCGATGCCGTCAACATCAGGCTTTAAGATTCGAAGTTCCACGCCGGAGAGTGGAGTACCAACGGTATCAGCGCGAAATGGCTTGAAGTCGTTCAAGGTGAGAGCTGTGCCAGCTTCGGTCAATCCATAGCCATTGGCCACGGGAATTCCGAGGTCATAAAAAAATTGCAGCGTGGAAGGTTCCATGAACGCGCCACCGGTAAAGACGGACAGCAAGCCTCCGCCAAACGCACTATGGACTTGCCCTAAGAGTCTGCGGCTCAACTTCACATTGGGCTTTTTGCGAGTCAGCAACTTGTTCAGCCCAATTAGGCGATTCAACATAAAGCGCTTGGGCGCATTGAGCTCGTCGAATTTAGCGCGAAGTCCGCGTTCTAAATTCTTCAGGATCATCGGCACCAAAGCGACATAGGTAATGCGGTAGCGCATGAATGCGTCGCGGACAAATTCCGGACGCAAAGTACGCAGATGCACCACGCAAGCTCCGCAGACGAATGGCCCGATAAATCCAACCATAAAATCGATCGCGTGATTTGTCGGCAGAATGCTCAGGTAGCGAACCCCGGGCCAGAAAGCAAATCGGTCGGTGAGCGACTTGCACTGTTCCAGATAATTACCGTGTGTCAGCACGCATCCCTTGGGCCGGCCGCCAGTGCCTGAGGAATACACGATGCAGGCCATATCATCGCGCTTACGCACGACAAAATGGGGCTCGCCTTTACGGCGAAATTCTTCCCAGCGAAATGCTCCGCCTAACTCGGCGCGCAACGGAGCTTC
>DASXCC010000091.1:0-6909 GCA_036491415.1 Terriglobales bacterium | reverse complement strand
CGCGGGGGATCCACCCGTTCCCATCCCGAACACGGAAGTTAAGCCCCGCCGGGCCGATTGTACTGCACGCGAAAGTGTGTGGGAGAGTAGGTCGTCGCCGGCTTAAATAAAGGCCACATTGTGAATACAATGTGGCCTTTTCCTATTTGGGGTTACCTCCTGTCCGAAGGCAACCAGACAGCTTTCAATGTCTCGATTTTCGGTAAGCCGAAAGATTGATCCTGTTGAGCAACCGAATAGACTTCCATTTCTGAGATTTTTCCATTACGTGCATGAAGTATCACACCTACTTCCACATTTTCGGAGGTTACGCCGTAGAAGTCTGCCAGAATTTCCGAAGGGCCCTTAGGAGAGTAGAAGTCTAAGGTCTGGGCAGCCACACGAGCAACGGCTAATCACTCGTAGTTCCTCAACTTGGTCAGCATAATTCTGCGCTTCCAGAGCACCATGTGACATCAGCCAAGTGAGAAGGGCCCGTTCGTCAGAAGTGAGAGGTCGGTTTTCTGAAACTCGGCCTGAGTGATTATTCATAAATAGCATCCCGTCTATCGGAAGTAAAAATCAGATCCTTCGCAAAGAGCGCTCAAGATTTCGGCAGAAGGCTCCCGCGCGCAAAAGCGGCGCTCACGCCTTCTAAACGCCTGAAGTTAAGCCCCGCCGGGCCGATTGTACTGCACGCAAAAGTGTGTGGGAGAGTAGGTCGTCGCCGGCTTAAATAAAGGCCACACTCAGAGATGAATGTGGCCTTTTCCTTTTTACGATGGTTGATGTCGGCTCGACCCTTATATGGGTACCTTCAAAATATCTGTGAGCACGCTCCTCAAGAGATGCTCCTTGAAGTGTATTGCGCTAAGCGTCGCTCCCAAATTGTATCCGAGAAGTATTCGCACCGTCCCCGCCTTGTCGGGTGGTAATCGTGCGCCAACGTTGGGAGATCGATTTTCCTTGTTGGTCGTAGCCGTACAGGTACAGCGTATTGGAAGTATCTGTATAAGGCAGATTCAGCTGTGCAGTGCTCGTAGTAATCGTCGTGACCGTGCCATTGTAAGTATAGTTCCACATGCCGCCATTGTTATCAGTCACTGTGCCGCTTCCGGATTCAGGTGTGACAGATGTGCTCGTGTTGGTTCGCAAAGTAGGATACAGGCCGTTGAAAGAGGTCTGGGAAGCCGAAAGCACGACTAGAAAGTTAGATGAATCTGGGTTGGGTGATTGCGAGAAGCAAAGCCCAGAATACTTTTTTGGATTTTTCGCGATCCAAGTCTGAATCCAGTGAGGAACCCGCGAGACGATCTGACCGGATTCCGCCACTGCGAACGACACGTTCTTCTGGCAGACTGCTGCGACTGAGACGAGTAAGTGAGAAGCTGAGCTCGGCGAATTCGGAATTGTAGAGTTAGGCCGGCTATTGTCAGTAGTGTTCGCAACTTTCGCAAGGAGTATGTTCGACTTGTAGACAACAACGTAGTCGAATGTGGTTTCGACTATCTTTTCGTCGGGCAAGGCTGTTTGCTCCGCGCAGCGCAAGGTTTGATTGGATGGGCTCACGTACTCTTCCTCAGGATGGTAATGACAATAGACGTCGCGCATTCGGGACCAGAGGTCATTTCCGATTGACAACAATGCGGAATATGATTGCTTTTCAGAAATTAATTCTAGGCTCTTTACCGATTCAGTGATCGACTTTATGGCGATCTCCGAGCGGAGTCTCGGGGGCAGATAATCTATTCTCGCGATTGATTTATTGTTAGCGTCGGTATTGACGACCAGAAACGATCCATCCTCAAAAGGCCCGCCACCTAGTTGCTCACCTACACCAAGATGGTTAGCCACGACAGAGCACGTCTCGAGGGGAAATATTTCAGTACTAATTCGCTCCTGACAACTACTCACAACCGAAAGAGGATTCGAAGGAGACGGATTTGCGCCTGCACTCTGTGCTTGGGTTCTGTGAGGCAACAGACTGAACAACACGAGCGGAACGTATAAAAAGATACGTGATTTCAGCATAGCTTTGCCCAGGAATCAGCAGTACTTCAGTATGAACCCAATTCATTTGGCAAAACATATTACGACCGTAACTTCGAAATGATCCTTCGACTCCTATACGCTTCGCTCAGGATAAAATCCGGTCGTTGCCGGCTTAAATAAAGGTCACATTGTGAATACAATGTGACCTTTTCCTATTCATGGAAGATCCGGCGAAGGGGGAGGATCCAGAGGCGCAAACTCCGTCTCACGGATGCGCGCGAGATCGGTGATGACGTCAACGGCCACAATCTTCCCACCGACGATCAAGAACTTGAGAGCTCTCCGGGGAGTTTGCTGCGGGGCCGAGACGAGTCCTACGGTGCCATCCACCAGCATCAGTTCGGAGGAGTGGGCGAGGTGAGAAAATGCGATCGCGCCTCTGGCCCAGTTCTCGGCTCCGTGAATTTCCCGTGGAGCGTCGGCGCGCGCGGCGCTTTCGTCGAGTCGCACGACAACGTCAGGATCGAGAACGGCGAGCAGGCCCCTAAAATCGCCGGCGCGCAAGGCCTGTAGGAAGGCGTTCACCACTTTTTGCTGCTCGGCGAGATCGACGGGATGGACGGCCGGGGATCCCTGGACGCGGCGGCGGGCGCGGCTGGCAAGCTGCCTGGCGCTTTCAGGTGTGCGGTTAAGGATGGTGCCGATTTCGTCAAAGGAAACAGCGAACATGTCATGAAGGACGAAGGCAAGCCGTTCCGCGGGATTTAATTTTTCGAGCACGATCAGCACAGCGAGGCCTAGCGAATCGGCCATCAACGCTTCCTGCTCCGGATTTTTTGCGGCCGGGTTTTGGTGGATTGTCTCCGCGGCAACGGGACCCAGCGACTCTTCATTTTCATTGAGGGGTTCTTCGCGGCGGGACGAACGCGACCGCAGAATATCCAGGCAGACATGCGCGACAACGGTGGTAAGCCATCCGCCGAGGTTTTCGATAGCGTGGTTATTGCTATTGGATCGGCTGAGGCGCAGCCATGTCTCCTGCACGGCGTCGTCCGCTTCGCTGTGTGATCCAAGCAGGCGATAGGCGACGGTACGCAGGTGTCTCCGGTTCTGCTCGAAACGCTCGGCCAACCATTCGTGTTCGTTCATGCGTCCTCTTGGATGCTTCCCGCAAAGCTTCTTCCCGTAAAGTCCCGGAATTTTCCTGTCACATTTTTCTGTTGCCATCCGTCATAGAGATGACGACCGAAATCAATTTTTTGTGACAAGGAGTTGGAGTATGCAATCACGAATGAAGAACCCAGCAATGATTCTCCCCGGAGCGATGGATGCGTTGCAAGCCCTGGTGAAGTCGGCAGAAAAGGGCGGAGTCGCGAAGCGGACGCTCGGGTTTGTACACTTGCGCGTGAGCCAGATTAATGGGTGCAGCGTTTGCGTGGACATAGGGTTTACCGCAAAAGACCCGCAGGAAAAGAAAGCTTTGTTCATGGTCGCTGCGTGGCGAGATGCTCCGTATTTTACGGAGGCAGAACGCGCTGCGCTGGCTTTGAGCGAAGCTGTGACCCGGCTCAGTGACCAGGCTGATCCGGTGCCGGATGCGATATGGAATGAGGCGGCGCGGCACTATGACGAGAAAGCGCTTGCCGCGCTGGTCCTGTGGATCTCCGTGACGAATGTCTGGAACCGGCTGAACGTCACGACCCGGCAGGTGGCTGGCGAGTGGTTGAAGTCAGCAGCGGGAAAAGAGTGGGAAAGTCACGCGATGGCCAAGTGAGAGTTGGAGCTTGGATGTTGTGGGCATCGTGAAGGCCACATGCAGGAAGGAATGTGGCCTTTTCTGCTGGTAGAGCTATTGCAGAATTTGCTTGTCGTGAATAACAGCAGCAATAATTGCTTGGTATTGTTCCAGCCCGCTTAAATAAAGACCACATTGTGAATACAATGTGGTCTTTCCTATTGGGCCTGCTATACCATCAATATTTTATGGCGTTGGATCTGCAACAATTCGGAGCAAAATTACGCAAATACCGTGACCAACTCAAATTAACGATTGCAGAAGTTGCAGGAACAACAGGTATATCTACAGAGCGCCTTGAACCATTTGAAAGCGGACAGCTCTTACCAACAGGGGACGAAATTCTTATTCTCGCAGATTTTTACCGCTGTGATTACCGGTTTTTTATTTCTAACGAACGACTTGCACCGTTCGAGCAAACAGAAAATTTATATCGCAGATTCGGGGATGAATTTTCCAAGGAGGACAGATGGAGGGTCCAGGAATTTCTTTTTTTGTGCGAATGTGAAGAACAACTGCTACAAGCACTAAGAAGACCTAAACAGCAGTTTAAATACGAGCCAAAAGGCAACTATTTTAAAGGCCATGCAGAAGAGGCAGCTGCACTATTTCGGCGACATTTCAGATATTCCGACGAGAGTGCTTCTGTAGATATTTACGGAGATTTACGGAAACTTGGGGTTCACATTTTTCGACGAAGACTCGAGAATTCAAACATTTCTGGACTTACAGTACAACATCCGTTTGCAGGCGCATGCATTCTCGTTAATTATTCAGAGGATATTTATCGGCAAACATTTACGGTCGCCCATGAAGCCGCGCATGTATTGCTAGATAACCAAGATGTCGTCGTATCGTTTTCACAATGGAAGAGCAGAGATCTAGTGGAAGTCCGCGCTAATACATTCGCTTCGAGATATTTATTACCTCCAACCCTTTTGAAGAAAATTCCAGTAGAAAAGTGGAACGGCGGGCAGTTGGTTCATTGGGCAGCGAAGCTAAAAGTAAGTTCGGCGGCGCTAGCAATAGGACTAAAAGAAAGTGAAATAATTAGCGATTCTACTTATCGCGATATCGTCGGCGCACGTGTTAGTCAAAATGTTAAAACAGATCCAGAGCTAGCCGGGTTTACTGGCAAATCATTAGATAGGAAAAAATCTCTACTTGAGAGTGGTTTGTCTTCCTACTATGTCTCTTTGTGTTTCGACGCGATTGCTGAATCTTTCATAACGAACGCGCGTGCAGCTGAGATGTTGCTGCTGGATGAAGCACAGCTAGGGGGATTAGCTGAAATGTTCCATGTAAAACTTGTGGTTCATGAATGACGTTTCTAAATTCGATAAATTGAATGTGGTCGATACGTGTTCAATCTGGAATATTTTGGGGTCGCGAATTCTCCATGTGGCGGTTAAATCAGCGCAAGTATCACTCAGTATCAGTGAATTTGTGCGGTAGGAGTGTCTATATAAACCCGGACAGATTCGTGTTGAACGAGTCGAGTTGCAAAACAGACTTAAGCAAGAGATGAAATCGGGAGCGATCAAAGCCTGCAGTATCGAGCTTGAAGATTTACAAGATGTAGAGGTTTTAGAACAACGCAAGCGAGTTAGCAAAGGTGAACTATCTTCGATCGTTTTTGCTAAGAGAAGTCAACAAGCGTTCATGACCGATGACAAGAAAGCTACAAAGTTAGCACTTACTATTCTTTCGCAAAACAAGGTCCAAAGCACTTCGCATTGTTGTGGTTGGCTTTATTTCAATGGATGGTTAGGAGATTCTGACAAAGATGCGATTGTGGCTGAGCTAGCCGGGTTGCAACGTAGCTTGGAGCCTCACTTAACTAATGCATACCTTGAAGGCCTTCGTTGTAGGTTATTAAATCAAGGAATTGTTACGCAGACTCTAAAGCCTCGCATTTAAAAAGGAATATCTTCATCGGAAATTTCCTGATATGGAGCATGAATCTGCAATGTGTCCTCCGGATATTCATCTTCAATTTCTTTGCATGCTTCGAGTAACTGTTCTCGAACTGCATTAAGTCTCTTTTGCGCGATTTCCGTTCCCCCTTTTCTATCCGGATGATGATCTTTGCTAAGTGCCTGATAGCCTTTGCCTATTAGCTTAGTCGCTAACTCTTGAGATGAAGGTGCTTTATTGAAAACCTGGCCTCCATTACGTCGTCGCTCCACTTCTTCGTGAACAACAATCGTAATTTGAAGATCGTTATGTTCCAGGCCCGATGCAGCTTCATGTGTAAGTGGAAATCTTTGTTTTAGTTCAGCCAAAAACGCGTCAGGTATCTGCTGAAGCCTGTAGTTACTGTATGACCCGTAACTAATAACTATCATTTGCGGCCTGCTCTTTTCATTTGAGATGAGTGATGCCCGAAGAGAAATCGAACCCACGGGGGAAGGAACATCAGTATGTTGAATAGTTGCGCACTAGTCAACAATTTTGTGGGAGCAGAAGGCATAAAGAGGCCTGTTCAGAGGCGTCCATAGCCTCTCTTTTCAGAGGGATTTCGATTCCAGTTTTGCTACGGATTCGGTGGCGGGTTCAGCAGGTCGCAGTGATTCACGCACTTCACGGTATTGACCTCGACGTTGGCTTTTTTATGTCCGGAGAAGCCGATGTCGGGAAGAATGAATAGCGTTTGCGTGCCATTGGCGATATTAAAGCTGCAATTGAAGCTCATCGACTGGACTCCGCGTTCTTTGCATCCGGTTTGGTCGAGCGCGTCGGTAAGGCTAACGGTCTTGTCGTAAACCTGGTCGGCGAGATGCGACGGCAGCAACGCGACTGTTAACGGAATCGGCGACTTGATCTTCACGCTGAGTTTCTGATCGTCATGGTCGGGCGTCATCAGGCTGTAAACCTTGGGCACCGGCGTCACGTCATATTTTTCGTTCAGGATGCGACGCCACTCGAAACAGGGCAGGATGCAGTTGTCCACGCAATTCCAGCTGTAATACTGGATGTGTAAACCGTTGGGCGAAATGAATTGCCGCGCGCCTGGTCCGAGGATCGCGCCGATGGTCGAGACGACCGGCTTCTCCGGACGACGCTCGTCGCGGAAGGTGATAATCATGGGCCGCTCGGATGGCAGATGGCATTCGTAAACCGCGCTTGTGACATGCTCCTTG
>DASXCC010000090.1:0-30303 GCA_036491415.1 Terriglobales bacterium | reverse complement strand
GGCTTCAAGAGCGTTGCTGATGTGATGAACCGCCTCGATTCGACGACGGCAAAAACGATTTTGGATGCAATCGAACATGATGATGCGAAGCTGGCCGTCAACATTCGCAATCTGATGTTCACGTTTGAAGATTTAGTCGGTGTCGCCGACACCGGTGTGCGCGAATGGCTGGGGACCATGGACAAGAAAATTCTCGCCACTGCACTGAAAGGTGCGAGCGCGGAGGTGAAGAACCATATTTTCCGCGCGATGTCCTCGCGCGCGGTGGATATGTTGAAAGAAGATATGGAAACGATGGGCCCGGTGCGCGGAAAAGATGTAGCTCAGGCGCAACAGGAAGCTGTCGCCTTACTACGAAAGCTCGAGGCCGAAGGCAAAGTCGTACTGAAAGCAGAAGGAGATGATGAATTTGTCGTCTAACGACCCACAAAACGCGTTCGCCGGTGATGACGTCGAATCGTTTCTTTATCAGGACACCTCCGGTGGCCAGGCTGTCACAAACGACGGCTTTACCCGAGGCAGCACGCAAGGCGTAAAGTCCAAAAAAGCCGACGACGTTCCTCGCATTAGTGAGACGGAAATATCCCGGCTGGTTTTAGAAGCTCGCGCTGAAGGTTTGCGCGAGGGCGAGAAGAACGCAAAAGCCGTGCTGGAAGCGGAAGCGCAGGAAACCAGGAAAAAACTCGCCCAGCTTCTTACGGAATTTCAGCGGGAGCGGGAAGAGTATTACTCCAAAGTCGAAGCCGAAGTGGTGAAGCTCGCGCTTTCCATCGCCGCTAAAATTTTGCATCGTGAAGCGCAAGTGGATCCAATGATGGTCGCGGGCATTGTGAAAGTGGCCGTACAGAAATTACAGCAGAACACAAAAGTTTCGGTCCGCGTCCGCCCGGAAGATGTCGCAAAGTGGCAGGCATTTTTCAGCCAGAACCCCAATATGCAAATTATCGAAGACGCTTCGCTGGAGCCTATGGGTTGTGTGCTGGAAACCGAAGCCGGCTCTGCGGTCATGAGCGTGGATGCTCAGCTGCAAGAAATTGAAAAAGGTTTTTTTGATCTGCTCGCGCAGCGCCCCACCGCCAAATGAATACTGTTCCCCTAGATACGTTCCAGGACTGGTTGAAGGGCAATTCCAGCATTCGCTGGGAAGGCCAGGTCACGCAAGTAGTCGGAAGCCTGATTGAATCGACAGGGCCATTTTGTTCCGTTGGCGAAACCTGCGAAATCATTAGCTCCAGCGGCGCTCACTTCGCTGGGGAGATCGTCGGTTTTCGCGGATCGACCGTGCTTTCGATGGCGTTGGAAAAACCGCGCGGCATTCGCTTCGGCGATCGTATTGTGACCTGGGGGGCGAAACCTTCGCTGCGAGTCGGGCCAGAATTACTGGGCCGCGTGATTGACGCGACGGGGAAGCCGCTGGATTCCAGCATCGAATATCGGAGTAAGAAATCCATTCCTGTGGATGGATCGGCGCCTTTGCCTTTGAGCCGAAAATTAATTGACGAGCCGCTCGCCTGCGGCATTCGCGCGATCGATGGATTTGTAACTTGCGGCCGCGGACAGCGCGTGGGGATTTTTGGAGGAAGTGGCGTCGGCAAAAGCACGCTTATTGGAATGATGACGCGCGGCACCGAAGCCGATCTCACCGTGCTGGCGCTGGTCGGCGAACGCGGCAGAGAAGTCGGAGAATTTCTGCAAGCGTTGGGCCCGGAAGGCCGGCGAAGGTCGGTGGTAGTGGTTTCCACTTCGGACCAATCTCCATTGTTAAAGATTCGAGCTGCCCTAGCGGCCACCGCCGTCGCGGAATATTTTTCGGCGCAGGGCAAGAACGTGCTTTTGGTCGTTGACTCGCTGACGCGTTTTGCCATGGCGCAACGAGAAATCGGTCTTGCTGCCGGGGAACCTCCGACAGCGAAAGGCTATACCCCTTCGGTGCTGTCCATGCTTGCGCGTCTGGTTGAGCGGGCGGGAAGATTTTCGCAGGGAAGCATCACTGCTTTCTACACGGTGCTGATGGAAGGCGACGATCAGCAGGACCCGATTGTCGATACGGTTCGATCTTTGCTCGACGGGCACGTGATTCTAGACCGCAATTTAAGCCTGCGTAATCACTATCCGCCAATTTCCGTAGTCGATAGCCTGAGCCGATTGATGCCCAGCGTTTGTTCCCGCGAGCACATGGAGAAAGCTTCCGCCGCGCGCATGTTGCTGTCGGCTTATTCGCGAGCGGAAGATCTGGTGCGCATTGGCGCTTATCAAAAAGGAACTGATCCGGTTCTGGATAAAGCCATTCAGGTTTTGCCCGACATCACCAAGTTTTTACGTCAGGGAGCGCACGAACCCGTCGTACACTCGGAAACACTCCGGCAAATGTTGCTGCTGCCCATCTAAGCCATGGCCTTTCGCTTCTCTCTCGCCGCGGTATTGAACCTTCGCAAAAGCATCGAGCGCCAGGAATATTTAAACCTCGAGAGAATCCATCAGGAAATCGCGAAGGTACAAACCCAACTTGCGGAAGCAGAACAACAGAAATTTGGTATACAGCAATCACGTGATGTCCAGCTGACGGAAAGCATGCCTTCGGTATTTTTGCAAAATCTCTACGAACAAGTGTATGCGCTTGAAAAACACATGGAGTCGTTGAACGCTTTGCTTGTGGAACTTGCGAAGAAAAAAGACCGGCAGATCAAGGTCTACACCGAAGCCCGGCAAAAACGGGAAGTGCTGGAAAGCTTGCGGGAGAAACAGCACGCCGCTTATGTGCTCGAAGACAACAAGCGCCAACAAACGCTGATGGATGATCTTTACCTTGCGCGGCTCAAGCGCAAGTAGGCACACTTTGCCTAGTAGCGTTCGGGCAAAGTTTGCCTAGTAACACAAACCCCTCAAAATCAAACCTCCTTTCTAATCGGCACATACCTTAAAACTCTTTAACTCTTAAAGGGCTTGTGCAACTTCGGGAAGAATTTCTAATCTGGGATTTTTGGCAGACGGCTTGCAATTTCCTTGTCGTCAAAGAATAAACCTGTGATTTCAGCTATCTCACAACTCGCAGCGAAGACGCCGCAAACAGGAGCGCCCCCGGCGGCCACCGGTTCGAGCGCGGATATTTTCCTCAGCTTGCTGACGCAAGAATTCCAAACGTCGAATGGATTGGTCGATCCTTCACTGGCGAATTTAAATTCGAAGCAGACTGCAGCCAACGTCGTTGATCCGAACAAAGCCGATCCGAAAAAAGCGGATCTCAATGCTACGGATAGCGGCACTGCAACCGCCAGCAATTCAGCGATTGGTACGAAGAGACTCGGCGATAAAGACAAAGACAAGAGTCAATCGTTAAAAGCAGACGATACAGCGCCAGCGCCAACTGCCGCAGTGCCAACGATTCCACTGATTCCAACTCCGGTCCCTGTACAAGTGCAGCCTCAGCCGCAAATAAACGTGACTGCCGATCAGGCGAACACTTCCACGGATGACGCGAAGAAAATTGCCGCGACCCCGCAATTTGCCAGCTTTATGAATGGCGGGAAGAATAACGACTTGCAGATCAATTCTGCATACACGAATTCCGCGAACCAGATCCAAGCAGATAAAGCGCAGGATGCGAACGCCGCGGACGAGACTGACGACGAAAATGCGTCGGCCGGTACGTCGGCCATTACTTCGTCCAATACCAATGCTTCGTCCATCACGTCGGCCAGCGATGCGCCGCAAGCTAGCGACGCGCTGGTAAAGCCGGTCATTTCTGCAGAGATCGCAAAGCCTTCCATCAATACCGCGATGGCGGCGTTGAAGCATGCCGCCGTCGGCAATAGCAATAAAGAAAAGCCGGTTGCACCCGATGCCGATTTAACTGCGCAAGCGCCTGCGACTGATCCGAATACTGCTCCGGTCGACGCCACAACTGTAGCGTCCAATCCAACCGCAGCCGTTCTCAATGCGACAACGAACCAAGCTACAGCTGCGGGCAATGAATTCATCGATGCAAAACAGGCGAATCAAAAAGACAGCGATGCTGCGGTGCAGGTCTCCGGCATAGCGGACATAAAATCCAAAGATTCAGTAGCGGCTGCAAAGTCCGCCTTCAAAAAAGATGAAGGCCAGCTCAATCAGCAGGACTCGCAACAGGCACCCGCGCAAAGTTCCAACGATCCGCAACTCGTCCCGGTCAATTCTGCTTTCCACTCTGCGGTTGCGCAGCAGGTGCACGCCACGTCCGCGGCAAGCGGCACAATGCAACATTCGCCAGTAAACACGAAATCGACATCCACCGGGAACAATCCGCCATCCGTTTCGCAAGAGATCGCCGGAGCAGCCGCGCAGGATTCCACATTGCCCGCTTCTTCGGGACCGTTACAGTCCGCGAAGTTGGTGGAGCGATTGGGACAGGCGGAACTGCGCGTTGGACTCCAGGTTGGAGATATGGGCGGCGTAGACATTCGCACATCCATGGCACACAACCAACTGACCGCGGAAATTTCCGTGGAGCACAGCGAACTCGGTCACATGCTCGCCGCGAATCTGCCAAGTTTGCAGAACAAGCTTTCCGAACATCAGATCCAGACCGCGAACATCACGTTCCAGAACCAGATGAGCGGAAATTCATCGCAGTCGGAACAAAGGAGCCGGCAGGGAAGCAGCTCGCAAGCGCAGACTCCGATCGAAAGAATTCCATATGGTGAGGCGGAGAGTTTTTCTCGCATGTCCGCATCGTCCAGTGAATCGGTAGAAACACAAGCAGGGCTCGATATTCATATCTAGTGCAGTAACCAGGATGAGTTAGGTAAGGAGAAAAGTTATGAGCAGCATAAGCGCAATCGCACCAAAGGCGGCAGACACGACGACCAACACGCCGCCCACATCAACAACCAGTTCCACCAGCGACGCGATTGATTCGCAGGATACATTCCTGAGTTTGCTGGTTACGGAGTTGAAGTCGCAAGATCCCACCTCCCCGATGGATCCCATGCAGATGGTCGGACAGATGTTGTCCATGAACCAGCTCGACCAGCTGATCCAAATTAACCAGACATTACAAACGGCTGCTGGCACCAGTACAACAACCACTGGAACCCAGTCCACGGGAGGAAACTAATGCCTTTATTTTCAATTCCACTTTCCGGCCTTACCGCCAGCTCCAATGCGCTCTCGGTAATCTCGAATAACCTGGCCAATCTGAACACGATTGGCTATAAGGACGAGCAGGCGAACTTTAAAGATCTCTTCTACCAGAACATGGGAACTACCGGCTCCGGCGATCCGATGCAGATCGGCGCAGGCGCGGCAGTCGGCTCCATCACCGCGAACTTCAATAACGGCAACGTCAACAACACTGGCGTGCCAACGGATGTCGCGATCACCGGCAACGGTTTCTTCATCACGCAGCAGGATGGCGGCGGATTGCAGTTCACACGAGACGGCGGTTTCGGCGTCGATCCGACCGGCAAACTCGTTGCTTCTGACGGATCTTCGGTGCTTGGCTATCCTGCGGTCAACGGCGTCATCAACACCGGCGCAGGACTGGGATCGATTTTCCTGGGACAGGGAACCATCAGCCCGCCAAATCCGACGAGCAACGTCGCCATGGGAACAAACCTTGACGCGACCGCGGCTGTGGGAAGCACGCCATTCTCGACTCCGGTTACGGTTTACGATTCTCTCGGCAACTCACACGTGCTGACGTTCCAGTTCACCAAAACTTCCGCCAATAACTGGAACTATCAGGCAACGGTGCCGGCAGCCGACGTCGCCGGCGCAACTGCTCCGGTAGTGGTAAGCAGCGGATCACTTCAATTCAACGGCAACGGTCAGTTGATTTCTACTGCGACTGGCGCGGCTGGAGCGGGCACGGTCACGACGCCTCCGGCGAACATTGCTGGAATTAGCGTGGCGAACCTGGCGGATGGCGCCAGCAACCTGACCTTCTCATGGAATTTGCTCGATGCCAACGGCACGCCGACGCTTACTCAGGTCGCTTCGCCCAGCACAACCTCCACGACCAACCAGAACGGTTACAGCAGCGGAACACTGCAGAGCTTTACGATTGATTCTGACGGCATTGTTCAAGGTTCATTCAGTAACGGACAGACCCAGGCGATCGCCCAGTTAGGACTGGCAAATTTTGCCAACAATCAGGGACTTCAAAGAGCGGGAAGCAATAACTACATTGCGACTCTGGCTTCCGGTTCCGCGGTGGTGGGCACGGCGAACACTGGAGGTCGTGGGGCGATCTCTGGCGGCGCGCTCGAACTTTCAAATGTGGACATCTCACAAGAGTTCACACAACTGATCGTCACGCAGCGCGGATTTGAGGCGAATGCTCGTGTGGTCACGACCTTCGACCAGATCACGCAAGACACGATTAACTTAAAGTCCTCCTAGAGAAACTTAGTAATTGATTAGAGGGCGGCACGAGACGGTGGAAACCGCCTCGCGTGCGCCCTCATTTTCTACTTTCCCTCTAATCACGCTCAATCTGCATGTACATGTACGCGCGTAATCATGCGCCTGTAAGTTGCTGTTTCTAAACGCAACTTTATCCACTGCCCCAAGCCAAAAATTGCTCTTCATGAGGAATGGCAATTGCACTTCAGCATATCGAGAAAAACTCCGTATGGATGCAGCAGTACAACGCGCTAAAGAACAGCCCAACACTACCGGCGATCAATCCGTCGTGCTGCCCGTTTCCCCCAAAGTGATGGTGGAACGCTTCGGATGGCTCGGATGCGAGCTGTCGCTGGAAATCAGCATCGACAAATTCAAGATCGGCGACCTCATTAAGCTCGGCAAAGGTTCCCTGGTGGAAACCGGCTGCCACTACACCAGCGACATTCCTTTGCGTGCCAACGGACTGTTGATTGGATGGACGGAATTTGAAGTCATCGGAAGCCGCCTGGCTGTGCGGATCACGGAGTTGGCATGAACACTCCGTCGCAAAGTCAAAGTCCGGCATTCCGGATCACAGCAATCAAAGTGAAGTCGCCTGATCCGCGGTCGGTCCTCGCGTTACTCCCGCCGGAAATTAAGAAGCCGAAGATTACTTTTAAGGCCGCTCCGAAAGTTGCGGTTGTGGTTGAACAGAAAATTGCTCCGGTCGAACAGGCTATCGCTGCCGTCGAAGAGAAAGCCCTTCCGATTGAACAAACGGTAACGGCTGTCGAACAAAAGATCGCACTGCTAGAAACGCCGAAATATTTGCCTGATCCGAATTCGATGCTGGCAATTCTTCCCGCCGAAGAAGGCGAGATTGCCGTCGGAGATCGAGAAACGAAAGTCCAAGCAACGTTCACGAAAGAAAGCGTTGCGGCCGAAAACGAATTTGAAGTGATTCCCGTGCAGGAAGCTTCATTCGCGGAGATCCAAACAGCGGAAATAGAAACGGCTTTAGCAGGAACAATTGAAGTAGAAGCAACCGCGGTAGAAGCGCCCAGCCTTCCTGCTGCTGGCAAGCCGAACGTGTTCGACGTTGCAACGAAGATCAGCAAATGGATCAAAGGTCACGTGAAGATTCAGTCGAACAAAAAGCGCCTGCGCGTTTGCGAAAGCGTCTCGCTGGGCGAAAAGCGATTCATCGCGGTGGTGCAGTTGGACGGTAAAGAATTTTTGGTGGGCGGCGCGCCGAATTCATTGTCGCTGCTGGCGAATGTGGGAAAGAACGCGAACACAACTTTTGCAGAAGTTCTCAATGAAAGCTATGAACAAGGCCGGAACCAGGGATGAGGATCGTGACACGATTTGGCAGACTGGCCGCGTTGTTACTGGTCATGATGGGCAGTGGACATTCGTTCGCCGCGGCGGCGGGTTCGATAGAGCCGCCGGCGATTACTCCCTTCACCAGTACCTCGGCGACCGACGCAACGCCATCGGACGCACCCATCACGGCTTCTCGGGGGGCGCGGCTTTCTTCTACGCCGATCGATCCCAACGAAATTCGAATTTCGGGCATAGGCAAAGGTTCAGTGCCGTGGACCATCGTCGTCCTACTCACGTTCCTCACGCTGATTCCTTCGTTGTTGCTGTGCATGACGCCGTTCGCGCGACTGCTGATAGTTTTTCACTTTCTGCGGCAAGCGTTGGGATTGCAAACGACGCCGACGAATCAAACGCTCATCGGCCTTGCACTGGTTTTGACTTTCTTCCTGATGCAACCGGTCGGAGCCACCGTCTACACGAAATCCATCGAACCATTGCAGGAAGGTCACATTACGGCAATGCAAGCCATCGAACGCAGCGAAGCTCCTATGCGCGAGTTCATGCTGCATTACGTTCGCGACAAGGACGTCGCACTGTTCGTAGATATTGCGAAAGAGCCGCGACCGCAAACTCCCAACGATATTTCCTTGCGCGTTCTGCTTCCCGCTTACATTTTATCGGAACTGAAAGTTGGATTTCAGATCGGCGCAGTTTTATTCCTGCCCTTTTTAGTGATCGACATGATTGTGGCCTCGGTTTCAACCTCAGTCGGCATGTTGCAGTTGCCGCCAGTCGTGATTTCGACGCCTTTGAAACTTTTGTTGTTCGTAATGGTGGATGGTTGGCATTTGCTAATCGGTTCACTTATGAGGAGCTTTAACTGACGTATGCCAGTTGAACAAGCAGTAGATCTGGGACGCATCACGATGAAGGAGGTCTTCCTGGTTGGAAGCCCTATCCTCGCCGTGGCAGTTGCCGTAAGCCTGGTTGTCAACATCGTTCAGGTGTTGACGTCATTGCAGGAAACGACGCTGTCGGCAGTCCCGAGATTGTTGGCGGTAGCAGCAGGAGTTTTTTTCTTAATGCCGTGGATGTGGCGTCAACTCTGCCAGTTCACGATCCAGTTGCTTTCTGATTTTCATCCGTACTTGCGTTAAACGAATATGGAAATTTCGCTCCTACAAATTATCGCTCCCATCCTCGCCATAGGACTCCGCGTCTCGGGACTGATGATCTTCGCTCCGTTTTTCGGCAGCAACGTGATTCCCACGCAGGTGAAAGCGATGCTGACCATTGCCCTGACCGCCGTGCTTTATCCGGTCTATTCGACCCAGGCGATGAATGTTTCGCTTACGCAATGGCCGGTGGTTGTAGGAAGCGAACTGCTGGTTGGAATCGCCATAGGACTCACCATGAATTTGGCGTTCGAAGGGGCGCAGCTTGCGGGACAGATTTTGAGCACTCAGATGGGGTATTCGCTGGTCAACATCCTCGATCCGACAACGCAGGTGGAATCCACGGTGATGGCGGTGTTTCACCAGACTTTGGCGATGCTGATTTTTCTGGGATTGAACGTTCATCAATGGATTGTGCGGGGCATTGCTAATAGCTTTACGTACTTGCCGCCGGGAACGGCGACTGTAAATCCGATGTTCGTACAGGCTTTGTTGCATGAAGGCGGAGCGATTCTCGAGACAGGCGTGCAACTGGCCGCGCCGGTGCTGGGCGCAACGTTGCTCGCTGATTTTGTTCTGGGATTGTTGTCGAAGGCTTCTCCACAGTTGCCCGTGATGTTGTTGGGCACGGCGTTGAAAAGCATGCTGGGCATTGCAGTGCTCCTGGCTTCGTTGCATTACTGGCCAGGACTATTTGAAAAGTACTTTCGTGAGTCGATTACGTATTCGGAAAATTTATTGCACTTGGCGCGGTCATGATCCATGGCAGATTCAAGCAAGACAGAAAAACCTACAGCGCAACGACGGAAAAAGGCGCGCGATCAAGGACAGATTGCGCGATCGCGGGAGTTTTCCTCAGCGCTGGCCTGGGGCGGCGCGATGACCGTCTTGTCTTGGCAGGTGCCGGAAGTAGCCCGTCAATGGCGCGGACTTCTGCAAAACTTTTTGGATATTTCGATTTCAGAACCACTGACGGCGACGGGTCCAATCATGTTCTGGGCCGGGGTTGCCGTGCTGCGCTGGTCAGTTCCGATTTTGGCGACGGCATGGGCTCTGTCCCTCGCCGGCGGAATGATGCAGGGCGGGTTTATTTTCTCGCCAGAGGCCATGACGCCGCGGTTCGAGAAATTAAATCCGGTGGGAAAAATCGGGCAGATGTTTTCGCTCGCGGGCCTCAGCGGAATTCTGAAGTCGCTGCTCCCGTTTTCGGTGATCTTGTGGATCGGCATTTCGACAGTCCAGAACCATTGGCAGATGGTCGTGCAGTCGGCGTTTCTGAGTACCGGGGCCTTCATCGGATTTATTGCCAACACTCTTTGGAGCTTGTGCTGGAAATCGGCGCTGGTTCTTGTCGGTTGGGCGGGAGCGGATTATCTACTGGTCTGGTGGAAGTTGGAAGGCGACCTCAAGATGAGCAAGCAGGAAGTGAAGGACGATTCCAGACAGAGCGACGGCAATCCGGAAATCAAGGGAAGAATTCGCCGAATGCAGCGCCAGATGCGGCGCCGGCAGATGTTGAAAGCAACGGAAAAAGCCAGCGTCGTCATTACCAACCCGACGCACTATGCGGTCGCGTTGCAGTACGACCCAGAGATGGAAGCGCCCATCGTGGTAGCGAAAGGCCGCGATTTACTGGCACAGGAAATCAAAGAAGTCGCGCGCTGGCATGGAGTGGCCATTATGGAAAATAAGCCGCTCGCACAGGCTTTATTTAAGACCGTGGAAGTAGGCAGAACGATTCCGGCGAAGCTATACACGGCAGTTGCAGAAATTTTGGCCTTCGTGTTCCGCACGCAGGCACAGGCAAGACAGTACAGAAACGGAATTCCGACTAAGTAACGAAGAAAGAAAAAAATGGCAGAGAAAGCAAAGCCGAAAACTACAAAAGCACCGGGGGGAATTGGGCTCGATTGGCTGGTTCCTGCGGCCGCCGTCTGCATGGTATTTGTCATGCTGATTCCGTTGCCCGCACTGATGGTGGATATGCTCCTGGCCTTCAGCATCACCGCTTCGGTGCTGGTGCTTCTGGTCGCCGTGCAGATTCTCCGTCCCGTACAGTTCTCGGTATTCCCCAGCTTATTGTTGCTGCTTACATTGTTCCGATTGTCGCTCGATCTTGCCAGCAGCCGGCGAATACTGCTGCACGGCAGTGAAGGTTCCTCCGCCGCGGGAAAAGTGATTGAAGCCTTCGGGCAGTTCGTTGTTGGCGGCAACTACGTTGTCGGATTCGTTCTCTTCCTGGCATTGATCGCCATTCAGTACCTGGTGGTCAGCCATGGAGCCGTACGTACTGCAGAAGTTACGGCGCGCTTCACCTTGGACGCGATGCCAGGCAAGCAGATGGCGATTGACGCCGACTTGAACGCCGGATTGATTGACGAAGCGCAGGCGCGTTCCCGACGCGAACAGATATCGAAGGAAGCAGAATTCTACGGCGCTATGGACGGCGCGGCCCGATTCAGCCAGCGTGATGCGCTGGCCACGATCTTAATTACCGCGATCAACATCATTGCCGGATTTTTAATTGGAGTTTTCCAGCACGGCACGCCGTTCATGGAAGCGCTGAAAACTTACACGGTGCTTACGGTTGGCGACGGCCTCGTCACCATGATTCCTTCGCTGCTTGTCTCTGTGGCGGGCGGCATTGTGGTAACGCGAGCTTCTTCGGAAAATACGCTGGGCGTCGATTTGGGCAAGCAATTATTCGGCAAACGCCGCGCGTTGTGGATTGCAGCCTGCGTGATGTTCGGACTGGCATTGATCCCAGGCCTCCCGAAACTTTCTTTCGGATTGATGGCGCTCATCCTGGTTATCCTGGCGCGCCGTTTACCAGCCGATTCAGACGAAAACGTGCAAACTGCAGTCACGAAGGGCGGTTCAGCGAAACCAGCCGCCGGAAGCGGCGGCGTTGTGCAGGATCCATTCGAAGCTGCGATCAAGTTAGACGAATTGATGCTGGAAGTTGGCGTCGGTCTTGTGCCGCTCGTCGATGCAAAGCAAGGCGGGCAGTTGCTGGGAAAAGTCCGCTCGCTGCGTAAACAGCTTGCCGGGCAGTTGGGCTTCCTGGTTCCGCCGATTCATATCACCGACAACCTCACGCTCAAAGAGCGCGAGTACGTTATTTATCTTCGCGGTGTGGAAATTGCACGCTGGGAAATGCGTCGCGATTGCCTGTTGGCAATCAGTTCAAAAGCATCTCCGCCCGCAATTCCGGGGATCGAAACTCGCGAGCCTGCATTCAATGTGGCCGCGCGCTGGATTACGCCAGACTTGCAACCGCAAGCCCTGGCCGCGGGTTACGTCGTGGTGGATCATACCTCCGCGCTGGCAACACACCTGAGCGAAGTGGTGAAACAGAACGCGTATCAGTTACTCACGCGCCAGGAAACCAAGCGCCTCATCGATCGCATCGGCGAAACCCATCCGAAGCTGGTCGAAGAATTAGTCCCGAAATTAATGACGCTCGGCGAAGTGCAAAAAGTATTACAGCAGTTGCTGCGTGAAAGCGTTTCAATCCGTGACTTGGGAACGATTCTGGAAACGCTGGTGGAAACAGCGGCCATCAACAAGAATGCGATTCTATTGGTCGAAGCCGCGCGCCACGCTTTGGGCCGGGCCCTTGTCCGCCCGCTTCTGGATGAACAAGGCGAACTGAAGATTGTGACCCTGGACCGCTCCATTGAAGAAGAATGCGCGCGTGCGTTGAACCCGCAAGCGATCGTTTCCAATCCGATGGCGATCCAGCCCAACATTGGACGGAAAATTGTCGATGGACTGCGCGGGTTATTCGGCGATCAGGTAACAACGGCGCCTCCGGTGCTGTTGTGTTCTTCGCCCAGCCGCTTCCACTTACGACGATTATTGGAGCCGTTGATTCCAAAGATTGTTGTGCTTGCACCAACAGAAATTCCCCCGGCAATACCGGTACGTTCGATCGGAGCAGTGCGGTAGTACAAAAATGATTTTGAGGGCCCTATGACGCAGGCTGAATTAGCTTACAAAGAAAAACTGGAAGAAACCGATGACCGAGACCAGCTCATATTAAAAGAGCTGCCACAGGTGTATTACATTGCGAGGCGTGTATATGAACGCCTACCGCAGCACGTGCCCTTTGAAGACTTAGTGCACGCCGGAGTCATTGGCCTGATCGAATCGATTCGCACCTACGATTCGAGCAAGTCGGTCCCGTTCAAGTCATACGCGAAATTCCGTGTCCGGGGCGCGATCCTGGACAGCTTGCGGGAACTCGACTGGGGATCTCGCCCGCTGCGTCGCAAAGGCCGACGTATCGAAGAAGCCATCACAACTTTGTCCGCGAAGTTCGGCCGTCAGCCGGAAGAGGACGAAATTGCCGTGGAGATGGGTATTTCGCTCGACAAACTCCACGACATCACGCGAAAACTCGATGGCTTGAACCTTGTCGGCCAGCAGATTAACGCAGTGTACGACACTTCAGAAAAACAGGATTTGATCGAATCAGCTCCGAGCAATGAGGAAAATCCATTTGATCTTTGCCTGCGCACGGAAGTTCGTGAGCGTCTCGCGGCGGCCATCGGAACACTCTCAGAAAAAGAACAGATGGTCCTGACGTTGTACTACAAAGAAGAGCTGACCATGAAGGAAATTGCCTCGGTCATGCAGATTGTGGAATCGCGCGTTTCGCAAATTCACGCGATTGCCATTCCCAAACTGCGCGCGGCTTTGAAAGATCGGTCGTTTGACGAGAAGACAATTTAAGTTCGCTAGCAGAAAGATCGCAACCTATGAGACTTGCAGCAATTTCAGAGATGTCCAAATCACGGATGGCACAGTGGATGCCGCGATGCTCGAATGTGGATTGTACAAAGAGCACGTTTCATCTGGCACCGTGGCGGCAGCGGGGGTTTCATGTCGCCGAGCAATGGTTTTGCGGTTCGGAGTGTTTAGAATTGGGGTCCCGTGAATACATTACAAACCTGATGATCGCGCGAGGCAGCGGGGAAATCTCTCGTTCTCCGCGCATGCCGTTGGGTCTGCTGATGTTCTCGCGAGAAATTCTCAGTGCCGGACAATTGAAGCAGGTCCTGGCGGAGCAGCGCGAAACAGGAGAAAATGTCGCCGACATCGTCCGGAAATTTGGATTTGCTACGGAAGATCAAGTTACCGCATCGATTGCCGCGCAATGGGGCTGCCCCACCTTCAATGTGGAAGCACAGAAGCCGCTGCTGAACGTGCAAGTTCCGCGGCGCTTGATGGAAAGCTACCACGCATTGCCGCTTCATTTTGTAGAAAAAGAAAATAAACTGCTAGTCGGCTTCGTAGATGCAATCCATCATCAACTGCTCTACACAATCGAGAGTGTGACTTCATTTTCGGTGAATGCGTGTTTCATTAAGCCTTCTGCATTCGAATACGCTTTGCAGTCAACACCGCGCACATACCGGCAGAACGAAATTCTTTTCGATCGCAAGAATTCCATCGCTGAAATGGCGACGGTCAGCCGCAATTATGTTTTGCAGTCCGGTGCGGAACGCGCACGTTTTGGAATTTGCCAGGATTACCTGTGGGCGCGGGTTGCAGGTCCTAAGCAGAGTTTGGATCTGTTGTTCCGGTTACCCGAGAACTAAGCCCCACTAAAGGCGCGACAGCCTATGGCCGATGAATAGCCACGGGTTATCGTAATGTCTAAAAATCAGAAATACTATCCCTGGCTGGCGTTGCAACAATATACGGAGTTATCTCCGGCACGCCGTACAAACCAAAAGGCGCACGGCACGGCGATTCCAGATGTACCGGTGCTGACGACGACTTTGTTACGCCTGGAAAAACTCCTTGGCGAAAACGCGCCTGACCTGAACGCGATTGGCGCAGTCGTTCGTGGCGACCTTGGTTTAACAATTCACCTTCTATGCCTGTCGCACGAAGAGATCTTTGAGTCACAGAGCGCGGGCGTATTACCTTCGATCGAAGAGATTGTCGTTCACCTCGGAATCGAGAAATTCAAGAAGCTGATTAAAAGCATTCCTGTTTTGACCGAACATCCGTCCGGCGAAATCGGCGTGAATATTTGCGCCCGGTTCTGGATGCACTCGCACCTCATCGCGCTGATCGCCGAGGAACTCGCGGTTGGCGAAAGCGAAATCACTCCCGGGGACGCTTATCTAACGGGTCTTCTGCATCAGATCGGCAAATTGCCAATTCTGCTGGGGTGGCGTATTCCGGAGTTTGAAGCCACAGATCTGGGAGAGCTTGGTTATGCCCTGGCACGAGCCTGGAACTTTCCATCCGTCCTGGCGAGTGTGATTCGCGGTCACGAAGAAGCTACGGATTCATTACCTTCTTACCTGTTGTGGAAGATTTCGAACTCAGCCACAGAATGGGTGCAGCTCATGGAAATGATGCTGGCCGGTGGTTGCGACACAAAATAAAACTCATCCATTGTTAATGAACACACCGTAATTTCCGCAATCAGCTTTTCCGGCTGATTGCGGATTTAATTCCTTTCTCATTCATCATGCACGCCTGCACCACGATTCAATCACTTACAAACATTGACGCTGGCCTTGCCCGTGCTTGTATCTGTACGGGAGGCCATGCATGGACAGTGGATTCTACGCAGCGTGTACAGCACTCATGGCGCGTACGCAGTCTTTAGATATGGTGGCGAACAACCTGGCCAACACAAGCACGCCGGGTTATCGCGCGCAGCACGATGTGTTCAGCTCCTTGCTGGCAACAGCTTCCGGCGCCCCGACTTCCGCGCTTAATAAAGCAATCAACAACTTTGGTGTTCTTGGCGGAACCAGCCTTGACCTTTCCCAGGGCAATTTGGATCGCACGGGAAATGACATGGATATGGGAATTGAAGGGCCGGGTTTTTTTGAAGTTAAAACTCCTGGCGGACAAGTATTTACTCGCAACGGTAATTTCCACGTTTCGCCGCAAGGGCAGTTGGTTACGTCTGAAGGCGATCCCGTGATGGGCGATTCAGGCCCGATTCCAATTGTTGGTGGTCCAGTTTCTGTCAGCTCCGATGGAACGATCTCGGTGAATGGAGCGGTCGCGGGAAAAGTAAAGATGGTGGAATTTCCTGCCGGCACAAAACTGGAGAGCATCGGCAAAACTTATTATTCGGCTCCGGACAAGACTGAGAAGGCAGCCACCCAATCAAAGATTGAACAGGGAATGCTGGAATCGTCGAATGTGAATGCGGTTGCCAGCGCAGTCGAATTGGTAACGACGCAGCGCTATGCGGAACTCATGCAGCGCGCGCTTTCCATGTTCCATACAGACATGAATGAGATTGCAGTTTCAGAACTTCCGAAAGTTAACGGTTAAAGGGGAAAAATTATGCTTCGCGCACTTTATACGGCAGCCAGCGGCATGACCGCACAACAGTTGAACCTGGACAACATCGCGAACAACCTCGCGAACTCCAGCACGTCGGGATTTCAACGACGCCGCGTTCAGTTCTCGGATCTTATTTATCAAAACCTGATTATGCCCGGAGCCGCCGCCACGCAACAGACCACCGTTGCCGCCGGATTGCAAATCGGACTCGGCGCAAAACCTGGCGCCACCGAAGTGATCCAGTCGCAGGGAGATCTGACCAACACCGGCAATCCTTTGGACATCGCAATTCAAGGTCAGGGATTTTTCCAAGTGACCATGCCGGACGGCACGCTCGCTTACACCCGCGCCGGTTCCTTCCATCTGGATGCGCAGGGAAACATTGTGACAGCTGACGGCAATGCGTTGCAGCCGAACATCACGATTCCAGCGGACGCGACAAACGTAACCATCGGTTCGGATGGGACGGTTTCCGTCACACAGCCTGGACAAACACAAGCTTCGCAAGTCGGCAGCATTCAGTTGGCCCTGTTTCCGAACCCGGGTGGTTTGAACAGCGTCGGCAACAATTTGCTTCTGCCCACGACCGCGTCCGGCGATCCGATTGTCGGTACACCCGGCGGTACGGAAGGTCTCGGCAGCATCCAGCAGGGAATGCTCGAGCAGTCGAACGTAAATGTGGTGGATGAATTCATCAACATGATCATTGCGCAGCGCTCGTATGAATCAAACTCGCGCGTGGTGACGGCGGCTGACCAGATGTTCCAGGACTTGAACAGCCTTGGACGATAACGAATTGAGTAGCGAATAACAGATGAAACGGAACCAACATTTCGGGTGGATGGCTTGGGCGCTCATCGCCATAGCGATTGCCGGCGTTCTTGCGAAGGTCGCGAATGCGGCTACCATCGCCACGGAACGCTTCGCCATCACGCCGGAACATGTGAGCCGGGTTTTGAATTCCGCCGGGATTGCCGCAAAAACGGAAGAAGTACAATTTCTTTCGGCGGTAAGTTCCGCTGGTCAGAACCCTCAACTTTCTGTCGTGAATGTTTCTTCATGGAGAAACGGAAGTCTGAAGGCGCTGCTGCGTTGTCCGAACATCCGCGAGTGCTTGCCGTTCTATGTTGTATTGCGCGACAAGCGAGCGCCGGTGCAAACGAGCAGCTTTTTCAACGTTCTGCATGAAAATATTGCGCCACAGAAAAATTTGAAGTCCGCGGAAAAACCTCTGGTTGTTGGTGGGCAGCGGGCCACGCTGTTTATCCAAAACCAGAACCTACAAATTACGCTCCCTGTAATTTGCCTGGAGAGCGGCAGGAAGGGTGAAATTATCCGCCTTTCCAGCCCGGACAAGAAACAACGGTATCAAGGAGAAGTCGTGGAAGCAGGCGTTCTCCAAGGAAGATCTCAATGATCGCTGAAACATTCAACCCGACCATCCGACGCTATGTGGGTGTGGCCGGAGTTGCGGCTATTCTTCTATCGGCACAATTCTCTTTCGCCAAGGCAAAATTCAAAGATCCGCAGCAAACACGCGCGGAATATGTTCGGCAACTACAAGATCAGGAAACCGTAGCTGCGCCCGTGACCACGTTGGGAAGTCTATGGTCGGCGGGCAGCATGCTTACGGATATGACCGCCGATTATAAAGCGCATCGCATTGGCGACATCATCATGATTCAGGTTTTAGAGCAGACCACGGCACAATCCGCCGGAGCTGTCGACCAGGAACGCAACTTCCAGACAAATTCGCAGATTACCGCTTTGCCCGGCAAGTTGAAAGTGGGCGGAGTGAATCCTCTGTTTGGAGCAAATTCCAGCACGCAATTAAAAGGACAAGGAACTTCCTCCAATACTTCGAAATTATTGACGGCAGTTTCCGCGCAGGTGATCGCAGTACTGCCGAATGGAAACCTTGTCGTCGAAGCCCAGCGCGAAGTCTTCATGAGCAACCAGCATGAAACATTGTTTGCGCGCGGAGTGCTGCGTCCGGGAGATATAAATCCCGATAACACAGTTCCTTCGACTGCGTTGGCCAATCTGCAAATTGAATTGAAAGGGAAGGGCGTGATCTCCGATGCGACGGCGCGTCCGAATCCCATCATGCGGGCAATCTTATGGTTTGTGGGCTTCTGATGCGGATGAACGATAGAAATTCCAATTGGAAGCAGTACGGCCGCTATTTTGCCGGCGTCGCTCTCTTTCTCCTTATTATTGCTTCTGCCCTTACTTCTTTGGCGGCCGCAAAGCCCGATGCAACGAACCCAAATCCCGCGAATGCTCCGAAGCCTGTAGCCACTTCAGTCGCTCCCGCGCAAACTGCAAACGCCGTGCCGGTAGCGCCGAGCGCGCCTCCGCCGGATGCTCAGGAAAACAGCCGCGTTCTGATTCGTGATATTGCCTCGATTGAAGGCATTCGCAACAATCCTCTTATAGGCTATGGAATCGTTATCGGATTGAAGGGAACCGGGGACCGCCAGCAGACGGTTTTCACAACGCAGACATTAGCCAACGTTCTGCAACGTTTAGGATTGCAAATTCCCGCGGCAGCCATTCAGGTCCGCAACGTAGCTTCGGTCATCGTGACAGCGGAACTTCCCGCGTTTGCCCGTCCTGGCACCACGGTTGACGTGACAGTTTCTTCCGTTGGCGATGCCAAGAGTCTCGAAGGTGGAATTCTTTTGCTTACCGCGCTACACGGCGTGGATGGCCAAGTGTATGGCCAGGCCCAAGGTCCATTGACGCTTGGCGGTTACAGCGCGGGCTCGAATGGAAATCTGAAAGAAGTAAACCACTCCACAGTCGGACGGGTTCCAGAAGGTGGAATTGTTGAGAAAGATGCTTCCGTTGACATCAACCGATTTTCAACGTTGTCGTTCATTCTTCGTAATCCTGATTTCACTGCGGCGCGCGATGTCGCTGCCGTCATCAATGCAGATTTGAAAAAGTCTGCGGCCGTAGCATTGGATAGCCGCCGCATAGACGTTAGCGTAGCCCAGTCAGGTGTATCGTCTGTTCCGGATCTGATTTCCGAAGTGCAAAACCTGTCCATCAACTTCCATCCTCCGGCAAAGGTCATCATCAACGAACGCACTGGAACGATTGTTATGGGCGGGGATGTGAAGCTGTCGCCAGTTGCGGTAATTCACGGCGATCTGACGGTAGAAGTCATTACGAAATTTGCGGTTTCGCAACCGGGACCGTTCTCACGCACCGGCGATACCAAGGTGATCAAAGATACCGACGTGACAGCATCCGAAGCGCCCGCGAAAAATATTCAGTTGCGTGAAGGCGCGGACGTCGAAGAGTTGATCAACGGTTTGCACACAATGGGTGCCACTGCTCACGATGTCGTCGCGATCCTCCAGGCGATCAAGTCCGCGGGCGGCTTGCAGGCGGAATTGGAGATCCAATAATGTCGGGAGTTTCGCTTACGAATTCGTCGCTTGTTGTGCAGAGCCTGAGTCAGGCATCTGCGAATCAAGGGATCAAAGATCTCAAAGCAAAGCCGAGTGACAAATCAAAGATCGAAAAATCGGCGCACGATTTTGAAAGCATTTTGATCGGCCAATGGCTTGATCAGGCAGAGAAATCTTTCGCCACGGTGCCGGGAACCGATCCGGACCAGACCGATCCCGGCCACGATCAATTGCAGGGAATTGCGACCCAGTCTCTGGCACAGGCGATGTCGAAATCCGGCGGTTTAGGGATTGCCGCGATGATTGCAAAGGGTTTAGAAAAGAATTTGGATAAGGCCAATTCGGCGGTCGATGCTGCAAAAACGCCGGTTGCGCCTCCTGTTGCCGGTAAGTGAAAGATTCGTAAGGACTTAAAAAGTCCTTACCCAAGGTACAGAAACTAAAGTTTCAGACCACGAGTGCCGATTAGGCTATGCCACTACTGAAACTCGAGGTTCTTTTATGAGAATAGATTCGAATCTTCCCCTTCAGCGGGGTACTGAAACTGAGAAGTCGAATAAATCGTCCGTGACGGACAAATTCCGCTCGTCACGAGCCGATGAAAGCACGGAGCTTGGCGGAGACTCTGTCACCCTCAGCTCGCTTGCGTCCAAGGCCCTCGAATCACCGGAGGTCCGTCAGGACAAGGTAGATAGTCTTCGCTCGGCGATTCAGAACGGGAGCTATTCCGTAGATCCCGACCAGATTGCTGACGCGATGATTAGCAACTTCAACGCGTAATGGCAGTGAAGCGGTAAATGAGAATTTCTAATGAAGGATGTTATGACCGTTCTGGATCAAAAAGGTAAATCACACAACGAGCACCTGGTTCGCGTTCGTGCTTTGGCGGAAGAGCTGCAAATGGCTATTTCCGCGCTGGAGAAGAACGACGTTAAATTGTTGGAGCAGAGCCTGGCAGTTCAGGAGCGGCTCTGCCACGAAATCGCGACCATGAAAATGTTGCCGGTTTCGAGTGATGCAAAACCTTCGATCCAAACTCCAGAAATTCGCAATGCATACATGGCGCTGGCGCAAAAGAAGCGCGTGTATGCGGCATTGTTAAAACGTTCCAGCCGGACAGTCTCATTGCTCGGCGGCCTCTACCGTTGTTACGGAGCGGGTCTCGATAAAAAATCCATGAACAGCCAGACTACCTGGTCGTGCGAGGTCTAGAAACATGCCTGGACTAACTTCAACAATGCTGATGTCAGTGCAGTCGCTGCTGGCGGATCAGGCGGCGTTGCAAGTGACCAGCAACAACATCTCGAACGCGAACACGGCGGGATATACACGAGAAGTTCCGGACATCACGGAAAATACTCCGACCGTGGAAGGCGGCATCACCTATGGCGGGGGCGTGACGCTGGAAAGAGTGCAGAGCATCCGCGATACCCTTCTTGACCTTCGCATTTCCGAAGAGAATCAGCAGCAGAGCGGGGCCCAGGCGCAAGTGGATTCCCTGAATCAGATACAGCAGCTTTTCTCGGATTCGTCTACGGGCGTGGGCGCCAACATGAGCGCCTTTTTCAACAGCCTGAGTCAACTTTCCACCAATCCGACAAGCGTTCCGCAGCGGCAGGCTGTGATTACAGCGGCACAGAATTTGGCCAGCTCATTCAACCAGACTTCCACGCAGCTTTCGAATATCGAGTCGAGCTTGAACCTGAACGTTTCCCAGAACGTGAACCAGGTCAACAGTCTTACCCAGCAAATCGCCAAATTGAACGTGCAAGTGGCCCAGATGGAAAAGCTGGGACAAGAGCCGGGAACGTTGCTCGATCAGGAAACGCAACTGGTGCAACAGCTTTCGCAGTTGACTGACGTCAACGTCATTCAAACCGAAAATGGACAAACCATCACAACCGCGAATGGCGCGGCTTTGGTGGTCGGCGGACAGAACTTCGCATTAACGGCACAAGCAGATTCCACCGGTACGACGCATGTGTTCTCGCAGGGAACCGATATTACGAGTTCCATTCAGAATGGAAAACTCGGCGGCACACTGCAGGTTCGCGATCAGGACGTCCCGGGAGTTCTTAATCAGCTCGATACATTGGCCAGCCAATTCGCAACCGCATTCAATACTGCGCACGAAGCTGGCACGGATTTAAACGGCAACGCCGGCGGAGCGTTTTTCTCCGCGGCTGCCGGCGCGGGCGCGGCGTCAAGCTTCTCGGTTGTGATTACCGATCCGAATGCAGTCGCGGCCAGCTCTGACGGTTCGGCTGGCAGCAACGGCAACATTGCGAATCTTTCCGGAGTGCAAACAACGGAATTGCCCTCTGGCGCGAGCCCGACTGACAGTTTTTCGAATATTGTGTTCAACGTCGGCAACCTCACGCAGCAGGCGCAGGCAGAATCTACCGCCGGAACTGCGAGCCTGAATCAGTTGCAAGATCAGTGGGGTTCGATTTCTGGAGTTTCCATCGATGAGGAGAGCACGAACCTCATCACCTATCAGCGTGCATTCGAAGCGGCTGCGCGCGTAATTTCTACCGTCGATGAATTGACCCAAACCGTGATCGGCATGGGAGCAACTTCCTAAGGTGACTTACGATGCGAGTGAATCCAAACATCACGCCCGACATTCTTAACGCAATATGGACTACGCAGCAGCAGGAAAACACTGCGATGCAGCAGCTTTCCACGGGCAGGCGCGTGAACTCTCCTTCGGATGATCCCGCGGCGGCCGCGGCTCTGGTTGGCAATCTGACCGAGTCCGACCAGACCGATCAGTTCATCAAGAACACAAGCAACGTGGAAGGCATGTTACAGACAGCGGATTCGACCTTGAGTTCTGTTGTATCAGTTCTGAACCAGGCGATCTCGCTGGGAGTGCAAGGCGCAACCGGCACGATGTCATTGACCGATCAACAGGGAATCGCGCAACAGATTGTGGGAATCCAGCAGCAGGTCATGCAGCTGGCGAATACTTCGTATCAGGGTGTGTACATTTTCGGAGGCACGGCGAGCACGCAGCCTCCCTATGTGGCTGACGCTTCGCAACCCTCCGGCGTCGCCTATAACGGAAATTCCGGCGTGAACACGGTGGAGATTGGGACCGGCCGCAGCATTCAGACAAATATTCCCGGCGATCAGATGTTCCAGGGCGCGGGTAGCGATGTAATGGGGTCCTTGCAGCAACTTGTGACTGCATTACAAAGCGGCGACAATACCGCCATCGGCACGGCCACTACGCAGCTCCGCACGGCATTCAACTACGTTACCCAGCAGCGCGTGTTTTATGGAAACGCCGTGGACCAGTTGAATTCAAACTCGACCTATCTGCAATCCGAAAAAGTGAACCTGGCATCGCAGCAGAACGATCTGGTTGGCGTGGATATGGCGAAAGCAGCGACGGATCTTTCCAACTCGGAAATCACCCATCAGGCAGCGCTCGCAGCGGCAGCCCGCGTCGCGCAGAATACGCTGCTCGATTACCTGAAGTAGTTTCTTCTCGATTTTGATCTTTCTTCTGAACGATCAATTAGGAAGGCCTCGTAACAGGGGGATGCTACGAGGCCCAAACATCTACAGCAGTGCTCTGAGTTAAAAATATAAAAATATGGAAGACGGACGGCTTGTTTGAAGCGGCTGTCTTTTTCTGTTTTTGTAACGAGTGGGAAAGTTAAAAAAATAAAGTGAATGAGTCAGTTTGAAGTCTTGCGATACTTCCCAGCGACCTGCATTGGGTGCGAAATGAAAACTGTTAGCGGGTGGTAATCCTGACCCGGAAGCACAAAACACTAATGATCACACCAGCAATGCCTGCTGGACTAAACGATCATGTTTGGAGTCTGGAAGAAATCGTTATGATGGCCGCCAACTATTCGCAAGCGAAGGCCTGGGCTGCCTTCAGGCCCAGAACTATCCACCTGTCGAATGCCCCGCATGCTGCGGTTTGCAGCCACACACGCCATCGACGGATATTTCTGCCTGAAGGTCCTCAGGATCCTACGCATGATCTATCGGCAGGTCGTGAAGGGCGCTTTAGGGAAGCGGAATTACGCTAGTCATCTGCGTTTTGGGTACTAAATCATGCTCAAGTGGCACTAATTCGGCTTGAGAAAGGCAAAGGAAAAGTTACGCCGACCAACTGCCGCTTCGCGGCGATTCATCCGCAACGTTGGTGACAACATGCGTGGTCACCTCTGGATCGGCTGAGGCATACGTGGCGCCTGAGCTTGCTCCTGCCGCTGCGGCGCTTGCTTTGCCGGGGTCCACCTGCTCCCAGGCGCTACGCACGTCGAGGATGTGCTCGACCTGCTTCTGCAACATGGGAACGCTGATCTTGATGTGAGCCTCTAAAATCTTGCTGCGCATCACCGAGTAAAAGAAGGAAAGGTTCTTGGCCGACTCGCCGCCCTTTTCCATCTCGAGCGATCCTTCGAGCTGTTGCAGCACCAGGAATGCATGCTTGATCTCGGCGGAGCGCTTTTCAACGTCGCTTGCGTGGATGGCTTCGATGGCCCGCTGCAAATCGGCGACGAGCATGTCGTACATGATGATGACCAACCGTACCGCAGTGGCGTCTTTAATCTCCGCTCTGCGGTAGGAAAGTTCAGTTTCTTTCCAGTTCATTAACTATTCCCCGAAGTGTTCTCGCCGAGTTCCGACGCAATCTGTTTTTGCAGGATCGGCAACTGTTGCAGTGTGGCGTCAATTTGGTTGTATTCGGTGGTCAGGCGAGTCTGCTCGCTATTCAAGAAATCCTGGAAGTCGTTGACCTGGTCTTGCAGGTCAGAGTTTTCACTGGAGATGCTTTGGAGCTCCACCGTGAAAGCGCCATTAGTAGGATCCGTGAATGAATTGAGCTGGTTATTCAGGCTCGTGGCAAAGCCGTTGGCGGCAGTGCCTTGCAGAAAGTTTTGCACGGCGCTGAAATTGGACTGAATCGCGCTGTTCAGCGTGGATGTGTTTAAAGTCAGCGTGCCATCGTTGTTCATGTTTATGCCCAACTGACCGAGCGTCGTAATGGCGCCCGATGTCCCGCTATAATTTCCGGCGGTGAGCATTGCCTCTTGCAACATGCGAACTGTGCTGTCGCCGGCCAGAGTGCCTGCGGTG
This sequence comes from Terriglobales bacterium, assembly GCA_036491415.1. Lineage (GTDB taxonomy): Bacteria > Acidobacteriota > Terriglobia > Terriglobales > Acidobacteriaceae > JAICKN01. Next base: position 5,582 of record DASXCC010000090.1, on the reverse strand, counting down.
TTGCTGGTCTGGTCGAAGGAGAACTGCGAGTTCACGTTTTGAATAACGGCATTGTAGGCAGAGACGAAGCTGCTGAGTGCCTGCGAAATCTGGTCGGAATCTGGAGCGACGGAGATGTTAACTTCTGCATTCGGCGCCGCGCTCACTAAGTTCAATGTGAGGCCATTCACCGCGCTGGTGACGCTGTTGCTGGCGCTGGTGATGGGAATTCCATCCACGGTGAGCGAAGCGTCTTTTCCCTGCACTGCCTGGGTGAAGCCGATGCTCGTGTCGTTGGTGATGGAAAAATCATTGGCCGCGCCGGAGCTGTTGCTGACAATGGCCAAACGCGAACCTGTCGAATCGGTAATTACGTTGGCGGTCACGCCTAAATTCTGTTGATTGATGGAGGTGGCAAGATCGCTGAGCGTATTCACGCCGCTGCCCACTGTGATGGCGACGGGCGCGTTGGAACCAACTGTAAGATTGAAACTTCCTGCCTGCAATGCGGTGGTGCCGCTGGCCACGGCGGCGGAATACCACGCGCCGGTGGAAGCTACATTGTTCACCACGACTACGTGGTTGCCAGTAGCAGTGCCTGGAGCGGCGGTCGCGCTGACAATCGCGTCATTCGAAGACGAGGTCGCCATACTCGAGGCGGATCCTCCAGGATCTCCGAGGCCTTGCAAAGATGTCTCAAGGGTGCTGATAAGACTTTCCAGCGAGTTGATGGCGCTGGTCTGACCTTGCAGCGTCGCTTGCTGCGCTTCTAACTGTTGTTGTGGGATGGCTTCGTTCTGAAGAATTTGGCTGACTGCGGAGCTGACGTCAATGCCGCTGGATGAATCACCGAGAGCAGATAACAGAGAACCAAGATTAACCGAGGGTGTTGTACTCATTTATATATGACCCCTTTCTCTCTGCTCCGTTACTAAACTAGATTTGGTGGGGCCGGTTAGCCCCACCAATCCTAGGCCGTAATTATTGGAGCAGCTTCAATACTGACTGTTCCATATTGTTCGACTGCTGCAACGCATCGATACCAGTCTGTTGCAGAATCGTGAACTTCGACAGGTCTGAAGAAGCCTGGCCGATGTCGGCAGAACGGATGCCGTCTTCCGCACTGGTCAGGTTCTGGATCTGGTTGCTCATAACGCTGCTGGCAGCCTGGAGCTGGTTGGAGCTGGCGCCAAGTGTGCCGCGGAGTGAAGCAACAGCAGCAATCGCGCTGTTGATGTCGCCAATCGCGGTCTGTGCGTGCGCAGCGGTATCCAATGCATCGGCGGAAACGCTGACCGCGCCGAGGTGGCCGGCGTCAACCTGACCGATGGTCACGGAGACGCTGGTGGTACCGGCAGAGCTGGAATCTGACATGTAAACCGTCAGGTTCGCGGCCGCACCGAAGATCGCCTGACCGTTGTAGGTCGTTTTCTGGCCGATCGTGTTGATTTCGGTTTTGATCGAGGTGAATTCAGCATCCAACGCGGTACGCTGGCTGTCGCTCACCGTTCCGGTGGACGATTCAGTCGCCAGGGTTACAGCGCGGTTCAGAAGTGAGGTGATCTGCGAAAGAGCACCGTCAGCAACCTGCAACATACCGACACCGTCGGTGGCATTGCGGGTAGACTGAGTTAAAGCTGTGACGTTCGCGTTCAAACCATCAGCAATGGCCAAACCAGCAGCGTCATCCGCGCCGGAGTTGATACGTGAACCAGAAGAAAGCTGTTGCAGGGTCTTGCTCAACGAAGCCTGCGTGAGTTGCAACTGATTCTGTGCTGACAGAGACGAAATGTTGTTCAAAATGCTAAGTGACATTGGAAAATCTCCTTTTCGAATTCCGCCTGCACTGTAAGGCCTCGGCTTGACCTCAAGTTGCCGAGTACCGCTATTTGAAGCAGGAGGTCTATTCTGTGCGGGCTATTTATCGGCACTTCTAAAATTTCTATACAGTCCGACAGGTAACGCTGGTAATCGGAATTCGTGTTACTAGGGCATTCTCCTAACTTGAAATTTGCTCAATACAAAGCACTTACTATGGTTACGAAACCAGATTCTTGCTAGACCTTGCCAAAAAGTAACCATATTTTTTTATCCAGCTAATCGCCTGCGACTGCAGCTTTTACCTTCGTTTCATTCCAGGTTTCCAGAAAGCTGGCGAAGAAGTGCGACCAGTAAATAGCTGGAACCGCATCTTTTACGGTTTGCATGATGCTCTCCAGCTTTCGTTTATTCGCTTGCTCATCCTTTATAAGGGGACGCAGATCGATCGCGCTGATTTTTTCCAGCGCCTGCGTGTGCTCCCGCACCTGCTGGCGATTGTGTTTTACCAGTTGCTGAAGTTTTTTAATGGCGGCGGAATCCAGCTTGCCGTAGGCCCCTGCGCCATCGCCGATTAATGAAGGATATTTCCGGAAAAGCTGTGCCTGGGCAGCGCCATAGAGTTCAGCTTTACTTATTAAGTCCTCCACCGAAGTGGAAAGGTGATTATGTTCGGCCCGAAAATCAGTGCGCATGATCAGGCGGCAGCTGCTCTTGTGCATGCGAATCGCAAGGTCAACATCTGAGGCCGTTTTTAATTCAGGATCGAATGAGCCTTCCGCCAACAGAAGTTCTTTCGCAATGCTGAAGTGCGCAGCCATCAGGTAATAGCGGCCGGCTTGAAGTTCTGCCGGAAGCACCGACTGAATAAAAAATAAAGAATGCTGGGCGATGAACAGGTTCAAAGCATTTTCCGCGGCTTCCGGCGGATAAGCGCGATTTCCCACGATCGCGGCCCTCTCGCCATGCAACGCATATTGCGCGCGAAGATGATCGGCAAGCAGCGAAGAGGAAAGGATGGTGTCATCCTGAATAAATAAGAGAAATTGTCCTTTTGCGCGTTCGACTGCGGCTTGTTGGGCTGCGCCGATTCCCGCGTGTTGCTGCCGGATGTATGCAAAATGGCAGAAGCTGGTGAATTCGGAACAAACTTGTCTGGTGTTGTCCGTGGACCCATCGTCAACAATAATCAATTCCCATTGCTGAGCGGGCAAAGATTGCGCCGCTAAATTCGCCAGGCAGATTTTAAGTTGAGCTGCGCGATTGTGCGTCGGGAGGATGACGGAAATTTGCGGCTCTGACGTTATCGGCGCATCAGCGTTCTCTGGTTGAATCGCGCGCGAACCTTCTGATTCAGTTTTGTTCTGCTCGCATTGCCGTGCTTTTTCTGCATCGCCTATCTGGCGATAACAGCGAGCCATCAGGTGCAAAACATGATCGAACAAAACATGAGCGTGATCGCCGTCACGAGCAACACTGAAAATATGGCGAAGCTGCGCGAGAGCACGCGAAGGATCGTCGTCCGCTAAAAATTTGTTCGCTGTATTTACATGCGCAAGCAATCGCAGCCAGTTGCGGTACTTCGCTGGACGGCACGCAATGATTTCGGAATCCGTCTTTTCTATCGCAAGATATTCGGGTTCGTACGCTGTATTCTGTTGCGGCTTGGTAGTCCGCGCCTGCTGTACAAGTGCGCGAACCGCGTTCTGTAAACGTTTGTGTCCAAACTCGACTGAAATATGCTTCCGACCTTGCCGGGAAAGCTGGCGCCACAAATTTTCATTGGGGTAAGCGGCGACGATTGCATTGGCAAATTCTTCCGCGTTGTCTGCGATCAAGGCATGTTCGCCGTTGCGCAGGTTCATGCCTTCCGCACCGATGGTGGTTGTGATCAGTGGAAGCCCACTACCCAGGGCAGAAAGGTTTTTCGTTTTGATTCCCGTTCCGAAGCGAATCGGACAAACGAATAATTTATGCTGCGCCAGAAGCGGCTTCAAGTCTGGCACGTGGCCGATGGGTCTAACTCCGGCACGCTGCGAGCCAAGTCCTTCCGGAAAATTGCTGCCCGCTAAAGATAGAGTTGCATTCGGAAGCTGCGCGTATACGCGCGGCCATACTTCTTCCATGATCCACTGCACACCATCTTTATTAGCGGCGTTCGAAAAATTGCCCAGGAATAAAACTCCGTCACGCTCTTCGAAGGTGCGTCCTTCCGGCGTAAGTTCGGCCATCATGGGAAGCAGGCTGATGTTCAGATTTGGATCGCGGGCGATCAATCCCCTTCGATCATCTTCCGAGATGGATAAAACAATATCGGCGTTGCGATAGATTTCAAGCTCGCGCGAGGCGTAATTTTCGGCGCGTTCGAAATCGGCCCAGGTGCCTTGCAACTCAGCCATGCGTAGCTCGCGCAGTCCATGCTGGTCGTCAGTAAGGACGGCGATGCGCGTCTTCGGCGATTTGTGCCGGATCGCCGGAATGTAATGCTCGGGAACTGTTGTGCCCGTCCAGAACCACAGCAGCAAAACAGACAGATCGAACTTTCCTTCTGCTAATACTTCGTCGAGCGTCCAGTCGGCGGGATCGTCAAAGCCGAGATATCCCAGACGTTCCGCGTCATGCGCGTAGATTTTTACGCCGAGCGCTTCGAGTTCGGCGCTGTAGTATTCACGCAGATAGCCATTGCGAGCGAGATATGTGACTTCGTGCCCTTGCTCGCGCATCTCGCGGACAATTTGCATGAGGCGAACATCCGATCCGTTGCGGTCGGTCTGCGGCAGCATTTCATTTGCGATCAAGATTCGCAGCGGGCGATCATTGTCCAATTCTTCAATTACTTCATCGCCTGTTTGCTGATCGCGTCGCGAGGCTTGCGTGCCCAACTTCAAATAGAACTCTTCGGGATGGCGGTCGGCAGTAGCCGTAACTCTTCGAGCCAGACACAGTGTGTTGTCGCCGCGCCGCGCGACCGGTAATCCGCGGGATGCGAACAACCGCAACAACGAGCGATCGCGGTTCCACCAACTATCGTGGGTCAAGATGCGCTCCATCTGGAATCCGCCCAGCTCCAACAATCGCTCAAGCTCATTCGTGGTGTATTCGCGATTGTGATGGTCCGTGGGCCGGCCGCCGGGTTCGTAGCGCCCATAGATGTAAGGACTCTCGCCGCGCAATGCGTACTCCACGCTTTTTGCGCTGGCCATATTAGGAGTTGTCACCAGCAAACGGCCCGCAGGTTTCAGGACGCGGTTGATCTCGTTGACCACGCCCATTGGGTCGGTGATCAGGTGCTCCATCATTTCGCAGCACATGACGACGTCAAACGATCGGTCGGGATAAGGCCAGGGAAAGCGCTCAACGTCGAAATTATCCACAGCGAAGCTATGGGTCTCTGTGCCATCCACAGAAGTGACGTCGCGAGTGATTTGCGGTTCGCCTTCCCACACATCGCTGCAGCGGACTTCGTATCCTTTTAAAGTCTTAAGCGCAGGAGTGATGTGATGAAAAGCCGCGCCTAACTCCAATAAAGTTTGGCCGGGGGTGGCGTGAGGCAGCAGTTCGAGAGTTTTTGTGTAACGGGCCAGATGTGTTTTTAGATAGGACTTTTCGTTGTCGTCCCGGCCGGCAAACTTCAGCAGGTAATTTTCAATTTCATCCGAAAAGGAAGGCGAAGCCGATTTGCGGCATTCTTCAATGAGTGCTCGAATCGCCTGAACGTCCGGTTCGCCAAGCTGCGCTGCAACTTTTTCCAGCCACGGGATCGCGTCGCCGGTCCTGCCGATCTG